>NZ_CBCSFH010000002.1:0-504406 GCF_965138835.1 Mesobacillus thioparans | reverse complement strand
CTTTTATAATCATGAACGTTACCAAAAAAGATTAAACGGCCTTAGCCCTTTAGAATACAGGGCTAAAGCCGCTTAGATTGTTTTTATTATTTCCACTGTCTACTTGACGGGGAGCAGTTCAAATCGCTTTTCCGTTCTTTTTTAGCTGGTGAAAGAAGAGTAGCGCCAGTAATGATTAGCCAATGCTCCAGCCATCATTTCCAGGCCTTTGCTATGTGTTTGGTGGATTACTAGCCAGCTGTCTGTTCCTGGTCCTTTGAGATAAATTTCATGTTCAGGTGCCTGATCATGGGTTCCAATCAAATCGAATTCGTTGTTTTTATAAAAGACTCCGCAAACGACATAATCAATGGCAGGGGAGACGACGAGCGGATTGCCGACAGTATGCTTTAGGATGAACTTAATACTATCGCCATCGATCATGACTTTTTCCAATTGGATTCCATCTTCAGAAGCTTTAGCTGATTCGACAGGTTCATGATTAACGCTGAAAGCTTCGGTAAGTCCAGTATTTTTATTGAGCAATGCGGACTGGCTTTCTGTGTCGATGAAGACGTCACCTCGTGTCCGATACTTAGTCGAGTCAGGATCAAAGGAACGGTCGTCACCTTTAAAATATTGATCCCCAGATGCTGCATTTGGGTTTTTCAAAGTTTCTTCTTTTAAAAAGGTAGTGTATCTCAGCTGCCAATTTCCGTTTGTAAAGCTGTGTTCACGATTAGTATCCAAAAGCTCTTGAATTGGACCAATCCGTTTGGTAATGGAAAACTCTTCATCAGCTGCCATCCTTTTAGATGAATCTTTCTTGATTGCTCCAACGGCATTGGCAATCAGTGATTTTAGCTCCCACTTTACTTGTTCCGAGCGCTGCAAAGGTCGTCTTGCTTTGATGGTATAAGTATAAGTTTTATCATCCTGGATGCCTCTGTCAGTAAAAGCACAGGAAGTCACTTTCTCGAGCTGCATGCCGTTTCGATGGACGGTATACTCCGTCACACCCTCGATCGGCTCCCATTCAAAACTGACTTGGCCCTCTGTGACAATCGTCGTTATGAGGAGATCCTCGAGAACATTGTCTTTCTCTTTGTGATTAACAGAAGTAGTGGTTTGTATTCGCATACTCTGTTGCACTTCCCCATTCATAAGAGAGTCGATCCTATAAGAATACAATGTGCCAGGAGTCAGGAAATTGTCCGCAAACTTCGGCTCAGTTCCTTCGTAAATAAGCTCCCGGTCCCGGAACACCCGGTAAGAATCACCGAGAGCCTCCCATTCAATAGCTATATCTTTAGATCCGTGTTCAATATTTTTAAGCGTCCTGGAGTGTGAAGAATTTGCAGTTTTTCGCCGGCGGTTTATATTCATGGCATAAAGAGTCCCCGCAATGCCAAGGACAGCAAGTGGAAGGAATTTCCCAACCCGATTTTGTTTTGTAAGGGGAAGTTGTCTATTGAGTTCCATGTATTCACCACTTTCGGTTTATTTTTTCTTCTTATCCATTAATTACCCCATGATCAGATATTTTAGTAGATTAGCTTTAGAAAACAGTTTGGTAAAATAAGGGTTGTGAATTTGCCACTTGAAACCCTTTGGTAATTTGAAGCAAGCAGACTATCAACTTTCCCTTTCGTTTAAGAGACTCCTTCAATTTTTATGGTAGTATATAATTGTTAGAATGATAAAGGTAGAATCACTTGGTAATAGGGGCGTTCAAGATGTTGCGATTAAAAGGAATCCTTATGATTGTTATAGGTGCGATGCTTTGGGGAATGACAGGGTCGATCACGGAATGGGTGCTGGCCAATACGGAATTGTCGGTTCCTTTTATCCTGACAATCCGGATGATCATTGCCGGAAGCAGTATACTGGCTTATCTTGCGATGAAAAAACAGGATATTTTCACGGTTGTTAAAACACCATACTGGCGAAATCAGCTAATCTTATTCAGTATCCTGGGAATGGTTGGTTTGCAGTTCACCTTTACGATGGCGATTCAGACAAGCAATGCGGTCGTGGCAACCTTGCTGCAATTCTCCGCTCCGATTTTTGTGGTCCTTTATGTTTCTTTTCACCATAAAAAATGGCCGCCGCGCTATCAGATATTAGGCATTTTTGGAACATTGGCAGGTTTGTTCCTGTTATTGACGAATGGTTCGATGAGCAGTTTGCTGGTCAGCACAGAAGCCCTTCTCTGGGGAATTGCTGTAGGGCTGACATTTGCGTTCTACACGCTTTATCCATCACGGTTGATGAAAGAATGGAGCGTACTCACCATCGTTGGCTGGAGCATGTTGTTCGGGGGGATAATGCTCGGACTGGTTAACAGAGTCTGGCTTTCAAAGGAATGGACGACCATTACTCAGCCTAAAATGCTTTTGATAATGGCGATATTGATATTCTTCGGAACGTTAGCATTCCTGTTATTCCTCGGAAGCATGAATTATATCTCCGCTGTCGAAACGAGCATTCTCTCAAGTGTAGAGCCTCTAACTGTCATGGTAATTTCGGTCATTTGGTTCGATACCATGCTCCAAAACGTCCAGCTGACAGGAGCAATGATCATGCTGATATTCGTAACTTGGCTGTCGACTGGCGATAAAAAGGCGTCAGTGGAACCGAAGACAGTAAAACAAAATAATACTTGATAAAGTCGCCAATTTGGCGGCTTTATTTTTTTGGGTACGTAGCAATATTTCAAATCCATTTTGCAATAACGGGTGAAATTGGAAAAGCTGGCTTTATACATTGTTGATAAAAATATCATGAATTAAACCAAAAATTTATTGATTTACGATAAAATTTTTGTTAAATTCAATATGACATTAAGTGAATGAGGTGCTTTTATGAAACGAGAAACATTGTTTTTAAAGGTGGTAGTTTTCCTTCTGGCTATCCCGATACTGGCTGCGTGCATTTTTTTGCTGCCATGGCTGCTCAGGAATGCATCGCAAAGCGACTGGGAGCTTGTCAATTTTCTGTATCCAGTGATTGGGGTTATGTATGCGGCTGTGGTTCCTTATTTCTTAGCCCTATATCAGGCATTTCTGCTGCTCGGTTACATTGACAAGAACACAGCATTTTCACAGAGTTCTGTAAAAGCTTTGAGAAATATTAAATTCTGCGCCATTGCAATTAGTGTCTTATATCTGGCAAGCATGCCGTTTTTCTATCTCATTGGCGAAAAGGACGATGCTCCTAGTGTCATCATTATTGGAATGGTACTTACTTTTGCTCCCGTCGTAATCGCAGCTTTTGCGGCAGTTCTTGAAAAGCTGTTGACGCATGCCATAGAAATAAAGTCAGAAAACGATTTAACAGTCTGAGGTGATAACAATGGCAATAGTAATAAATATTGATGTAATGCTTGCTAAGAAGAAGATGAGCGTGACGGAGCTTTCCGACAGGGTCGGCATCACAATGGCAAACCTCTCTATTTTAAAAAACGGCAAGGCAAAAGCAATCAGGGTGTCGACTTTGGATGCGATTTGCAAGGCACTGGAATGTCAGCCTGGAGACATTTTGGAATATCAATGCGATGAAGATATTCACGACTGAAGGTGGGGGCATTAACTATGAAGGCAATCAAGCAACTTGTTCGTTTTGGCTGGGAGCAGGCACTGTCATGCATTTTTCCCGTCGTGATCTTCGCCTCATTGGCGATTACAAAAATAATAGAACTCCCATTCCTGCCACGCTATGACTGGCTGCTGCTTATTTTCCTGTTGATGCAATGGGGGATGCTGCGATCAGGTCTGGAAACCAGGGATGAGCTAAAGGTGATTACCTTGTTCCATCTCATCGGTCTGTCACTCGAAATCTTCAAAGTGAATATGGGGTCATGGACATATCCAGAAGAGGCCTATTCGAAGCTTTTTGGTGTACCTTTGTACAGCGGATTCATGTATGCAAGTGTGGCGAGTTATCTATGCCAGGCGTGGCGGAGACTCAGGGTTGAACTCGTTGATTGGCCGTCGTTTTTGCTGGTTGTTCCACTTGGAGCTGCCATCTATTTGAATTTTTTCACTCACCATTTTTGGCTGGACATTCGCTGGTGGTTATCAGGACTTGTGATGATTGTCTTTTGGAAATCATGGGTTACATATGAAATTGGCGGAATTAAGTATCGTATGCCAATTGCTTTATCTTTTGTGCTTATCGGGTTCTTTATCTGGATAGCGGAAAATATCGCCACGTTCTTTGGCGCATGGCAATACCCGAATCAAATGGAAGCATGGAGCCTTGTTCATCTTGGAAAAGTGAGTTCCTGGCTTTTGTTGGTCATTGTCAGCTTTCTGATTGTTGCCACATTAAAACAGGTAAAAGGAGAGACATCTGCAAAAGTTGATGGTGATCGATTAATTAATTCACATTGATTCTTTTTGACCAAATCAGAAAAGAAAAAGGTTTATAATTATAGGAAACTATAATTAATAATAGAGGTGTAAATCATGACTTTTGGACTTATTTTGGTTGTCATCATCCTTTTAGGCGCTTTATTTTCAACAATATTGCTGTTTGGAAAAGGGGATGATGACTACAGCAATGCTGCAAAGAAGAACACGACCAATCTTTCTGTAATTTACATTGTTGTTATTTTACTTTCATTTATTGCAGTTGGAGTTTATATAAAGTGGTTTACATGATGAGTTATTGATAAATTTGTTTATTATAAATTTATTATGTAAACAGCCGTTGGGAGGTTTTTGAAAAGACTGCCAAAGGAAAATACTATTGAGAAAAGGGCCAGCTGGTGAAACATCCTTATAATGGTTACATTATGTTTGTACGGAAAGATTATGTTAAACATCAAACTTTACGGGTATTCTTTTACTAAGCAAATTCTCTAAAAGGAGTACAAACATGAAACCATATAAGATTACAAATATGATTATTGACGATGAATCTTATGACCAGGAGCATGTAACAGCGGAAATCACCTATGAAGAGAAGGGCTATATGTTAACCTTCCAGAAGTCGGACCTTGAACTGATGAACGCCTGGGTGCTGGAAGGCGGCTCGTCGCTTCCTGCTAACTTATCAGAAAAACTTATTCAGGACATAAGAGCTGATATCAGTGAAAAAATCCAGTCATCATGACTGGATTTTTACTTTTGTAAAATATGCTGCGCAAATTAATCCGAAATAGGTAGGGCTTTCATATGACAGGAACTCTACATGCCTTTCATCTGGCGGGATAGCTCCAGCCAGAATCAGCGTCTGCCAAATGCCATCTGGTTTTGCAGCCTCAATAAAACCGGACTCGAATTCTGCCATTTTCTCTAATTTGTTTACCTTGATGTAATGGACTGCCTGTTCATCCAGGTCCTTTGCAGCCGGGTCAAAACCATATGGTCCATTTTCGTCATGGGTATGGGACCAATCACAGCTGGCAATTAACCCGACCCGTTTATTATACTGAGCAGCTGCTTCTCGAAGTGAGCGGCCAAACCTACGATGAGTATCAAAACTTAGCTCTCTTGGGGGAGTAATGACAACAACAGGAACATCCGGCATGAAACGGAGCGGTACGATTGCTCCCCAATCCAGTGGCAGGCAGGAAATCGGCCCACTCGATGTCCCATAATTGATGGTTGATGAAGCGATCCCGTTTTTATTTGCTTCTTCAGCAATTTTCCTGGCCAGGTCCCGTTCAACGTGTTTTTCCATCTCAAAGATTCCATCATTTTCTTTCCAGCTGCCATTCATTTTTTCAGAATCAGATATCGAGAACATTCCATTGATTCTTGTTCCATGAGGGGTAAGGACGATGATGCAATCAGGTTTGGCCTCAGTCATATACGTTCCCAGCTTTTCCATGCTTTCCCTGGTGGCAGCCATCCGTTGGGGATCTGGCCCCTTTAGCTCAGGAATAATTTCTCCTCCGTGGGGAGCAATACAGGCAAATACAAATGGGTGCATGATTTCATTCCTCCTTATTATGAAAGTAATTAGATACGAAGGAATAGATTCCTCTATTTTAAGAGGATTTTTTCTTTAAACACGATCGCAAAGAGGGGGAATGATGGGTTTGCAAGAAAAGAACACCTGAATTGATAAAGAATCACAAAAAAAGATCGAAGCCTGCTCCGATCTTTTTTAATTATGACTGTTCACGGTGATGGTCTTAGTCTCGTCCTGCACCTCTCTGGAATGCTCTCAGATGATTCTTTGAAGCATCTCCTAAACGGGTGAATACCGTTTTTGCGTCGTCAGGGAGGCCTGGTATTGCTTTCAATTTATCATACATCGCGATGTTATCGATTTCACCTTGAACCCCTTGGTTGAACGCATCCTTTAATGTTTCCGGCGCTGATACGTATTGCTTCGCATTGTCCTCTGGTATTTGTTTATTATATTTTTGGAACAAAACCAAAAGGGCATTAATATGCTGCTGCTCGGCTGCTTTGATATTGGTGAATGGCCTGATGCTGCCGAATTTCCCGATTATTGCATCATAACGTGCCTGAGCAAGGTACTCGTCCTGGATGGCGTATACAAGGGCTTCATCCAATGTAATGGACGAATCCTGAAGTGCCCCCTTAGCTCCAAAATCAGCCGGCAGCTGGGTTTGTGCCTGGGCAGCGCCAGAAAAACCTGCAAATAAAAATAAACATACGAGTATAGATATGAATTTCATTTTTATCACTCCTTTTGAAAAAAATCTTCATCTTATTCTTTTCCAAACAAAGATTTTCATTCGCAAAAAGAGTTTGGGTACAAATCGCTAATGTTTTTCGTTATAATAGAAGTAACTTTTTTCATTAGGAGAGATACAATGCTTTCAAATATAGGCTTTCCAGGATTAATTCTTATTTTCGTGATTGCCCTGATTGTCTTTGGGCCCAACAAACTCCCTGAAATTGGACGGGCTGTCGGCAAGTCCATGAGAGAATTCAAGAATGCGACGAACGGAATCACGGATGAAATAAAGAAGGAAATCAGAGAAGACGATAAAGACGAGCACAAGAATTAAAAAAAGCTGCCAATGGCAGCTTTTTTATTGTGGAGGATATAGCCGACAAGCAATTTAGGCACAGGTAATATGTTGGAAGAAGTCCTCCCGATTTAATTCTTGAAATATATATGAATCGAAGACAATAATATGATCAATCCATTTAAAAGATAAAGCCCGGTAAAAATGACAGCGAGGATCCCAGCTCCCCAACCGCTGTCATCCCAGGTGAAACTGAAAAAAAGTGTACTAAAAAAAATAACAGGGGTTAACAGCAGAAATAAGATCCCGGCAATAAGACGTTTTTTTACATTCCCTGCAGAATGCTTTACAGCAAAATAATTGGCCGTGCCGAAAAGAGCTACGTTCAGCAGAATCGTCAAAATGGTACCTATTGATTCAGGCATGATTACTTTACTCCTTTACGGTAGAACTTGAGAACCAAGGAGAAGATGAACAAAATGGCGCTGCATGCCAATATTGAGGCAGCAATCATCCCGACCCCGATTCCTGCCCATGGATCAACTGCAAAAGCAAACACAAAGCTTGCCGCAACTGTCAGCATTCCGATTGCAAGGCTGATCAATGGCGGAGAAAACACTTTTCCAGGTTTAATGTAGACTGTAATAAGCATGAACAGCAACGTATACAAGAGGCCGAGTGTCCAGCCGTTCACCGAATAATCAACTGCCTTCATTAAAGGATTTTCCCTCTCAAGTTCAGGCATATCCAGTGCAATCTCACCCAGTTTCTTCGTTTTCAAGTCAACTGTCACCAAGTTATATTCCTCTGGCTCCTTTGGCCAATTTTCATTTTCCAGGAAAAGAATTTCATCTTTGTTGTTAAAAAAGACCGGTGAGACGACCGATGTATTCAAGTCTGTGAGTCTCTTCGTGTCTCCGTTATTAAAATTCTTAATATACAAATCATATTCAAAAAGTGAAGACTCTTTTGATTCTTCGGAGACAGTCGTGTAGGCGACCACATCTCTTTCAGGTGATATTGTCAGATGGAAGTAATCGGTTGGCAATTCACTGCTGAAATTGGCACTATATATTCTGCCGTCTTCCAGATCATAAACATTCGAGTCATTAAAGTCCTTGAAGAACACCTCTTTGTCTTTAGACGAGTAATAAAGACTTTCCATCGAAAAAAAATCTCTGTCAGTCAGCTGCTGTATTTCGGTTCCATCTATTTTTACAGAGAAAAGGTCCAAACCATCCTTTGCTTCTCCTTCTGATTTGTTTACATTCTCAGCAGGCGTACTGGCATAGAAAACAGTCTTGTTATCACTAGAGAAAATCGCTTCGGATACATGCTGAGTGTCCTTGGTAAGCCTTTCTGGATTGCTGCCATCACGATTGGCTAAGAAGAGAGACTGGATATGGTCCCGATTTTGTGATAAATACAAAATTTTCTTGCCATCGGGTGAAAATTCAGGCTGGCGGTGATACTCCTTGTTTGGATTGCTCACTCTATGTACACTTGATCCATCCAGTTTGGATATATAAATTGCCTCATTCCCGTTGTGGTAGTAAGAAAAGGCGATGTGCTGATCATCATTTGAAATCGCAATCCCGCTGCCCAGCCCGGTATGATATTTATAAGCATCTCGATCAGCCAATAAAAGGTAACCTGCGCTGGCGACCAGTAAAAAGGCGATAATTCCAATACTACTCAAAAGTACTTTCTTTTTATTCATTCATATTCCCCTTTCCAGAATATTTACCTTAATTACAATATAGTGTAATATTACACCTAATAAAAGGGTTTTTTAGGAAAAAATAAGATTTTTTTCTTGAATAGGGATTGAAAGCATATTTATTTATATCCTGATCAGTTAAGAGGAAGAAAGAATAGAACAGCGTGCAACACTGTAGAATGGCTAAGAATTTAGGGTAATCAACTTTTAGATAATGGACAATAGTTGTCATGATAAAATAAAAGAGAGGGAATTTATCCAGGGGGTGTGGAGAAATGATTTCAAAGTTCAACCGCAGTTCAGGTAAACGACACCCATCCAAGCGTGTGTTGGCAGCTAAAAACGAAATTCGTGCAGCCCGCTTAATCAATGAACATGATGAAGATGATCATGACTGGCAAAGGGAACGGAAACTGAAAAGTCATCATACACATTCAAAAAACACGCATGTCCACAGGAATAAAGTAAGTCAAGTGAAAAAGGAAAGAAGACAGATAAATAAATTGGATCATGAGGATTTTTAACTGTCTTACTAGGATCTAGAGGGTAATAGCTTACCGCTAGCAGTTGATATCTTATTGTTAGCAAGAGGAATCGATTCGTGTCGAAATTTCCCGGAATCCGGTTGACGTTAAATTAAATGTAGTACTTCGAAACCCCTAAACTAACGCTGAAATGAATACGAATCCGCCAAAATGAAGAGGTCAGCTGGCAAATTGGGATGCCAGCTTAATTTTGCCTCTTTTACGGAAATAAGTGGTATAATGACGAAGTCTGACAAAACTTAGAGGGATGTGTAAATGTGGAGCTTGTTTTTTCTGTGATCGCCTTAGCCTTCATCATCTTCATGGGTATTTTCATCTGGAAGAATAGGTCTAAAAGCAAGGGGAATGGGGCAATTGCAGGAATGATTCTTCTATCCAGTTCATCTGTGCTGGTCGGTCTAGCGGTAAAATCGAACTTCTCCCTGATATTTTTTCTATTACAGATTATCCTGCTATTCATCGCGATTGGTATGGCACTAAAGAAGGAATCGAGAATCCACCATTAAAATGGGCAAGCTTTTTTTTTGAGAAAAGATATTTGTTGAATAATTTGCAAAAAAAATATAGAGTATTATAGTCGATATTGGCAAGTTTATCTATTCCTTGTTAAAGGTATATTGAAATAGATAATCGAGGGTCACCTGGATTGAAACTCGGCAAATTCGCCGGAATTGCAGAATGTTTAATGGGTCATTCTATTGTTAATGAGACATTTTAAAAAGAGATGTCAAGGTTACTTTTCGATGAATTTCACTTATAGCTTACAGACTCATTTGGTGTCGCTGCCCATGAGACGTCGTTTGAAAAGTGGATTTATTTTCGAAAAAGGCCTGTGTCAAAGTGGAAGGAGAGAGGTTGATGGAATCAATTTGGCTTGAATATGCCTGGGCATTATTGATATTAATCGGTCTGGAAGGTTTATTATCGGCCGATAATGCTCTTGTACTGGCAATCATAGCAAAACATTTACCTGATGATCAAAAGAAAAAGGCAATCAGTTATGGTATACTCATGGCGTTTGTTTTCAGGTTCGGTGCACTTTTTGCAATTTCTTATATCGCAAACGTCTGGCAGGTACAGGCAATCGGAGCAGCTTATCTGCTATACCTGGGATTAAAGCACGTCATCCAGGCGAAATTCGGTGCGAAAAATGAGGATATACATAAGGAGGATGCGAAGGAAGCAAAAGGGTTGGGATTCTGGCCGACTGTCGGTAAAATTGGCTTAGCCGACCTTGCGTTTGCGATTGACTCGATTCTAGCAGCAGTCGCGCTTGCTCTTGGACTTCCAGACTCACCGCTAGGTAACTTTGGCGGTATGGATGGAGGAAAATTCCTTATCGTTCTTCTCGGAGGAGTCGCTGGATTGATCCTGATCAAATATGCAGCAACCTGGTTTGTTAAGCTACTCGACGACCGCCCTGCATTGGAAACAACCGCTTATGCAATCGTTGCCTGGGTCGGTGTGAAATTGGCTGTTATCACCCTTGCACATGAAAAGATCGCCATTTTGGATCATGATTTTCCACACAGTACATTATGGACAACCATTTTCTACGGTGTATTGGTATCCATTGCCCTGATCGGCTGGTTTGCACCAGGAGAGAAATCCAAAGGTGAAGGACAAGCCTAAATCATATATCAAAAAAAGTGCGTATCATCCTGGCTGGAGATACGCACTTTTTTACGTTCTGATTGCACTGAAAGGTTCAAAGGGTCAATACTGCAGCATTTTGTGCCATAGCGGGGAGATTTTGTCAGGTATTGCAACTTCACTTATGACCCAGTTGGATTCCTGTTCCAACAATTTTTGCATCAGCACAACTGCAGTTGAATGTTTATTAGGAGTGATGTGCTCCTGTATTTCTTCCATTTTGATCATCATTCCAGATGGCAGAGAAGCTTTCAATGCTTTCACACCCAATTGCGCACGATCAGGTTTGTATCTATGGAGAAGGACCCTTGAGAGATTTGTCATCACATGGTTGAGCATATTCACCGACCATAAATCATTCCCGCGGGCAGCTGATTTTTGATATTGAAAAAGGAACCAAGCTACATCATCGACTGCATCCTGAAACTCAACCGCCGATAATTGAAGTGTCTGTGAAGCTTCAAACTTCTTCAATCGATTTTGAGGATCATGGATAACCTGGAAAAAGTCCTTTTCTACAAAGGTTTCATCAGTCACGGTAAACAAATCGACATGCACCATGTTTTCGTAGACCGCAATGATCTGAGGGGCGACAATATATATATCATCATAAAAAAGTAATTTTCCGTAGGTTTCCAACTGGCTGACCCTTGTTTGAAGAAAGGGTGAGAGATCAACATCATCCACAAGACAGTAGAGATCTAGATCAGAATGTTCATCCTGCTCTCCACGTCCAAGGGAACCTTTTACAAAGATGGCTTGAACTCTTTTATCCTTAACAAGGGTGTTTGTTAAAACGCTCAGTGCTTCATCAATCTTCATTTTAATTCACGCACCAATCCAGTCGTTTAACTGGGCGAATTTTTCCTTCGCGTCTTCATAGCCGACTTCATACAAAGATGTCAGTTTATCGGGATTGCGTTCTACACGGCCAACCTTGAGATCCCTTGATGGCCGGATGACGATCACTTCATTCCTTGCTTCGAGAGCTTCAATGTAATCAAGCGTTTCGTTATACATTTTATAGCGTGTTTCGAGAGCCGTGTGCAGGCCTTTGAAATCTTTGTACACATATCGCGGCAGCCAGGAGAAGGAAGATTTTTTCTTGCGGTACCCTTTTGGCTTCGTCAGCACAATCACACTTTTTTGGACACCATCCGCGATCGCTTTCTTGATTGGGATGGGATCTGAAATTCCGCCATCCATCAGGGTTTTGCCTCTAAACTCGATTGCCGGAGCCATGAAGGGGAGCGTGCTGGAAGCTCTTATGATCTTCAGGATATCCTCTGGTATATCATTTTTGTCAAAATAAACTGGCTCACCGCTAATGCAATCAGTCGTACCGATGAGAAATGTTTCCGCGGCATTGTTGAATGTCTCGAAATCAAAGGGGACCAGCTCGTTTGGCAGCTTCTCAAAAATGAAATCCATCCCGAACAGCTCTTTTTTGAACAACAAATTCCGGTAAGAAATATAATCCTGATGTGTCACATAATCAATCGTCACCTGCTTGTTTCGGCCTGGCTGCCTGGCAACATAAGAAGAGCCCTGGCATGCTCCAGCCGAAACGCCGATGATATATGGGAAAAATAATTCATTTTCCAAAAAATACTCTAATACCCCTGCTGTGTAGACACCTCTCATGCCTCCACCTTCAAGGATCAAACCACTGTTATACACTCCGATTCCCCCCTGGATTTTATTTCTATATAACATTCTAACACAGCTTTTTCCGGATGTTATCGAGGATGATTACTCACTTAAAAGGTGATGGATCATCCTTGATCGATCCTCGAAAAATTGCTTCATAATCCGGTAGTGATTTGTATCTTCCAAATTTCTTTTAAAAATGCCTTCCTCACTGAACTCATAAATCGTCGCGTCTGGATAAGCCATGATAATCGGGGAGTGAGTAGCGATGATCAACTGGGAATTTTCCTGGACGAGATCATGGATTCGGCTCAGCATCGACATTTGCCTTAACGGGGAAAGTGCCGCTTCTGGCTCGTCCAATATGTATAGGCCATTCCCGCGAAACCGGTGAAGGAAGGTTGAGAAAAATGCCTCGCCGTGTGATTGCTCATGTAGAGACTGCCCGCCAAATGAATTGATTACCTTAGGGCCTCCCAATATTTCTTGATCCATTTCTTCAATATTGGAAGCAACATTATAAAAACTTTCCGCACGAAGGAAAAAGCCATCCCTTGGGCGTTCTACTCCTTTAACAATCCGCAAAAAATTCCCCAGCTCAGAATGGGAATCATAAGTTGAAAAATTGAAATTAAACGAACCGCCTTCAGGATTAAAGCCAAGACCGACTGCAATCGCCTCAAGTAATGTCGATTTACCCATCCCGTTCTCACCAATCAAAAATGTCACCTTTGGGTGTAAATCCAATTCATTTAGATTTTTAAAGCTAGGAAGATTGAATGGATATGAGTCAAAAGAAGATCCTTCCTCTGCGTTCAAACTGACACTGCGTACATATTGCCAATTCAGCATAAACAACCCGCCTATATAGTTTTCTTAATTTTATCATGAAAAAATGAGAACTGGAAAAAAACGAGGAAAATTTCCAATTCGCTATATAAATGAAAAAGTCGCTATGAAAACCAAAAACTCGCTATATAAACGAAAAACTCGCTATAAAAACGAAAAACTCGCTATAAAAACGAAAAACTCGCTATAAAACACTTTGCATGCGGTCATCGAAGCTTATTTTTTAGTTATAATACTTGTACAAAGTCTGATTAGGAAGTGTTGATCATGTTTGGTGCAATTATTTTGTTCATTTTAGCTGGAATTGCGGAGATTGGCGGGGGATATTTGATCTGGCTGTGGCTGAGGGAAGGAAAATCCTTTTATTGGGGACTCGCAGGCGGATTCGCGCTCGCTTTATACGGAGTCATCGCCACGTTTCAGTCCTTTCCGTCGTTTGGGAGAGTCTACGCAGCTTACGGAGGAGTCTTCATTGTGTTGTCTGTATTATGGGGATGGGGAATCGACAAGAAAACACCTGATTTATACGACTGGATCGGTGCGGCGATCTGTCTGTTGGGAGTTTCCGTGATGTTGCTGGTGCCGAGACAGTAACCAATTACATATGTAATGCTAGAAAAAATAGCAATAAAAAAGGAATTGGGGGATGGGAAGGAAGATGAAAAAGAAGCTCACATTATTGGATAAGCTGCAAATCATTTTGGCGCTTGGTGCTGCGCTGTCGGTGATTCCAGCTTTGATAAACGATCATTATTACTGGCTGTTGAAAACCGCGAACCTCTTGATTGCTCTCTATTTAATTGTATTTGGGATACAACGTTTAAGAGAAAAAGGATCTGGTATTTCGTACTTTATTATTGGAATGGGTTCGCTCATCATTCTTCTTTCTTTCTTATAGACGATACCTCCCGTTCTGTTTTTTTTTCGCTGAAATAGGGAA
The DNA here is from genome assembly GCF_965138835.1 of Mesobacillus thioparans. Taxonomy (NCBI): domain Bacteria; kingdom Bacillati; phylum Bacillota; class Bacilli; order Caryophanales; family Bacillaceae; genus Mesobacillus; species Mesobacillus thioparans. The sequence goes on along the minus strand of NZ_CBCSFH010000002.1, from coordinate 490,115 downwards.
AAACAATGGTATCCCGGTGCATCTTTTTTGCAAAAATTTAGCACAACTGGGATAATACATTATAGGGTATTAAAAAATTGAAGGAGGCATTTGCAATGAATGATATTACAGTCTACACTACAAACACTTGACCTTACTGCACAATGATGAAACAATTCCTTGAGGGTCAAGGATTAAACTACAAAGAAGTAAATGTACAGTATGATCAGCAGGCTGCACAAAAACTGGTTGAAGAAACTGGCAGATGGGTGTACCGCAAACGAAAGTGAATGGCAACTGGGTTCTTGGTTTTGACCCGGATACACTCATGCAGTATGTGAAAAAATAAATTTTAAACAATAAAGGGGCTTCGGCCTCTTTTTTTTGTAAACATTGATATAATGGTAAGAAGGAATTTCGTTATATTATGTGGAATCCCTTAAACATCCAAACTAGAAAGGGTGCAGTTCTGTGGTAAAAGAAAGAAATGAACTTTGGGAATGGGCGAAGGCCTTTCTGATCGCTATATTATTGGCATTTGTTATACGAGCTTTTCTATTCACACCGATTGAAGTAAAAGGTGCTTCCATGGAACCAACTCTTCATAACGAGGAGCGGATGTTTGTCACTAAGGTAGGTGAACCGAAGCGGTTTGATATAGTCGTTTTCCATGCAACCGAGGATAAGGATTACATTAAAAGGGTGATTGGACTGCCAGGCGACCGTGTCGAGTATAAGAACGACGTCCTTTATATTAATGGACAGCCATATGAAGAGCCATATTTGGATGATATCAAGAAACAATTGCTTGATGGACCACTAACAGGATCTTTTACATTGGATGAAACTGCGGTAGGAGCTGAAGTCGTACCTGAAGGACATGTTTTCGTGATGGGCGACAACAGAAGGAACAGTAAAGACAGCCGCCACATAGGAGCCGTCCCGATTGAAAATATCGTAGGCACGACTAAGGTTGTTTTTTATCCATTTAAAGAAATGAAGATTATCAGCGATTAAAAATATATTTTACCCCAGCGCATCGATCAATGAATCGATGCGTTATTTCGTTATGTGTTCAGTTAGTTATTGGGGTATTATGGTTAAGACTGAAGAGTTATCCGTTGGTAATGAATCTCAAATTATTGAAAAAACGACAAATTTGCAGGAAATAGGAAAAGATGGGTCGAATTATAAATGATAATAAATCTCAATTTTATATTTACGTAATCTATGACTAGTGAGGGATTTAAATGGAGATGCAAAAGGATCTTATTGTTGGCGGTGTAGAATTAAAATGGGACCTAAAAACAGGTCAGGTATTATTTGAGGGCGGGGACGTCGTTTTTTTCTGGGTGTCTGCCATGAAAACCTTCTTCGACACAATTAATGAAATTACAGGTGAAGAAGCAACAAACCTAGTACTTGAGGCAACTGGTTTCCGCCAGGGGATCATCGTTGGCGAAGGATTCAAGAAAATGCAGGAAATCAATACATCCAATGTTGTGGAATGGCTGTCCAATACATACGTTCCAGCGGGATGGGGTTATGTAAGAATCGATAAAATGAACATCGATACAAAGAATTTCACACTAATTATCAAAGATGACTGGGAATATAAAATGAATAAATTAGGGCACAAGGATAAGCAGGGGATCTTTGTCCCTGCACATTATGCCGGGGTGTTTACGGGGTTATTCGGAAGGAACTACTGGTATAAAATCAGCGAATACCAGAATGAATCCAATCCATATACGGTTGTGGAATACTTTCCGTCGGATGTGAATATCCAACAAAACATCCGCGAATTGACAAGAAAGCAAGAGGATAAACATATCCAGGAATTAGAGAGCCTAGTAGCAGAAAAAACAAAGATGCTGCAGGAACTAGTGAAGGAACTATCTTCACCACTGATTCCGGTACTTGAAGGAATTGTCGTCGTTCCACTGATCGGCCGGTATGATGAGAACCGGGCGGAGGATCTGATTGACAACACCTTAAATAACTTGCCAAAACATCAAGCCCGGTACGTATTGCTTGATCTTACAGGATTGAACAAGGACCTTTCGCCCTACACGGCAGAGTTGATTGATAAACTTGGATCAGCCGCCAGATTGTTAGGTGTAGAAGTCATCCTTGTAGGAATTTCCGCCGAACTCGCGATGGTGATCACCGAAACACTGACAGGACTGAAAAAATACGAATGCCTGCAAACCCTTCAGCACGGAATCTACTATGCACTCGGCAAAAGCGGGAAAAGCATTGTATAAATTGTAAGCACTTGTTCAATCAAGTGCTTTTTTTATTGGTTCGATTATATTTTCAAAAAGACAAGGGAGCAGTAGTCAGAGAAAGGTCTAAATACAGCATCAGATTTATTTGTTATCATGTATATTCAAAAACTTTTTCTTAAGAGCGTCGTCTATAACTATGAAGGGGGAAAGGTTGTGGATGAAATTACAGCAGAAATGATTGAAATCGATAACGCAGGAGAAATAATCGATGAAATCATGGATAAATACGGTCAAGAGATTCTGCAGCTTGCTTTTTCATATGTGAAAAATAAGCAAATAGCCGAGGATTTGACTCAGGAGATCTTTGTGAAATGCTACAAATCGCTCCATACTTTTAGCGGAAAATCAATGTTCCGTACATGGCTTTGGAGGATTGCCTCCAACCATTGCAAGGATTATTTGAAAAGCTGGTATAACAAAAATGTCTTTACGACGGATTATCAGCCTATTTATGAATCAAGCCAGTATGATAGTGTCGAGGAAATAGTAATCCAGGATGAAGCAGATGGAGAACTGGTGGCAGCGGTCATGGAACTGCCAGTAGAATATCGAGAAGTTATCTATTTATTTTATTTTGAAGATTTGACAATCAAGGAAATATCATCGATTACTGAAATAAAAGAAAACACGGTAAAGACGAGGCTAAAACGAGCAAAAGAACTCTTGAAGGAAAGATTGGAGGCAATATAAATGGAGAACCGTCTGAATCGTCTCCGGAAATCAATGGAGGAGTCTGCTTTTAAAGAGTTATGTTTTTCAGAAAAGATGAGAAGTGAAGTCCATAAGCAAATCAACAGGCCTGATGAGAGTGAGGAAATGGTCACCTTAGCAATCCTGCAGCTTCTCCATAACGAAAAAACAGGCTATGAATTGACGGGACTTCTGAGAGCCCGGGGGTTCCAGAAATTCGAGGGGAAAGAAGGTTTTTTATATACCATCCTGCACCGTCTTGAACAAAAAGGATGGATCGTTTCTGCCTGGAAAGAGGAAGGAACGAAAGTCTATCTGGTCGGGGATAAGGGCAAAAGATACCTTCGGAAGCAGGGAAAGTCGATGGCGGCAACCCGCAACACAATCAAGGGGCTGCTGGAGGAGTGATGTGTAATGAATAAGAGATGGGATCATTATTTGAGCGAAGTGATGAACCATATTCGTTCAAAGGAAGCAAAGAAATTCGTGGCTTCAGAACTCGAATTTCATTTAAATGAAGTAAAAAAGGAATGGATCGGCAAGGGAATGAGTGAAACGGAAGCGGAAGAAAAAGCTGTCAGCCAGATGGGAAGTCCTTCGAAGCTCGGACATGAGATGAACAAATTGCATAAGCCGAAGGTGGATTGGCTGCTGATCGGTTTGCTGGTCATCACCATGGGGTTGAGTTTCCTGCCTCTGTTGACAGTTGGTGATGGGTTAGCAAATGATTATTTAGTGAAGAAAGGTGTTCACGTTCTTCTGGGCATCGTTCTTGCAGTTGTCATGATGTTCATCGATTACCGCATGTTTGAAAAAAGAGGTTATTGGTTTTATTCAATAGGAATTATGCTTCTCGTCGCGTTAATCATGGTTCCAAATGTGTACATTAATGGAGCTCCGTATCTAATGGTTGGCCCCTTCTCAATTTCCAGTTTCATGGCTTTGCCATTTTTGTATCTGGCCTGGTCTTCATTTTTTAGCAACGAGAAAATAAAACTCTGGCAGCATTTCCTTTTGTTTGGTGTATCCCTGCTATTATTTTTAGCAATCCCGAATTTGGCAGTCACGTTTATTTATGTAACCATGGTCTTCGTTATGATGTGGTGGAGTACGATTAAAAGGAAAACGGCAATCATCATAAGCCTCTTCGCTGGTCTCGGATTTATTTCCTTCAGCACTTTGACATGGTTCACAGTAAAAGAATACCAGCTCGCAAGATTGTTAGGATTTCTTCATCCGGAAAAATATCCAAATAATTGGGGGTATATGTACCTGCAGTTAAAAGAAAGATTGGCATCAGCAGGCTGGTTTGGTTCCTCTGCAAAAAGGGAAGCCTTGCCATTTGAACATACGGATTATGCATTCCTGAACCTGACGTATCATTATGGATACTGGTTCGCCATCTTGCTGGTTGTCATTCTGTCTTTGTTCGCTGTAAGGATCCTGATGATTTCAATGTCGATTTACAGCAAATATGGGAACCTGCTGCTACTCGGCGGTGTAACATTGTTCCTTGTCCAATTCCTATATAATGTTGGAATGATTCTTGGCATTTTCCCGCTGATTTCCATGTCACTTCCATTCATCAGCTACGGGCTCATGCATATGCTTTTCAATGCTTTTATTATGGGAATGGTGCTAAGTGTGTTCAGGAGGAAGGATATCACTATAAAGAGGGCTTGACGAAAAAACAGTAAGGAAAACTCAAGCTCAGAGGCAAATCTCTGAGCTATTTACTATTCAGTAATATCAGGATTTAATCAGCAGCTGCTTCTCTGAAAGCTGTTTTTTCAAGGTTAATAGATTTGGGAATGAGTCATCCTCGGAAGCCCCGAGTTCGAATATAGCATCAGTGATTTCAGTTAAAAGGGAAGTGTCATCCACACCATCAAGGAAAACCTTGAACTCCTGGTAGATTGACTGTTTTTGAGGTTCTAAAAGGTTCGATTTAAGATAAAGCTCGTCCACTTCCAGGTAAATAAAAGATCTTTGTGATTCAGCGATTTTACTCATTTTATACCACCCCTGATCTTTTGATTATAGTGAATCTATTACTATTATATGGAACGGTTGTTCTGTTTGTAAACTAATAATTTACATTATTCTTAATTTAGTTGCTATTATTTTAAAAGAGAGTCAATCAGGAGGTTGGTTCAGACAAAACCCCGGCTCAGGCTGATGAAATTGTCCGAAGTAATTGGATGTTCGGACAAAACCCCGGCTTGTAACGGAGAATTTGTCCGAAGTAGTTGGATGTTCGGACAAAACTCCAGCTTGAAATGAAGAAATTGTCCGAAGTAGGTGCAAGTTCGGACAAAACCTCGGCTTGCAACGGAGAAATTGTCCGAAGTAGGTGCAAGTTCGGACAAAACTCCAGCTTGAAATGAAGACATTGTCCGAAGTAGGTGCAAGTTCGGACAAAACTCCAGCTTAAAATGAAGATTTTGTCCGAAGTAGGTGCAAGTTCGGACAAAACCTCGGCTTGAAACGAAGAAATAGTCCGAACCAATCAAACTACCCAATCCCTATTAATCAATCGCCATCCAGCATGCGGAAGACTCCGCCCAGTACGCTGCCTTCACCTTTGTTTTGGCCTCCGCCTTGGGGCGCTGCGGCAAAGACTCTGCTTGCAAGCCTGCTGAATGGAAGTGACTGGATCCATACTGTGCCTGGTCCCCTCAGTGTAGCGAAGAATAGGCCTTCACCGCCAAATAGTGCGGTTTTGATGCCTTTTACCATTTCGATGTTGTAATCCACTTCACTTGTCATTGCGACGAGACACCCTGTATCAACCCGGAGTACTTCACCAGGCTGGAGTTCTTTCTTATGTATTGTTCCTCCGGCATGGACAAATGCCATTCCGTCTCCTTCCAGCTTTTGCATGATGAATCCTTCGCCGCCGAAGAAACCGGCTCCAAGCTTCCTCTGGAACTCAACTCCAACAGAAACTCCTTTTGCCGCTGCCAGGAAAGCGTCTTTCTGGCAGATGATTTTCCCGCCTAGCTCGCTCAAATCCATCGGAATGATTTTTCCTGGATAAGGGGATGCGAAGGATACATGCTTCTTGTCATGTCCGGTATTGGTGAACGTTGTCATGAAAAGGCTCTCACCAGTCAGCAGACGCTTTCCTGCACCGAACAGCTTGCCAACAAGACCGCCGCCGTTTCCGGACGCGTCGCCAAAAATCGTTTCCATTTCAATATGCTGCTCCATCATCATCAGACTGCCAGCTTCAGCGACAACCGTTTCATTCGGATCAAGTTCCACCTCGACAAACTGCATGTCGTCCCCGTATATTTTATAATCAATTTCATGGTTCTTCATTGGTATTACCTCCATTATGGATTGATTTACTAGGTCTATTGTACATCTTTGCAATGTTGTTTGCAGAAAATCTTGTAGTCAGCAAAGTTCGCTCAAAAGGCCGTCCCGAATATCTCCTCCTGTTTTTTAGGCACGCATTTCTTGCCGCCAATTCCTACTTTTTCTCTTCCCAATACAAAATAGGCTTTTGCATCTGTGACAAAGGCCCTTTTGTCTACATAAATTGTTGAAGAGTATTCAATATTGATTGCATCCTATCTGCAGGAATATCTTTGGTAAAATTCTTTGTTTTTTGCTGTTTAAAATGCCCTGTATTAATTAGAGGAGGTAAAGAAAGATGATGAATGATTTTCATAACGAGCTGCAAATGCTGAATGTTGGGGATTTCCAGGCAACTCAGCCAGTCAGCTGGGATCAGAATGTGTACCACCATGCAGGAGATGAGCGTTTTCTGGGTGTAGGCTTGGGTGGATTTGGCGGCTGCTTCGGTTTCTCTTGCTTCTTTAGGTGCTTTGGATGCGGAGGGTGTTTCCGCTGTGGCGGATGTGGTGGCTGTGGCGGTTGCTTCCGTTGTGGTGGATGCGGCGGCTGCGGCGGCTGTGGCCGATGCCATCGAGGTTAATATAATATAGCTTGTAACGGAAGCTCCTGCAAAATGAATTGCAGGAGTTTTCGTTATTTTCCGTTATGACATATGGGACAAATTGAGATACATACGATAATAATGCGAGGTAACTAAGCAAAGCAGGGGGCTAGAAAAGCCTAAGGAGGAGTGAAATGGAAAAATTGGATCCTTCCATGCGCTTGAAGGTGAAAAGGGATACGTTTTATCTCTCTGAACCAAACAGGGGAGTGTATTTAAGGAATAATTCATGTTCCTTCCGTCTGGAGGGAAATGGGATTGAACAATGGGTAGAGAAGCTATTGCCAATGTTCAATGGGGAGTATACGCTGGAAAAATTGACCGACGGGCTGCCAGGGCCTTATAAAGAGCGTGTCTATCAAATTGCGGGCGTCCTAATAGAAAATGGATTTGTTCGGGATGTTGCCACGGACGATCCACACTCACTATCTGAACAGGTTATGAAAAAATTCGCTTCGCAAATCGAGTTTGTGGATAATTTGGCCGGCTCGGGAGCTGCAAGGTTCCAATCGTTCCGGGATTCACATGTGCTTGCTGTTGGTTCCGGGCCAATTTTTAATTCACTGGTATCCTCATTATTGGAATCAGGGCTGAAAAACCTGAATGTCTCAATTACAACTGAAGTGCCAACAAACAGAAAAAGACTCGAAGAACTGGTGGCTCATGCCCAAAAAACAGATTCCGAAGTGGCATACCAGGAACTGTCCACAAAAGAAGGGAACTGGCGGGAGCTGATAGGTTCATATGATCATGTTCTTTATGTTTCACAGGGTGGCAATCAGGTAGAGCTGAGACAGCTGCAAAATATTTGCAGGGAGGAAAAGAAAACCTTCATCCCTGCGATACTTCTCCAAAACGCAGGGGTTGCTGGGCCGATTTGTTATCCGGATTCTGAGGTTTCATGGGAGTCGGCATGGAGGCGATTGCATGACTCAGTCTTGGAAAAAAAGCATGAAGTCCCATCAGCTTCATTGACAACGGGAGCATTGCTGGCGAATGTGATCACTTTTGAATTATTCAAGGATCTTGCGGGCGTCACAACTTCAGAGCAAAAGAACCGGGTCTTTTTGCTGGATCTAGAGACTCTTGAAGGAAGCTGGCATTCCTTTTTCCCGCATCCGTTGGAAACTGGAGCATTCACAGTTGAAAAGATTGAAACACTCGAGGCCCGAATCGAAAAAAACCATAGAGAATCGGAAACGGAAAAGCTACTGCACTATTTCAGTTTATTGACTTCCAAGGAAACTGGGATCTTGCATATGTGGGAGGAAGGAGATCTGAAACAACTTCCATTGGCACAATGCGGTGTTCAGGCAGCCGATCCACTGTCGGAAGGACCAGCTAAATCGCTGGAGGCGCGCGTGTGCAGTGGCTTTACGCATGAGGAGGCGCGAATAGAAGCGGCATTATCAGGCATTGAAGAGTATGCAGCACGGATGGCTGGTTTGATTCATAACGGGGAGTTCATGGGAGTCGGAGCCGGTGTAACCTTTGTGGAAGCTGTTGGCCGCGGTTTGCAAAAATGTCTGTCAGAGAAGTTGCAAAATCGATGGAATGGCCAAATAGAATCGATAACTCTTGTGAACCTGGAACCATTGGAAGATGAACGTTGTCGTTTCTATTTAAATTCTCTTACAATGCTGCAAGGTCCACCGAAAATAGGGTTGGGAAGGGACATTTCTGGTTTTCCAGTTGTCTGGATTAGAACGGGCAAAGGCTGGTACGGGAGTTCTGATTTAAATGAAACCATGGCGCTAAGGAAATCTTTGCAGTATGCTCTGGCTGATTTTCAAAATGAATCCAATGGGGTTCGCCTTCATGATTCCGAGGTAAAGCTGGAAGAAGTGCAACGACAAACGATCCCCATTCCGGATTGCCCTGCAAGAATCCAACCAGAAACTCTATATGCAGCATTGAATGTCATGAAAGAGAAGGGAACATGGCTTTCAGTATATGATTTGCGGGTTGAACCAGCTTTTAATCAGCAGCTTGAAGGGGTGGTTGGTGTATTGCTTCGAGAGGAGGGATTATATTGAGTTCCTTCGTAGTAATAATTGGAGAAGGCAGGCTTGCTGAACGTGTGGGGGAAGAATTATCAACCCGATACCAGGTGTTTAGGCGGACTGATTTTGAAAATAGCCTTCCCGCAAATTCGGAACTGATCCTGGTGCTTCATGATACTTGGGATCCCGCTGCCCATCAAAAGGCTGAAGAACTGGTGAACATAACAGGCAGCGCATGGCTCCGGGGTTTTGTTTCGTTTGGAGAAGGCATTGCTGGCCCGCTCGTTCGTCCGGATACTCCGGGGTGTTCACAGTGTGCCGACCTGAGAAGGCTCCTTGGGGGACAGGAAAGAAGTGAAATGCAGGCAGTGAAACAAAAGCTGGCTGCTATAGAAGGGATGGGAAGAGACCCATGGGCCTCGCAAATCGGACTACTTCAGCTGGCTCATATAATTGTGCAGGAAACAGATAAGATCCTTGCAGGGAAAGAGTCCCGGCTCGAAGGTAGGATGTTTTTTACCGACTTAAAGACGTTAAATGGTTCGTGGCATTCATTCCTTGCTGATTCACTGTGCCCGGTATGCAGTCAGATTCCTGAGGATTCGGTTGAACTGGCAAAAATATCATTGAAAACAAGTCCAAAAATCAGCCCCGGAAGCTACCGGACCACTCCGCTTGGTCATTTGAAGGAAGTCCTTTACGAAGATTACTTAGATAACCGGACCGGACTGTTAAACAGCAAAATGTATGATCTGGTCACACCCTTCGCTGATGCGAGTGTCAATTTGCCGATGATCAATGGTGGCAATGAAGGCACAGCAGGAAGGACACAATGCTATGCTGAAAGCGAATTGACTGCCATACTAGAAGGCCTTGAGCGCCATTGCGGACTTGAACCACGCGGGAAACGTCCAGTTGTTCATGACAGTTACCGAAATCTCGAAGGCAAGGCATTGAACCCATTGGAGGTTGGTGTCCACGCGGATGAGCAATATGAAAAACCAGGTTTTCCATTTCAGAAATTCGATCCTGATCGTCCAATGGATTGGGTTTGGGGTTACTCATTGACCGATGAGCGTCCAATCCTTGTGCCCGAACTGCTCTCCTATTATAGCCTGGGATGCGGGTCTTCGGGATTTGTCTATGAAACTTCCAACGGATGCGCACTCGGCGGAAGCATGGAAGAAGCGATTTTTTATGGCATCATGGAGGTGGTCGAGCGTGACTCCTTCCTATTGTCGTGGTACGCAAAACTGAATTTAAACCGCCTGGATCCTGTATCTGCCGAAGACGAAGAATTGCAATTGATGGTTGAGCGCATTCGTTCTGTAGCTGGCTATGAGTTGCTTTTGTATAACGCTACGATGGAGCATGGCATACCAAGCGTCTGGGCATTGGCAAGGAACTTGAAGAATAGGGGAATGAACATCATTTGTGCCGCCGGGGCCCATCTGGATCCAGTGAAGGCTGCCAAAAGTGCGATTCAGGAGCTTGCCGGGATGATGCTTAATCTTGATGGGAAATTCGAAGCGAACCAGGAAAAGTATTTACAAATGCTAGAGGATGATTACCTAGTGACTCAAATGGATGATCACGGGATGCTTTATGGCTTGCCGCAGGCTGAAGAGAGGTTGAGCTTCCTGCTCGATGACAGCCGGTCAATCCAGAGTTTTAGGGATGCATTTAACTGGGAGTCCCGCCATGATGACTTGACCGAAGATTTGAAGGAAGTTCTCGGGAAATTCCGTGAATCGGGCCTCAATGTCATCGTTGTCGACCAGACTCCGCCAGAACTGAGGGAAAATGGGCTTTATTGTGTGAAGGTGATGATACCGGGAATGCTGCCAATGACCTTTGGCCACCATCTGACCCGTCTCAAAGGGCTTGAGCGTGTGCTCCAAGTACCGATGCAACTTGGTTATACGAATGAACCTTTGAAATATGAAGGATTAAACCACCTGCCGCATCCGTTCCCGTAGGAGGTGCGAGAATGAAACTTGATGAATTTCTGAAGGATTTACACTTTGATATCGATCGTGCCAACCAGGAAAACTGGGAACCTAATTGGGAGGATGCGCCTTTATCCTATAAGTTGTATAAAGGACTTCCGGTGGTGCCGCTCTCTGCGGAGGTCCCGTTGTCGCTTGCGGAAAACAGAATGCCCACCAGTCCGGACATAAAGGAAATTGGCCATTTCCTCTGGTATGTCTATGGAATAACGCAATTAAGCGAAACCATTTATCCTGAAGATGCTGATCCGATTCATTCCTACAAGCGGTTTGCTCCCTCCGGCGGAGCGCTTTATCCTAATGAACTTTATATTTATTTAAAGATAAATGGGCTTCCAGATGGAGTCTATCACTATGATCCATCGCACCACCGCCTTGTCTTGTTGCGGGCTGGGAATTTTGATTCCTATATTTCTGCTGCCCTTGGAGACCGTTGTGAAGTTTCATCCTGTTTCGGTACTGTCTTCATCTCTACAATGTTCTGGAAAAACTTCTTTAAGTACAATAATTTTTCCTATCGCCTGCAAGGATTGGATGCCGGGGTGCTGATGGGCCAGTTGTTGGAAACTGCAAATCGTTTTGGTTTCGCTGCCGGGGTTTACTATCAATATCTGGATTCGGCAATCAATCACCTTCTCGGCTTATCAGAAAAGGAGGAGAGCATCTATTCGGTGATCCCCTTGTCCGCGGAACCGACCAACTGGACTTCAAGTGGCAAAGGAGCACGTGATCTTCAAACAGCGGAGGCACTAAAAAGAACATTGAAACCAGTCGTATGCGAGCGAGTAGAAAGGTCGAAGAACGTTCTGGAATTCTATAAATTAATAGCCATGAATGAAGCCGCAAAAATCGAATCAACCGACTCATTCACGCGGCTTCGAAACTGGTCTTCTTATGCACGGGGAAACCAACAGGTTATTCTACCAGAAACAGAATCATTAACCTATGATCTGGCAGAAGTAAGCAAAAGACGCTTTTCTCCTGAGATGGATTTTGTCTTATCACGGATCAGTCATCAGCAAGTGGCGGCCCTATTTAAAGAGTCGTTGACTTCGTTTCAATACCGCAATGATTTGGACGATGTTTTTCCCTATCAGGCTCCAAGGGTTTCGCTCTATAGCTGCCTTTATAATGTTGAAGGTGTCCCGAATGGGGCATACCAATATGACAATAGGGAACATAGTTTACTAGAAATACAGCACGGAGATCACCGTCGTCTCTTGCAGTCAGGTTTGTCCTTTGATAATGTCAATCTGCAGCAAGTGCCGCTTTGTTTGCATGTGGCTGGCAATATGGATTTTTACAAGGAAGAAATCGGGTATAGAGGCTACCGTATTATGCAAATGGAAGCAGGCATGCTCGTGCAAAGATTGCTTTTAACATCCTCCGCGCTGGGATTGGGAGGACATCCGTTGCTTGGATTCGATGCAGGCATGGCGGATGAATTGTACAGAATGAGTGAACAAACAAGTCTGATCCAGATTCCAATCGGTGCATTCCGTCCGAGGCCATGGTTAAAAGCAAGTTTGCATAGCTAAGAGAGGACGAAGTGAACTGTTCATAGAATGATGAAGCAAAGAAAGCTGCGCAGCATTCAAGCTGGTGCAGCTTTCTTCATTGCTCATCGGGATTGGTAAGGACTCCATTAAAAGAGACGTCTTGATGCTCGGTGATCACGAAATTTATCATTATTTTCCTGCCGTAAGCTTTCATAAGATATTCTAGCGACTGTTAACTGATTATGGTAATATTTTCTTTAAAAATGATGAGATGAGTGTGCTGCTGATGATCAATAGTTTTGAAGTTTCATTGTTTGGCGAGGCAAGAGGGATCCGGGTATATGTCCCATCAGAAAAGGCCGGCAAAAGGTTTCCCGTTTTATACATGCATGATGGCCAGAATGTATTTGGCAATGAAGAGGCAATCGGCGGTGTCGGGCTGGAGCTGGTTAAGCTATTGGAAAAGAAACAGATCGAGCTGATGGTTGTGGCGATTGACCAAAAGTCTTCGGAGCGGATCAATGAATATTGTCCATGGAAGAATGGCGAATTTACAACAAAACTGCTCGGCAAACCGAGTACCGAAGGCGGGAAAGGGAAGGATTATATCTCGTTCATTGTGAACGAATTAAAGCCATTGATTGACTCGGAGTATCCTTCCAACCCCAATGAAACTTATATGGCTGGCATTTCATTAGGAAGTTTAATCACAGTCTATGCTGCATGCGAATATCCACATATTTTTAAAAGGGTGGCCGGTCTTTCCTCCGGTTTTTACCGAAATCAAGAAGAAATCGAGCAGCTGATGAAGGACACAGATTTATCTTCACTGGAAAAAATATATCTGGATTGCGGTACAAAGGAAGGCGGCGAAAAACTCGCAGCGCCATTTCTCGAAACCAACAAAGCGATTTTTTCCATTATCGAACAGAAAGGAATTCAGGCAGAATTGAAAGTGATTGAAGGGGCTGAGCATCAGTATACAGCTTTTAAACAGCGAATTTCAGATGTCATTTCATATTTGGTGTCATAATCCGGTTTTCTCTATGATGTCTTAGTTTCAATCCTGACGAACATCCATACCCTTGTCTTCCTCCATGAATAACATGGTAACATGGAGGTGAAAAGATGAAGAGAAAAAAACATATAGGGGATCTTTCTGATTTGTTTTGTGACCGGAATGTCAGCAGAGTGCCTTTATCCAGATTAGAGATCATACCAGTGAGGGAAGTGCCTGACGATTGTGTTTTGGTATGTATGGAATCAATTTGTTTTTTAGCCTGCTACGGAACAGGCGAAGAACCGTTTGATGACTGTGAGATTGTTTGTACGGAGAGCGGGAATTGTTATATAGTCTGTCCTGTCATACCTGAGGATGAATAAGGAAAAAAGTGATTCAGTCAGGCCAAATCGTGATGGATTTGGTCTTTCTTTTTTTATGTTAGAATAACGACCGTTTGTGCAGAAAGTGAAAGGGGTGAAATATGAGATTTTTGGTTTCGATTTCAATGGTTTCTATTTTGTTTTTTACCTTGTATCTAATCTGGAAAATGGTAAAGAAGGTCCAGTTACAGTGTCCGGCTACTCTTCTGACGGACAGCTGCTTTTCAAGAATAATTGCTGATTCATTAAAACTTTTCCTTTGCTTGTCGAAGGGTTTTAGATGTAATTGTTAGAATATTATGACATAATATAGATATATTTTGCTGAAGGAGTGATGGGGTTGGCTGATAAGTTTCCGATTGAACAGGTGAGGGAGAGGTTTCCGGCTTTAAACCGTAAGGATGATGGCCGGCAAGTTATTTATTTTGACGGGCCAGGCGGGACGCAGATGGTTGATTATGCGCTTGAATCGATGTACAGGTACATAAGGAACGGGATGGCAAATCTCCATGGCACCTTCAATACGAGTGCCGACACGGATACGATGCTGGATAAGGCCAGGGAGGCAGTGGCGGATTTGCTAGGGTGCAAGGTGAATGAGGTGGCATTTGGTGCAAACATGACCACACATGCTTTTGCGATTGCACGGAGTCTCGCTAGCTTCATCAATGAAGGTGACGAGATTGTCGTCACCGAACTTGACCATCGTGCAAATGTCGATCCCTGGATCACCCTGGCAAAGGACCGAGGAGCAGAAATTAAATTCCTCAAGCTTGATCCCGAGACGTACAGTTTAAAAATGGATGAGTTGGAGCAGGTGGTTACACCGAAAACCAAACTGGTCGCGGTAGGCATGTCATCGAATGTCACCGGGACTGTGACCGATTTACTGCCGGTCATCAAACGGGCGAAGGAGGTCGGGGCACTCTCGGTTGTCGATGCCGTCCATGGTGTACCACATGTATCGATCGATGTTGAGGAGTTGGGCTGTGACATACTTCTATGCTCGGCTTACAAGTTCTTTGGTCCTCATGTGGGAATTGCTGTTGTTAGAGAGAGTCTTTTTGAAAAACTTCCTGTTTATAAGCTGAAACCTGCACCTGCCGAGATCCCATATAAGCTCGAGACAGGGACTCAGAACCATGAAGGCATTGCCGGAGTGATGGGTGCCATTCAGTTCATTGAGGAACTGGGTTATGGAGAGACGAGAAGAGAACGATTGCTCACTGGAATGCATGCAATAGATGAATATGAGCAGGAGCTTGCAGGGGAAGTGGAGAACTTTCTTAGAAGTGTTCCAGAAGTGACCTTGTACCGGGCAGCATCAGGACGCAAAACGCCGACTTTTGCCTTTACCATAGAAGGGCACCATTCCCGGGAAGTAACTGCATGGCTAGCCAAAAATTATAATATGTGTGTGGCGGATGGGGATTTCTATGCTTCAACGATGGCTGAGGTATTGGATGTCTATCCGACAGGGTGCTGGGTGCGGATCGGGCTTGCCCCTTATAATACAAAAGAAGAAATCCAGCAATTCAAGGCAGGATTGACAGCTTATATTGAACAGCATCAAAAGAATGCCGTCAGATTTTAAAGAAAGGTAAGATGAATCATGTTTGGAATTAGTCATTTTGAGGTGTTCTTAATGACCGCCATCCTGCTTAATTTGACTCCTGGTACAGATACAATGTATATCGTCAGCAGAAGCATTTCGCAAGGTAGGACGGCAGGGATGTACTCAGCCCTGGGAATCACATCAGGTGTGGTGGTGCATACATTGCTGGCCGCTTTTGGCTTATCCGTCATTTTGACTCAGTCAGCCCTTTTGTTTAACGCCATTAAAATTGCCGGAGCGATTTATCTGGCTTATTTAGGGGTCAAGATGATCATGGATAAAAGTAATGGAAATGAACAGAAGTCGCTGCCAATACACAGCAATAGAAAAATCTTCTTTCAAGGGGTGGTCACGAATGTAACGAATCCTAAAGTTGCTTTGTTTTTCCTGGCATTTCTTCCACAGTTCATACATGCCGATGCCGGTTCTGCCAGCCCGATTCCCTTCATCATCCTGGGACTGACGTTCACATTGACAGGTGGCATTTGGTGTCTGATCACCGCCTATTTTTCTTCAATGGCTACTTCGAAACTCAGGGAAAATGTAAAAGTCGGTACAGCTTTGAACCGCCTCACAGGCATTATCTTTATCGGAATGGGCATTAGCTTGCTGAAGACGAAAGCTTCATCCTAATAGTGCAGAGCCTGGACATATTGCCAGGCTCTCTTTATGCTTATTACAATGATTATACATAGCAGGGAGGATATCCATGAGAAAGGCGATGGAACGATTCAAAGTGCGGATGAAAAAAATCAAAGAAGATATCTTTGTCATCGCAGAAGCCGTAAAGCACCAGGATACACCTTTTTATATAAAGGTCATAGCCTTGGTTGTAGTCGCCTATGCTTTCAGTCCGATTGATTTAATTCCGGATTTTATTCCGGTCCTCGGTTATCTGGATGATCTCATCCTCGTACCGCTGGGAATTGCCCTACTGTTAAAACTGCTTCCCAATCATGTCATTCAGGAATCCCGTGAGACAGTGGCTGCAAACGGCAAGGTGAAAAAGAAGAACTGGCTGGCAGGAGCAGTGATTTTATTGTTGTGGGCAGCCGTAATATACTGGGTGGTTGGACTACTCGTTCAAAACAGTTAAGCAGCCGATCGAATATATATATAAAGAGGTGGTACTTTGCTATTTCATTATCATTTTTGGACCCCATATGTAGAGGAGACAGAAAAATTTTACGAAGACCATGGCTTCCGCATCGTTCAGCGTGTCGGAAAATACCAGGGGGAATTTCAGAACTTCAATCCCCCGTTGAAATGGGAAGACTTTCGGGATAAAAAGGTGATGATCCGGATTATAGAAGCCAGGAAGGGCAGCATCAACATTACTTTTGGATATGGGACGAAGGTTAAGTTTGACCATATTGGCTTTCTCGTATCGGAAAAAGAACAAGAAACCATCTGCGATAATGCAGGAAGACTGGATTGGAAAGTGGACCGTGGCGAACGAAGGACCTTTATATCGACTCCATATGATTTTCGGATTGAACTGCAAACACATAAAGACTTGGTAGATTCAATGGATGATAAAATTGAAGAATTAAGAATGGAAACAAAGAAAGAAGGTTTGGAAGATGATTTTTTCAAATTGTTCGGACAGCCTGTGAAACAGATACATACGGTAAATGGCAATAATGTAACCATACGGGAAGCAGTTATGGAAAAATTCCCTGCTAATAGCGCAGTGGATCCGAATGGGGTAAGAATTTTGAGCAAAGGTGCTCAATGAGAGTAACTCCAAGATAGTTAATTCGCTACAATGAAAATAGGCAAAGAAAAGCCTTTGCCCATAATTAGTAGCTTCTATATCTTATATACTCATAATTTGAAGTAGGGGTTTGTTTTATGACTTTTCCGGACTTGTCCCGGTAAATTTCATATTCTCTGTAAGTCTCAACCGTGTATCCGTTTACTTCTTTGTCAAGTGCTTCTTCGTGCAGGTATTCAAACTCCGGTATGATGGTTTCTAAAATGTCTTTATTCGTTTCCGGCTCTTCTTGGACTGTAGCGTTCGTCTCGACATCAGCATTTTTTTGTGCAATTTGGGGATAGGCATAAACGAGATAAATACAGAATAGCATGAGAGCGGATAACCCTAATATTCGTATCAATATAATTGCTCCTTTTGGTCGAATTACAGTAAATAATATGCCTGTCCAGAGATGAATATAACCAGTTGATCTGGAATAGCAGCTGGAAAGAAAAGAAGTTGAATGGTGGAGAAAGAATTCAAGGTATTCAAAGTACCAGTGATGTTTTTCTTCTTGGGTGTTTTGTTTTTAATTATCGGTGCAAACGGGACCGATCTGGCAGTGACTTTTTCTCGTCCGCCTAATGCTTCATCATGGTCAACCGCAGAAAGCTTAATTAATGCATTTACCAATATTCCGATGATGATTGGCATCTGCTTCTTACTTGTATTTGTTTCGACGTTTACAATTGCCTTTTATCTGTGGCAAAAAAACCAATAAAAAATCTTGGAGTCACGACAGACTCCAAGATTTTTTATTATTTCTTGAACTTCTCAGGAAACTGTTTTACAACGGCTGTTGAAATGGTATCCGCCATCATTATAATATGAGACATTCCATCATCAATCGAAACAATCCTTGCTCCCCAGTCTTTTTTCATGCTCGCTGACAGGTCATCTGCCACCATTTCAAGATGTTTATAAAGCAACTCTTTTAACTGTTCATTTTTCAAATTCGGATTTGCTTTACTGAGGAACGCAGCGATATCGTCAGCATTCTTATACCATGCTTTGTTCAACTGATCCAACTTTGCTTTATTACCGGCTTTTGCAGCTTGAACAATATCACCGGCTATGACAATATGCTCCTTAAGCAAAGCGGTAAGTTGGTTTCCGGCTTCCTCTCCATATACAGGCTTGACGGCATTTCCGATATCTTCTTGATTTTTCAGGAGCCTTTTGAGCACATCTTTTTGATCTTCTGCACCTGCGGTTGTTGCACTTGTTATGTAATTGCTAGTCCACAAGACATGGTCTACCCACAGTCGCCGGAATTCATTTTCGAACTTGACCTGAGACTGGCTGAGACATTAGTGCTGAGGCTTTGCTAATGCTGGGGTTACTCCAGCCACCATTTCCAGTGACATGAATAATGTTAAACCAATTATTAATAACTTTTTCATGATCTGTGCTCCTTCTAGAGTTGATAGTATCTTGCTTATTATTTATACAAAGTACTTATTTATTCAAAAAAAAAACCGCCGGATAGCGGTTTTAATGCATTTTTTTTAAGTCGAAATATTGAACAGTCTTTCCGTCACGGTCGAACTGGATGATCAATTCATTTTTATTGAATTGGTAAATGTATTGTCCGCAGGTGGCGCTTTCGTAGCAAGAGACTTTCTGCACTTTATTCGGATATCCGTATTCATTGATCACCTGGTTTTTATGGATTGGAAGGTTTCTAAGCTTCAAATATTCTGGATATGCCTGCAGGCCGAAAATGGACCCATCCTTCATATTGAAGTTCACGCGAATTCCAGCACCGTCTCCGACATAGTACAGCGACCTGATATTCAGATGGTCTTCAGTTTTCATAGGTTTTCTAAATTGCTGGAGGACCTGGCCGTACGTCGAGCCAAGGTGGACTCCGTTAATGTGGAGAGTATTGTATGTTGCAATATAGGCATCCTTAATTCCGTTTTTCTGCAGCAGCTTTTTTTGTTTTTCAGCATTTGCCTTTTTGGAAAAGACACCAGCCTGGATGCGATAGTAGGTTTTATCATTGATAACTTTGGTAGTGAGTGTAGCATCGATTCCTTCTTTTTTCAGTTTACCGATTTGTTTTTTTGCATTGTCCTTCTTGGAAAAAGACCCACCGACCACCGAATACATTTGTTCCGGTTTGTATAAAACTGGCAGCACCAACTTTTGCCCAATGTAAATGGTATTGTTCGTCAGGCTGTTATACTCCTTCAACTCGCGAACAGTCAGGTTGTATTTTTGGGAAATGCTGTACAATGTATCTCCTTTTTTCACTGTGACCGAAGCCTCATCGGCATATCCCGACTCGTTGGCAAAAAGAAGCAATGCCCCCATTAATATTATACTTAACCCCAGCTGTATGAAACGCTTTATCTTCCTCATTTTCCTCACCTCATATAGTTTGACGAGATGATTCTGAACGAGTTTCGAAGGGATAAGCCCATTTTGAAAAATAGGTTTCAGCGAAAATACTATTGACTAAATGAACTGTAAGGATTAATATTACAGTAATGGTGAATATCTTTAAATCAAAGTAATTTTTCGCCTCAACTGTAATCTTTAATTTTACAGTAAAAAGAAGGAGTTGTCGGTTCATGGTAACTTTATATATAACATCAAGCTGTGCATCCTGCCGGAAAGCAAAAGCCTGGCTACAGGAGCATCAAATCGATTTTATCGAACGGAACATCGTATCCCAGCCGCTTACTGTGGATGAAATCAAATCGATTCTTCGATTGACAGAAGACGGAACAGAAGACATTATTTCTAAGAATTCAAAAGCGTATCAGAAGCTGGAGGTGGATATCGATTCACTGCCGCTGAATCAGCTATATGAACTGATCATTGAAAATCCGCAAATGCTGCGCCGTCCGATAATCCAGGACCACAAAAGGTTGCAGGTTGGCTACAATGAAGAAGAAATACGCAGCTTCTTGCCGCGCAAACTTCGCACATTTACCGGCCTTGAATGGGAAACGAAAGCCAATTAAAAGCTGATTATTTGTCATTTGGTTATTTTAACTGTAATATATTGTATTACAGATTGATGATAGGAGGCAGGCTATGAACAGTGACTTTACCCTTGCCATTCACAGTTTAACCTTGCTTGCACTGCAGCCTGACAGAATGTCGACGAGCGATGCAATCGCAGAAAGTGCCGGCGTCCATCCAGTGCGAATTCGCAAAGTACTTGGGCTGTTAAAAAAACATGGCTTTATCAAATCAAAAGAAGGTTCCGGCGGCGGGTTTATTTTTGCCAAGGACTTAAATGAAGTCAACCTATGGGATATCTATAAATTAACCTCAGAAGGCGCCCTGCAGCCAAAGTGTCCTGATTCCAATGAAAAATGCATGGTTGGCGCGCATATGCACAAGGTCCTGTTTGCCATTTTTCTAGGGGCGGAGGAACACTTGGGAGAATTCCTGAAGCATTATTCCATTAAAGAAGTGGTCGATCTGATCAGGCAGGAAAAAGAATGCTGTGAATAGGGAGGTTTGACTCCCATTCATTTGAGGGAAATGTAATAAAAAAGATTACAGAACAATTGAGGTGACGTATATGGATAACTTAATCTTAAAAGTAGGGGATTGGATTAAAGGGAAATCCCGAGACGGAGAATTGATCATCGGGTACGTAGAATCACTTGATGTTCTAGACGAAAAGATCAATGCAACAATCACTTCCAGCGATGATGAAGCACTTGTCGGCAAAACCATCCCAATGCCAACAACCGGAGTGAAAAAACTGCCTGTACCCCAGGTGAAAAATAAAGAACAAATTCAGTACTTGGTCGACCTGGCACTGGCCACCGGAGATCAAGAATGGTTCATGGAGCTTTCTGAACAGCTCAAAGCAATGCGGGAACTGGTGAAGGGTGTAAGATAGAGAGTTATCATAAAACCTCAAAATGCCCAGAGTTTTGTAACGGGTTACGTTTCCTATCGCAAAACTGAAAATTGTTAGTATAAATGTAAACAAAAATGCACTGCGGAATGTAGTGTATTTTTGTTATTTATAGACTATTTAACTTTTGTATTTTTAAATAGAGGTATCGGAAGAATAGCCCTTTTTGTCTCCCTAATTTCTAATTTCTTACCTTTTGAAACTTTTTGTACGAAGTCGAACGCTTTTCCTTCTTCGCCTCCACTCCAATATTCAAACGATGGGAAACATAATCTTTTATTCTTGTTTCCAAGGACGAGGTTTCCTGCACCTGTCTCGATAAACTCAACCTCCTCCCACGAGATATAGTAATTACCGATTGGTAACACAGCCAAGAAGCCCTTGGAAGAAATCTCCGCTTTGCCTCCAATTAAAATGCCTAATAATCCTAATAAGAAAAACAAGATAAAGACTGGTGCTATAATTAAGGTTTTACTTAATATACAGGCAATAGTGCCTGAAAGGAAAAAGATGCTACCAATCCACATTGTTATTTTGTGAGAAGGTGTTTTGATGATTATTTTATTTTCCATATAAGTTTTCTCCTTTAAAAATGAATAAAAGATTTGTTAAAAGTTATCTTTTATAAATTATATCTTTTCAACTGTATGCTCAGTCTGCGATTCCAATCCTCTGCGCAGTTGTACGATCTTCTCAGTAGCCTTTAATAGGATAACAAATGTAGTTTTAGGTAAGCCAATTTGTATGCCAAAATGTGTTGTAGTTTGTAGGGATACACTGGCTATTGTACCCCTACATTTATATATACAAATTTTACTATAAAATCTCCGGAAATTTTAAACAAAATACCATTATAATAAACAAAAATGACCTACTAATTGGCATACAATTAGTAGGTCATTTTGCATTACATTTTTAATGTTTGCCTTAGGAAACGGAACCCTTTTAAAGTTTTAGGCCTTCTGCACTTTATTTCATCCCCAGAGCTTTTTTTGTGGCTGGTCCGACGATTCCGTCTGCTTTAAGTTTCTTTGATTTTTGGAACTTCTTTACGGCTGCTTCTGTTGCTGGACCAAATACACCGTCGATTCCTTTTGTACTATAACCCTTTTTCGTCAGGGTTTGCTGGAGGGTTTTCACTTCTGCGCCTCTCATGCCTTTTTTCAGAACAGTGCTTGATGGAACTGCGATTACAGGGACAGACGCCTGCCCGGTAACTTTATAACCGTTTGCCGCAGCAATCGTGTTAAAGGATTTCTTCGAAGTCGTAATGACAACTGGAGTATTGACTTTTATCTGATCATACAGCCATTCCACTTCCTGGTCGTACATCCGAATGCAGCCGCCACTAACATATCCGCCGATCGATTTAGGGTTATTGTTGCCGTGGATGGCATAAGTCGTGCCCCAGGTTCCTCTCGCATTGATTCCCAGCCACCTGTTGCCAAGCGGGTTCCGCGGATCGCCTCCAGGGATTTTGCCGGTATAATAAGGGCGATTCTTGATCTTGTTAACAACCTTAAATGTTCCTTCAGGTGTATAAGAAGGTTGCCGTCCCGTGCCCACCTTAAAGGTTTTAACCAGCTTATTATTCTTATAATAAGCCAGTTGATTAGTAGACTTGTTGATGATGATCATTTCCCCGCCGGCAGCCTGCGCCGGTGCCTCGAAGAACACCATTGAAAGCAGCAGCATCATGCAAACTATCAGCTTTTTCATATCCCATCCCCCTTGAAAAATAAGTGCACTAATTTGATAAGTATTACAACCTTATAAACGATTTTATTTTATAAAAGTTACATGTTTTACCTTTATATGGGATATAAATCTTTCCTGATTTTATGACAAGAATGTCGAACTATGTAGTTGGAAACTTTTTTTTAAAATATGCGGTTCAATTTCTGTACTTTTTCCCATAATGGGAAGGAAGGAGTGGGAGTGTTGAATCATTATTTATCTATAGCACTCGAGCTGACGAGTGGATTTGTCTTCTTATTTATCATGACGAAGATGCAGGGTAAGACACAGTTCTCTCAAATAACCCCATTTGACTTTATTTCAGCCATCATCCTCGGTGAATTGGTGGGGAATGCCATCTATGACCACGAAGTGAAGGTGGGTGAAATCGCCTTTGCTGTAGCTTTGTGGGGAATACTTGTCTATGTGACAGAGACGATCACACAAAAGTTCCTCGGTTCGCGAAAATTGCTCGAGGGCGAACCAAATATCGTCGTCCGCAGAGGGCAAATCAAATACGACGCCTTGAAAAAAGCGAAGCTGGATATCAATCAGCTGCAAAGTCTGATCAGGCAGCAGGGGTATTTCTCATTGCGGGAAGTCGAATACGCCATCATCGAAACGAATGGAATGGTCAGCGTCCTTCCAAAAGCGGATTTTGACACCCCCAAGAACACTGACATGAAAATCAAAGCAGATGATCCCAGTCTGCCAGTCAACATGATTCTTGACGGGGAAGTGGTGCAGGCGAATTTACAAGAAGCCGGCTTCGACGAACAGTGGCTGAAGCGCGAACTGGAAAAGCAAAAAATTCACCATTTCGAAGACGTACTTTTTGCCGAATGGAAGGAAAACGAGCCGCTGTTTGTGCTGGAATATGACAAGAAGGCGAATTGAGAGGATTGGCTGAACCGGGTATTGGTTCAGCTTTTTTTTATGTAGGTCGAATTGTGGAAGCCAACAAAGGATTGTAATTGACTCAACGGGGATTATAAGGGGTACAAAGGGGATTAAAAAAAATTCAACGGGGATTAAAATGGAGGCAACAGGGATTAAAAGAAATTCAACAGGGATTAAATTTGATAATCCTTTAGAAATCCACTACCTAACAGTAAAAAAAATCTTCAGTGGTTAAAAAGCTAGTACAACCAATAAAAAATCGTTAAAAAAGAGATCACAACTCTTTAATTTCAGTCTTTAATTGTTCGCAATAAGTTAAATTTAGTCCTCATTGATTTCCGTCAGAAAAACGTCCTTTGGTTAGTTTTTAAATACCCAGTTACAGGAAAAAAACTTAAATTTGGAAAAGGGGATGATTTTAATGCGAGGGAAGCTGTATCAACTGCTAATTTTCAATATTATGTTTTTCGGAGTTAATTGCGGATTAGTAGTTGCAGCCAACAGTCAGCTAAAACCCTTGGAAGTAATTTATTCTGAGATTGGATATACGACAGTCGAGGAGGCCGTATCGAAGTTTGAGCAGCATTTTAAAAGAGATTTGAAACTTCCTGTGAGAGTTCCACCTTTATCATTCACACATTACTTTGGAAGGTTCAATGACCAGGATGGAGATACAAACGACTCTTTGGAAATTCAATATTTAAATGAGGATTCACCTGGTCACCATTATAAAATAGACATTCGGCCAATTGGTCACAAGATTCCAATGAGAGCAAATGACACTTATGAATTGCGGAATGGAACTAAAGCCATCTATACCAATGTGACAAACTTCAACCTTCTTGTTTTTGAAAGAGATGGCTGGCAGTATATTTTAAGCGTTGATAAGAGAGCATCCGATCAAGTGACTGCAGAAGTATTGGTTAAGATTGCAAATTCGATTGGCGGTTTGGATTAGATAGAATGTATGTAAAACGGGTGCAGCTGTTATAGTAAATAAAAAGATGCTAACCCTAAGTAAAATAGCTGATACCGTTAAAATATGTGCTCCAACCGTTAAAATATCTGCTCCAACCGTTAAATTATGTGATCTAACCGTTAATATCATCTAGAATCGTTGTTAAAATGCCTGTAACAGTTGATAAAATGGCTGCAACCGTCGATAGATCGAGTCCAACCGTCGATAAATCAATTTTAACTGAAGATAAATTACCCTAACCTGCAATTGCTTTTCAATAAAAAAAGCAGAGGTAATGTCCCTCTGCTTACAGCCATGATTGCGACCATGTTTCGATTTCTTTCATCAGTGGTTCTAATGCCTTGCCTTTTTCGGTTAAGGAATATTCGATTCGTACGGGTGTTTCTGGATATACGTCCCGCTTGACGATTCCTTCGCTTTCGAGGTCTTTCAGTCTTTCTGACAAAACTCTGCCGCTTACTCCTACGGCTGATTCTATTGTACAAAACCGCTGAGGGCCTGATAAGAGCTGATACATGATCAACCCTGTCCATCTTTGGCCTAAGATCCCCATGGCTTTTTCAAATCTAGGGCATATTGTCTTATCCAATGAAACCAACTCCTTAATCCTATTATATACATTTTTTTAATCAATGAAATAAAAAAGTTACTTGCTTAAAGTTATTTTACATTATATACTTACTTACATAAAGTAACTAATATTAGTGGGGGCTCCAGACATGAATTTTCATCAAAAGCCTATAACGTTCGTAGGACAAGTTAACATAAAGGTGCAGGATTTACAGCGTTCCATCGCTTTTTATGAAAAAGTAATTGGGTTTCAGTTAATGGAACAGACGGATTCTTCCGCAAGCTTTACTGCGGATGGAAAAACTGTGATATTAACGATTGAGCAGCCGGCAAACGTCATTCCAAAACAGGGAAGGACAACTGGCTTATACCACTTTGCTATTCTTTTACCGGAACGTTCTGATTTAGCCAAGATTGTTCTGCATTTCATGAAAGCTGGAGTGCGCTTTGGTTCTTCAGATCACCTTGTAAGTGAAGCCCTCTATCTTTCTGATCCGGATGGCAACGGGATTGAGGTCTATAGAGACCGCCAGCCTTCTGAATGGGAATGGAAAAATGGGGAAGTGAAAATGACGGTGGACCCGTTGGACTTCGAGGACCTGATTTCCGGTGTGGAACAGGAACCCTGGGAGGCCCTTCCTGCTGGTACGGTAATGGGACATATTCATTTGCATGTTGCCGATTTGAAAAAGGCAGAGGAATTTTATCTTAATGGACTGGGATTTGAGGTAGTATGCCGTTATGGACATCAGGCGATCTTTATTTCAGATGGAAAATACCATCACCATATTGCTTTGAATACCTGGAACGGCGTCGGTGCACCAACACCCCCAGAAAATAGTGTGGGGTTATCTTCCTATACACTGATTCTGTCAGACGAGACAAAATTAGCCAGGATAGTTGATCAGCTGGAAAAAATGAATATATCAGTTTCAAAAGAACATGATTACTATGTGACAACGGATCCTTCAAGCAATAAAATAGTCCTGAAAGTGTAAAAAACCTGATTTTTCCAAATAGAATCCTCATTTCAGAACAGGACACTCTATAAAGAGGAGGGATGTTCATTGAAAATGAGGGTTCTATTTTTTATTTGTGTGAGTTTTCTTTTATCTATAAAAGTAAGTGCCGAAGGTCCATTTACTGCTGCGTTTGTCCGTGATCACCAGTTATGGATCAAAACAGCGGAACAAGAGGTACAGGTGACGAAGGGGAAATATGTGCAGTCGCCCAAATGGTCTTATGATGGGAGATTTATCGCATATATAGACGGCGATGAGCAGAGGAATAAATCGGAACTGTTTATTTATGATACGAAGGATAATGGCAGCTATCGGCCATATCTAATTGAAACTTCGGATTTTAAATGGTCACCGACCAGGAATCAGCTAGCCTATAATTCACAGGGGATATTGAATGTTACCAAGATGAAGAATGGCAGGCCGAAGGGATTTGAGAATGTGGCCCTTGGTGTCAGCGGTTTTGAATGGTTCCCGAATGGAGAGGAATTCATCGTTTCCTCACAATCCAGTTTGCGGCCGACAGGGTGGGGGCCGATTCCGATGTATAGAATACCAGTGAACGCAAATCTGGATAAAAATAAGATGAAATCTTTTTATACCATTAAGACGGATGAAAGTGAATTGTTTGGGATCGATGCCGACTATTTCAAGTGGAGTCGCGATGGAAAATGGCTTGCTTTCATTGTCATTCCAACAGCTTCATGGTCAATGGATAGCAATTCATTATGTGTTCTAACCGATGAAGGTGAACAGTTTCAGGAGGTAGGAAAGATGCTCGGGTTCAAAGACTGGATGAAGTGGGCGCCGTATGCGAATCAGCTTGCCTATATTTCTGGAGAAGGAAGATTTTTCGTGGAAAACAAGAAAGCGACCATAGCCGACATGCCGGCAGCACTTCAGCAAAAACAATACACACCTGAAGGGTTTGTTGACCTTGACCTTGAGTGGTACTCTCCGAAAAAAGTGATTGTTGCACGTGCGAAAGAGAACAAAGAATGGAATGAAGGTCCGGTTCCTACGATGTATACGGCGTTATATTCAATTAATATCAAAACTGATGAACAACACCAGATTTCCCATCCAAAAAAGAACGAACTTGACCATCAGCCACAAGTTGCCGGAGATTATATTACATGGTTGCGACAAAATGATAATAAGAATGATCTATGGGTAAAAAAGGGGCTGAACGGCCAAGAATATAAATGGATTGAAAACATCGAGTCAGGTCCGGCCATTTTAGAGCCATGATAAAAGAAAATAGCAGACTCCAGCGTTAGTCCTTGAAGGATTAACGCTTATTTATGAATTAACGCTCATTATCAAACGTCTTATGTTGATTTTATTGTATTTCTGCTAACTTTATTAATCAGGTGCAACCATCGTATCTTCTATGGGCCTAGGAACTAAACGTGAGACAGCACTTAAGTTTTCCTTTTTTCTCTATATACCTGTTAGTGTAGAGGGATGATATTGTCGCTTTCCGATTTAATTCACGATCCAAGAATGGGAGAGCTCTTTCTTCCCTATACACTAGCCTTTATTGCATCTTTAGTTGCTTCCTATTTTTCATTAAAGTGGTTCATTAATGTTATGCAAAAGGGAAAACTCGGTTACTTTTCAATTTATTGTTTTGTCGTTGGAATTGCAGTCATTATTTTAGGATAAATAAATTCTTATATTTCTACTCCGCCTAAATGGTGGAGTTTTTTTATGGTCAATAATGAAAAATTTTTCATTAAAATTTTAATTTGTATTTTTTTAACCTTCGGGAGAGATTCATAGTCATTCTTTATATTAAATCTGTATTTAAAAAGTGGGTATTAAGGGGGGGTTGAAATGATTAAGGCAACAAACTTAACAAAACAATATGACAACGGTTTTGTGGCTGTTGATTCTTTGAATCTTCAAGTAAATAAAGGGGATATTTACGGGTTTTTAGGTCCGAATGGGGCAGGGAAAACGACGACCATCAGAATGTTAAATGGGTTAATAGAACCTAGTGACGGTTCCGTAACCATTGAAGGCAAAGAGGTAAAAAGTGAAAATGCATCAGTAAGCAAATTAATTGGGGTATTGCCAGAGTCACATGGTTACTATAATTGGATGACTGGCAGAGAGTATTTAAAATTATTTGCTGAACTTTATGGCGTTGACAAGAAAAGGGTCAAGTCGAGGGTCGAAGAGGTCCTTGAATGGGTAGGAATGGCCGGGAAAGCAGATATTCTGATTGGACAATATTCACGAGGGATGAAGCAAAGAATCGGTATTGCGAAAACGATTGTACATGAGCCCTCTATAATCTTTCTTGATGAGCCTACATTAGGTTTGGACCCACAAGGGCAAAAGGATATACAGTCGATTATTACAAGATTGAATCAAGAACAAAATGTTACTGTTTTCATTACATCGCATTTATTAAAAGAGATCTCAGAAATTTGTAATCGTGTAGCCATTGTAAAACAAGGAAAACTGCTTGAAGAAGGGTATTTAGACGAATTAATAAAAGGCTATCGTCTAGTCTTAAAGAATGAGAATCCTACATTAGAGGATATATTCTTCAGTTTAACAGCTGATGAAGTGGGGGGGAGCATTTAATGTCCAGCTTAATAAAAAAAGAAATAAGGGAACATGTCTTTTCCCGAAAAGGCGTATGGATTTTCTTTGCCGTTTCCATTCTATTCAGTGGTTTGACTTATAGTTTTATCTCTGTGAAGGAACTAAGTTTGCTTGCTCAAGTCGAAGTTAATATGACTTTCATGAAAGCGTTAATTGGCATCAGTATTTTAGTATCCATCATATTAGGGTCAACAATGGTTTCTGGTGAAAGGGAGCAAGGAACGTTAGAAAGTCTGTTATTAACCCCCTTATCAAAGGTGAAAATAATCCTTTCCAAGGTAGTAGGGATTTTGGTTTTTTGGTTGATCATCTCGGTTATATCGATCCCGTATTTCTATTCTTTGACATATGGAACGAATATGCTGCCTACGATTTTATCCTATTTATATCTGATCGGATTGCCGCTGGTTATTAGTTTTTCATTGCTGTCATTAGCATTTTCTACATGGATATCGTCAAGTAAAAATGCAACGCTTATGTCGATTGTCTTGTTCTTGGTGACCGCCATTCCAATGTTTTTATCAACAACAATGAAAAAGTCAGGATTTGCACATTTAGTTGATTCATTGAGTCCGGTTTCAGCAAGTATGCTGACGTTAAAGGATTGGTTAGTAAATAAATTAAGTTTCTTCTCGATCTTTATGGATAGTGTACCTGTTTTGTGTTTCTTGGGTATATCGATCATTTGCTTATTCTATGCAAGTAAAAAAATGGACTTTTTAGGAGGGGAGTAATTTGGTGAAAAAGGCAGGTATCATTCTGGCGATACTTCTGGGATTTGTCATAACTGGGCAAAGTGCATTTGCCATGGAACAGCCTAATGTTGAGGTTAAAGTAATCTCTCCTAATCAGGTTAAGGATTATCCTGGGAAAGAAACAACAGTTAAAGCACAAGTTACAAACCATACCAACCAATCTATAAAAGATTTAGTCGTATATATCACAATGACGGATATGGGCAAAAAATGGACGGTTAATCTAGAAGACTATAGTGCAGATAAACCTGAACAGGTTAAAGAATTAGGACCCGGTGAAACAAAGGAAGTTTCACTGCCCATCCGTTTTGTGTATACCAGCAATTATTATCTATACGTAACGGCTGCAAGTGCTGATAGTTTAGATATCTATTCAAGTAATGGAATCCCTATCGTAATTATGGGTAACACAAAAATTGATCCGACGACTATACAAGTTGTTTCAATAGCAACACCGCTTATAATCTTGTTTTTGGTGGTGTTGAATTTTATAAAAAATAGAAAGAAGAGAATTGCTTAAGGAATAAAATATGGTGCTGGAAAAAGACTTGTTTTTACTAAAACAGGAGATTGAAAAATTGATGGCAGAAAAGCAACAAGAGTTAAATAATGTAGTCTTGAAATATGGGTTAAGAAGTAAAGAGGCCTTGTATGTCAGTCAAGAATTAGACATAATGATCAATCAAGTAATGAAGATAAAGGCACTCACATAATAAAATGAAAATTTTTTCACCTAAAGGTTATTTTAATTTTAAATTCAATTCAGACTTACTTCATGGTAGAGGCT
This sequence comes from Mesobacillus thioparans, assembly GCF_965138835.1. Taxonomy (NCBI): domain Bacteria; kingdom Bacillati; phylum Bacillota; class Bacilli; order Caryophanales; family Bacillaceae; genus Mesobacillus; species Mesobacillus thioparans. The sequence continues at coordinate 459,665 of NZ_CBCSFH010000002.1, read as the reverse complement.
TAAGATAAGGATGTACCACAGTTCATTAATATGAGGAGGAAGAAAAAATGAAGAAAAAACTTATCGTACCAGCATTGGCAGCTGCGATTGTAGGAGGAGGAGTAGCAGGTTCTCTATTAAACTCTTCCGCATTTGCATCAAGCAATGATAGTAAAAAGGCAGAGGTAACAGATCAACAGGAGCAGCAGCAATTGGCGAAAGAAGCAACCATCACTAAGGAAGAAGCCATTTCAGCCGCACTAAAAGAAGTTGCAGGAAAAGCAGCTGGCACTGAACTTGAAGATGAAGACGGAACAGTTGTTTATGGCGTAGAAGTTACTGATGATCAAGGAAAGCAACAGGATGTAAAAGTGGACGCCAAAACAGGTAAGGTCCTAAAAGTAGAGGCTGATGATGATGAAGAAAATGAAAAAGGAGAGAAGGAAGAAAAAGAAGATAAAGATGGTGAAGTTTCCGATCAACAAGAACAACAACAATTAGAAAAGAAAGCGAAAATTACGGCTGAAGAAAGTACAACTATTGCATTAAAAGAAGTAAAAGGCCAAGTAACGGATACTGAACTTGAAGATGAAGACGGAACTGTTGTGTATGGTGTTGAAATAACAGACGACCAAGGAAAAACACATGATGTAAAAGTAGACGCCAAAACAGGTAAGGTCTTAAAGGTTGATGTGGATGATGAAAATGATTCCGAAAGTGACAGTGAAGAAGAGTAATTCCGTAAATGAATATAGGTCCTGCTTGCTTGTGCAAGTAGGGCTTATTCACTTTATAGGAAATTATAAAATTAATTAGGTGAGGATAACTACTGTGGATGTCATAATCCAGCTCCAGCGCCTAGCCCCTCGAGTCGCTTCGGTCCGCTCTCCAGCGCTTGTCGGGGCTGACCAAGGCGCTTGCGCTTTTGGTCTTTCCTATGAGTGCACTAATTTGAATTATATGTATTTTGTATCATAACTTTTCTTTTTGATTTAAAATAATAGTGTCATTTTAATCAAATTATGAAAGTAGTACAAAATAGATAAAGTAACATTTGGAGGTCACGAATTTGGATATTTTAGTGATTGAAGATGAAGAAGCATTATCGGAATTTATAGTACTTGAGTTAACGCATGAAGGATACAATGTAAGTGCTGCTTTTGATGGGAGAGAAGGGCTTGAACTAGCATTAGAAAGAAATTGGGATGTGATTCTTTTAGATTTAATGCTGCCAAAGTTAAACGGTATCGAGGTTTGCCGAAGATTAAAGGCAGTCAAGGATATTCCGATTATTATGATAACGGCAAGGGACAGCGTAATGGACCGGGTATTGGGGCTCGATAGCGGCGCTGATGATTATATCCCAAAACCATTTGCGATTGAAGAATTACTGGCGAGAATTAGAGTCATCATGAGAAGAGAAGAAAAACGAAATGATTTGCCTAGCATGCTTTTATCATTTAAAGATTTAGAATTAAATATTGAATCAAGATTATTAAAAAAAGGCGAACGATTGATCGAATTAACGAAAAAGGAATATGACTTATTGTTCATGTTCATGAAAAATATTAATCGTGTCTTAACAAGGGAGGTTCTACTGGAAAAAATATGGGGTTATTATGCGGAAATTGAAACAAATGTCGTTGATGTTTATGTAAGACACCTTAGAAATAAACTGGATTCTGTTGATAAAGAAAGTTATATTCAAACGATGAGAGGGATGGGGTATGTGATGAGAGAATGAGAAACGTAAAAGACTTTATTCCAAAAAGCATCAATCTTAAATGGAAATTAACTTTATGGGCTGCCCTTTTAATGCTATTTTTATTTTTTTCTTATAATATTTTGCAGTATTTTGTCATTCAGAACTGGGTAGTTAACCAAGAAAAACAAACCATCCAAAAAAAGATGGAAGAAGTAACAGCCTACATTCAGGATTCAAATTTTAAAGGGAATATTTCGGAAAGTGAACACTATTTAGACATTCTGAATGAAAAATACCAATTGATAAGGATTGTGAGGGAAAACAATTCTCCGCTATTTACGATATCAGACGAGGTACCACAAGGGTGGGTATCTCCGAAAAATGTAACAAAAGAGGAACTGGTGGACTTTTCACCAGAAGGAGATCGTTTGTTGATCCTTAGGAAGCCAATCGAAGTAAATGGCTTTAAAGGAACAGTAGAAATCATCCGTAATTTAGAGAACTTTGATAGCTTGATAAATCAAATATTTATGTTGGTCATCGTAGCAGGAGTGGTTGCTATTCTCCTTAGTTTAATCGGCGGCAGACTTATTTCCTTTCAACTGCTAAAGCCGATTAATTCAATGATAAGAACTCTGAGGAGAATAAAAGAGAATGGTCTGAAAGAAAGGGTTCAAATTAACAAGCAACGAGATGAAATGACAGAGTTAGGGATTATGTTTAATGAATTAATGGATAACTTAGAAAAGTCATTTCAGCAGCAGCAACAATTTGTAGAAGATGCCTCCCACGAATTAAAAACACCCTTGTCCATCATACATGGAAATTTATCGCTGATCAATCGTTGGGGGAAAAATAATCCAAAAGTGTTAGAACGCTCAATTGATTTAAGTTTAAAGGAAACCAACAGACTTATTCACCTGGTTTCGGAATTGTTGACTCTCTCAAGAGCAGAAGAATCTACCACAAACATGAACTCATTGGAAGAAGTCAAAATGAAGGAAGTTATGGAAGATATAGTTGAAAACTTCCAAACAATAAATGATGATTTTAAAATATCCTCCACTATAGATGTTGACACCGATTTTACTATCAAAATACTAAAGAGCCACCTAGAACAAATCATGATCATTATATTAGACAATGCTACTAAATATTCAACAGATGAAAAGATCATACAGATTAATGTAAGGCATACAGACAGGCAATTGAAGATTGAGGTAAAAGATTATGGGGAAGGTATCCCAGAAGAGGAATTGCCTTTTGTGATCAATCGCTTTTATCGTGTGGATAAAGCAAGAAGCAGAAAACATGGTGGAAATGGGCTAGGACTATCAATTGCAAAAAGGTTACTGGATATGTATCAAGGAACTTTAGAAATCGATAGTGTGTATGGGAAATGGACGAAGGTTCAGATTACTATTCCATTAGATTAATAAGTAGTTAACATTTCCAATAACTATGTTGTTCCTATATATAAAATAAATTAAATAGGCCAACTACTCCGATTATTACAAAGGTATTTAACTAAACACTATGCAGGTATTTAATATATAAAATTTTATTGAAAACAGTACTGGGGAATTAAGGAATTAAATCTATTGTGAGAGAAAAGGAAGGAAATATATGGTTTATAGAGAAAGTACTGCCATAATTAAATTCATCGCTTTACAAAGTAAAAATATCGTCAATATATTAGTAAAGTGGCGTTAATCCAAGTAGATTAACGCCTTCTTTGTTTTTCAGTATTATGCTTTTGGTAATGGGGTTGGCGTAGGTTCTATGCCTCCACCTTTGTATTTGTTGTCTATATTTTCCCTAATCGTTCTGAGGTCTGTTCCTTTTTCAAACTCTGATTTCGCCTCACGGGCGATGTCTACGCAGACTTGTCAGCCAAAGCCCATGGTATCTAAGTTTGCCACATCACCTTTTACTGAATCTACAAAACAATTCGTGTTAGATGTATGACCATCTTCTTCGTAACAGCCACAGTAACATGGCATATAATTTAGAACTTCTGGATGTTCTACTGCGAATTGATATGCTTCTAAAATATTTGGATCGTTCGTTAAAGAAGTGACAGAAGACCAATTGTTGCTACCTAGTTCATATTTTAATGACGGCTGAGTTGGGGAACTATGACTGTCACTATGTCCTTCATTGGACTGTTCATTATTACTTGAGGCACAACCGGAAACGATAATAGAGCCAATAATCATTGGTATAATGAATTTTTTCAATTTATTATTACCACACTTTCTATTTTATGCTTTAAATATAGGACTAATTAAAAGTATAACATAATCAAATCTCCCTTTGATGAAGGAAATAAATGATTAGTAATATAGATACTAAAGAAATGAGATAAACTTTGACACTCAAACATATTTTTGAATATAATATATTCAAACAAGTATTTGAATATGGTTTGATGGAGGTGGATTTATGAAAGAGGTCGATGTATGTCAAGTGGCGTGTGTGGATCAAGAAAGGGTTAATCGTGTTAAAGCAATACTTAATCCTGAAGTGACAAAAGATGTGGCCAAGATTTTTAAGGCGTTATCCGATGATACCAGAATGAAAATAGCCTACTCTCTATATTTGGAGGATGAGCTTTGTGTATGTGATGTTGGCCATATTGTAGGGTCTTCAACTGCAACTGCTTCACATCACTTGCGTTTACTTAAAAATATGGGTTTGGCTAAGTATAGGAAGGAAGGGAAATTGGTTTTTTATTCTCTTACGGATGAACATGTAAAACAATTGATTAGTATTGCATTTGAACATCAAAAGGAGTTGAGCAGCCTTGACTGAGGCTTTAGAACAAAATCAAAATACTGAGAAGCACGTTTATCGCATCCAAGGATTCACCTGAGCTGGCTGCGCCACTAAGTTCGAAAAGAACGTTAAACACCTGGATGGTGTTTATGATGCAAATGTAAACTTCGGTGCTTCAAAAATAACGGTTTTTGGAAACACCACTATTGAAGAGCTGGAAAAGGCAGGAGCCTTTGAAAATTTAAAGCTTTATTCAGAAAAAGGTGAGATGAAACCACAGAAAAAAGAACCATTCTGGAAGGAATATTCCACGGTTTTGGCTTCATTACTGTTTGTGGTTTTAGGTTATGTCTCTCAATCCATTAATGGTGAAGAGAGTCTGCCAACGATTGCTGCTTTTCTGGCAGCCATCTTAATTGGAGGATTTTCTTTATTTAAAACAGGTTTTAAAAATTTATTCCGATTAGAGTTTGACATGAGAACTCTCATGACGATTGCCATCATCGGTGCTGGCTTTATCGGCGAATGGAGCGAGGGTGCAGTAGTTGTTATCTTATTTGCAATCTCTGAAGCGCTTGAGAAATATTCCATGGATAAGGCTCGGGCTTCGATTCGTTCATTAATGGATATCGCGCCAAAAGAAGCACTCATCCGTCGTAATGGTCAGGAACTATTGATTAAAGTAGATGATATTCAAATCGGTGATATCATGATCGTAAAGCCAGGTCAAAAAATTGCTATGGACGGAACTGTGGTTAAAGGATATTCATCCGTTAACCAGGCAGCAATTACTGGAGAATCCGTACCGCTGGAAAAATCAGTGGATGATGATGTTTTCGCAGGTACATTGAATACAGAAGGCTTACTGGAAGTAAAAGTAACAAAAAGGGTCGATGATACAACAATTGCGAAAATCATCCATCTGGTAGAGGAAGCCCAAGCAGAGAGAGCACCTTCCCAGGCTTTTGTCGATAAGTTTGCAAAGTATTATACACCGGCCATTATTGTGATTGCTGCACTTGTGGCCATAATCCCGCCGCTTCTGTTCCAAGCAGACTGGAGCGAATGGATTTATCAAGGTCTTGCTGTTCTTGTTGTAGGTTGTCCTTGTGCACTTGTCATTTCAACACCGGTTGCAATTGTAACTGCAATAGGAAATGCAGCGAGGAATGGAGTATTAATCAAAGGCGGAGTTTACCTTGAGGAAGCGGGGGCGCTGAACGCCATCGCATTTGATAAAACAGGTACTTTAACAAAAGGCGTACCTGCAGTTACTGATTATGTAATGCTTGATAATGAGCAGAAAGAAAGTGAGCTGCTGAGTATCATAGCTGCATTAGAATATAATTCTCAGCATCCTCTTGCATCAGCGATAATAAAAAAAGCAGAGGAAAAAGAAATTTCTTTCAAGGACGTAGTTGTAGAGGATTTTTCATCGATTACGGGAAAAGGGATAAAAGGAACAATAAACGGATTAACTTACTTTATTGGAAATCCAAAGTTATTTGAAGAGTTGTTAGATCACAGTATTTCACCTGAAAGCAAAAAAATTAATGATTTACAGCTTCAAGGAAAAACAGTAATGGTTGTGGGTACCACTGATGGTTTATCAGCCTTGATTGCAGTAGCTGATGAAGTTAGGGAAAGCAGCCTTTCCACTATTGCCAGATTGCATGAGCTTGGTATAAAGAAGACCATCATGCTGACAGGTGACAATAAAGGGACTGGAAATGCAATTGGTAAATTAGTCGGAGTGTCTGATATCGAAGCGGAACTTCTTCCACAGGATAAACTGGCATTTATCAAGAAACTGCGTGATGAACATGGTAAAGTGGCCATGGTTGGAGATGGGGTCAACGATGCACCTGCTCTAGCTTCTGCCACTGTAGGAATCGCCATGGGAGGAGCAGGGACTGATACGGCTCTGGAAACTGCAGACATTGCTTTAATGGGCGATGATCTCAAGAAACTGCCGTTTACTATCAAGCTCAGCAGAAAAGCATTAACGATCATCAAGCAAAACATTACATTCTCCCTGGCAATCAAGCTAATTGCTCTTATGCTAGTGATACCAGGATGGCTTACCTTATGGATCGCTATATTTGCTGATATGGGAGCTACTCTTATTGTCACTTTAAACGGATTACGACTTTTGAGGGTAAAAGAATAATTTAATGAACGGGGTTATCAGATGAATAATAATTGGAATCGATTCATCTATAAAATTTGGTCCCCCATCTACGATTACTTTTTTAATTCAGGACTATTTTTAGAAGCAAGAAAACGAGTATTTCAAGATATAGAGTTTAAAGCAGGAGATTCCGTGCTTTTCGTTGGGGTTGGTACAGGGGCGGATATCAATCACGTCCCTTATAACAGCCTCAAGGTAACAGCTATAGACTTTTCAGAAGACATGCTGAATCAAGCAAGAAAGAAGTACGAAGGCGAAAAAATTGATTTTATACAAATGGATGCCCAAAGCATGAACTTGCCAGACAATACATTTGATTATGTCATTGGCAGCTTAATATTGACTGTCGTTCCCGATGGCAAAAAAGCCTTTGATGAAATGGTCCGAGTTACGAAAAGTGGTGGACAGATTGTTGTTTTTGATAAATTTGCTGACAGCACCAGGGACCTTCCACTATCGAAACGTTTTATTCGGCCATTGATTAGAATATTGGGAACAGATATTGGTATATCCTTTAATGCCATCTTGTCTGAGTCTGAGAATGTAAAATTAATAGAGAAAAAAGATATATTATTTAATGGTATGTACCAAAAAATCGTATTAAGGAAAGTTTAATTTGTGTATCTTGCCCACATTTGGAATGGTGAATGTGGGCTTCTTCATGAGTAGTTTATTTATATTTAATTTGAGATCGCAAAGATGGCCTTTCATTTCACTTATCACTGAAATGAAGATACATAGTATGTCATAATAGGAAGTTTTAGTTAAACAGGAGGTATTCATTGTTGAAAAAAATCTTTATGTTAATAATTTTGATCCTACTAAGCATCGATTCAAAAATCGTGGCCTTCGCCCATTCTTATATAAAAGAATCAAAACCTTCAGAAGCAGAAATTGTAAAGGAACCTATTGATATGATAGATATCACCTTTGAAACAAAAATCGAAACAATTGGTGAACTCTTTCTAACATATAATAACCAGACAATTGAAGTGAAAAATATTACGATTGAAGAAGATAAATTAATAGGACAATTAGATAAGCCATTAAGCAACGGGCAGTATAAGGCTATTTGGAAAATAGTCGGAGAAGATGGCCATCCATTGGAGGGAACCATTTCTTTTACTGTTCAAGTGCCCAATCAATATCAAAATGAATCTTCTAACAAAGTAGTTGAAACCGAGAAACAAACTGAGGACCCAGAACAGCCCGCTTTAGAGCAGAAAAAGAATGATAACAATTTGTCTCGAAATGAACAAGTAAATCAAATAGGAAGTTCAACCATTAAAAAGTGGTTTTTGCCATTAGCCTCCTTAACAATACTAATTATGGCATTCTTTCTATTCAGAAAGGATAAAAAATGACCTATTACCTAATAGTATCTGAAACTGTTTTATATGTATCCTTCTCTATTTTAGTGGGAGCTATCATTTTACAGCTCATTCCCGGAAATTATAAACCAACGATTGATATTCCAAGGTCAGTATATTTTCTTTCGATACTGGGAATCATTTTTGCTTCAGTAGGACCACTAGTTCAAGTAGTTTTTTATTTTATTGAAGCATTAGGTTTTTGGCAAACGTTAAAATCAGTTTTATATAATTTTGAAGTAGGGAAAGCTTGGATGTTTACTTCATGGGTAGGACTTCTTTTATATTTCATGGTTTTATATAAGAAACCCAAGTATTTTCAAGCTTTTCTCGTTCTTTTGATGGTAATCGCTGTTGGTTATTCAAGTCATGCGGCCAGTTTATCGTTTTGGTATGGCTTGACCTCTCACACAATACATTTTCTTGGTATAACGGTTTGGACAGGGATATTATTGATTGTTTCTTTCTTCTCTAAAGACTTGCGTAATTGGAGTAAGTTTTTGTCTTGGTTCACACCAACAGCTATTCTTTCTCTAGTTTTAATCATTCTAAGTGGTTTCATGACCATGAAGTTAGTTGTAGAACCTAAAGATTATGTCTCTTCTTGGATGTTGCCATATGGGCAGGCTTTATTAGTTAAACATATACTAATAATTCCTTTAGTAGCTTTTGCGTTTATAAATGGAATATCGATGAGAAAAAAACAATTAGAACATCCCTATCCCTCAACGATTAAATGGATGAAAGCAGAAAGTATATTTATATCATTGATATTTATTGTGACTGGAACCCTGGGAATTCAATCTCCACCGCACGACATTAAAACAATGATACAAACAGAAGGTTACTCTCCATTGTATGAGTGGTTTCATCCATTTTTACCCGATACAGTAGTTAAATTGAACGTAGATTCTTTCTTTATAGTTGGTGGATTTTTATCGGTTATTGTTGTAGTTTTTATGATATTTAGTTTTACTAAAAAAGATTCTGTACTATTGTCAGTCCTTTTTGGGGTATTTTTTGTATTTATTACCTATATTACGCTGATGACTGGTGCTCATTAAGTAAAATGATTTTTTTAAAACCTGAATGTAACTATTTTGGTTTGTGTTTTATTTGAAATAATTGGCTTTACTTTGTTGACTATGAAGAAAAAAGGACAGCAATCTATAGGATAGCAAATAAAAGGAGTTGGGGATAACCCAACTCCTTTTAATGTATTACTATCATCTAAATTTTCACCCAAAGTTTTAAGTGAAAAATTTAATTATCTGATGTTATTTGATAAAGTGGAAAGACAAGTTTATTTCCAGAAAATATTTATAAAGAGTAAAATATGATCTTTTTCAAATCGGTGTTTATTCCACTTTATATTGTCCCATCATGCCGGCGTCTTCATGTTCAAGAATATGACAGTGGTACATGAAAATTCCGGGATACTTGAAAGTAGCAATCGCCCTGACCTTCTCCCCTGGATAGACAAGGAGCGTATCCTTCCAGCCGGATTCATTTGCTGGAGGCTGGCTGCCGTCACGGTCCAGAATTTGGAATTGGATCCCGTGAGCATGGAATGGGTGAGCCATTCCTCCCATCATCCCAGTGCTCTCATTGGAGATTTCCCAGATTTCTGTTGTATTGATATCCATGTACTCATCTATTCGATCCATATCCATTTGTTTACCATTTATATTTACATTTATTCCCATTCCTTGGAAAATGAATTCCCTTGTTTTTAAAGCTTTTGATGGATCTATTTTTACAATTTTTGCTAGTTGGTTTGGGGTAATAAAGTCTTTTTGTTTTTTATCAGTTACCATGAATTTCATGAATTCGGTACCTTGGTTTGTTAGTTCAACAGTATCGCCATCTTTAAATTCAGAGAAATCAACTATGATTTCCGCTCTTTCTCCTGGGCTGATCACCAATTTTGTCATCCCGACAGGCTGTTCAAGTAATCCGCCATCGCTCGCTATTTGATAAAAACTCTGGTTATTGCTGAAAAGCAACTCATAAATTCTGGCGTTTGAACCGTTCAACAAGCGAAAGCGCATTTTGCCTTTAGGTACCTCAAGATAAGGGTTAACTGCACCGTTGACAAGAATCGTGCCCCCCTGGAGGCCCATCATGACGTCATGCATTCCCAGTTTGTATTCAAACCTGCCATTTGCATCAAGCTTCTTATCCTGGATCACAAGTGGAATGTCGTTCACGCCGTACTCATTAGGGAGGTTCAAGTTATCTGAGACATCATCATCTACATAGAATAAACCTGCGAGTCCTTTATACACCTGCTCTCCAGTTTTGTGGATCAAGTGCGGATGAAACCATAAGGTTGATGCAGGCTGATTAATCGTAAACTTTGGATTCCAGGTTTCACCTGGCATAATCCGGGAGTGAGGACCGCCATCATTTTCCCCGTCTACTTCAAGCCCGTGCCAGTGGACTGTTGTCTCTTCCTTTAGGTTGTTTTTAACTTTTATAGAAACCTCATCACCTTTTCTGACTCTAATGACAGGACCGAGATAATTTCCATTGTAACCATAAGTGTCTGTCTCTTTCCCCTCAATGAATTCTTTTTTAGCGATTTGAGCTGAAAGCTGGAACTCAGCTTTATTTGGAATCGAACTGGTATTTTTAAGCAGCGGAGGAATAGGTAAAGGAGTGCCCCCGCTGAATGGAATTTCATTATTATCAGTTTCATTCATCATTCCGCCGTTGTTATTTAAAAATTTACTTACTCCAACAGGAACAAGAGAAATAGCTGCTAATCCTGCGGCTCCCTTTAAGGAATAAGAGAGAAATTTTCTTCTATTGTATTTATCGTATTTATCCATTAATGCAGTACCTCCTTATCAAATTGTGTTTTTAACCGGTGGGGGGTATTTTATAATTCTACCTTGTAAATATGCAAAAAGTATGTAGACCGAATTATAATGCACACAAAAATTTTGAAACTCAGGATCAGGATGCCCCTGCTTTTTTATTTTCCTACATATTTTCTCCATGATTCGATTTTATAGTTAAAGCATAGAGGCACACACAACATCACGAAAGGAGGGATTCCGATGATGGGACCTAGTTTTGCGGCTGCTGGCTGCGGGCCGATTGGCTGGTTTATCGGTTTGCTGCTGGTTGGCTTCTTGATCTACTTGCTGTTGAAAAACAAAAAGGGACCGGATCAGCCAAATCGTTCTGATTCCAGTGAAGCGATGGAACAATTGAAAATGAGGCTAGCAAAAGGGGAAATCGGCGTGGAAGAGTACCAGAAAATGAAGGAAACACTCTTAAAATAATCGCGTAACCTCCATACTTTCTACATCTTTTTGATAGAGAATGAAAGTATAAAGAAATGGAAAGGAGAAGGAAATGATGATGGGACCAGGTTACTTTGGAGGCTTTGGGATGGGAGGTGGATCACTGATGATGCTCATCATAATCCTGGCAATCGGTTACCTGCTGTATCTTGCTTTCAACCAGAACCAGAACAGAGGGAACAGCCAAACGCAACCCCGCCAGTCAGGGAGCAATGAAGCACTTGAGGTGGCAAAGGCCAGACTGGCACGGGGTGAAATCACTGTCGAGGAGTTTGAACAAATCAAGGAAAATCTACTATAAAAAACGTAAATAAGGAGTGTTTTATAATGATGAAAAAAACAATCATTACTGGAGCATTGGCAGCTGCCCTGATCGCAACGGGAGGAACGGGGCTATACATGGCATCAGCGAAAGAAAACCCTGCAGGGCCTTTCGATTATATGAAGCAGCAAGGAATTAATTTTAGCAATATGTCCAGCGTCATGGATGAGGGCAATTTTGAAAACATGCAGAAGTACATGGAGAGTCAGGGTGTCGACCTCAATGAAATGAACCAAATGATGGAGTCCGGGAATTTTGAGGATATGCAAAAATTCATGGATGAACAGAATATCAACTTTGGGCAAATGAAGCCATATATGCAGGAAATGCACCCCGATTTGAGCAATCAGGATCTGGAAGAAATGTATAAAGGCATGCATGGGACAGATGGAGCGGCCAACAGCAGGAAATTCGAGGGCATGGGAAATACAGCACTATAAACATACAGGCCGGTTGATCCGGCCTCCAATTAAAAATTTGAGGGAGGAATGGAACGATGTTTGCACTATTGATCCTGGCAATCGGTTTTTATCTGTATAAGACAGGCGATTTGCAAAAATTCTTTGGGAAAACGGATCCTCAGGATACTGGAGATGATCAAGCAAGAAAGATCATTGACCTGAGGTATGCCGCAGGGAAACTTTCTGAAGAAGAATACATGAAACTGAAAAATCTCATTTAATTTTAATATGGTTGAAAGGAGCAGATGAACATGATGGGCGGACATATGGGTTCTTTTGTAAATGGATACGGATTTAACGGTCCTTCTGGCTACAGCCAGTTTGGAATGATGCCGTATTTCAATTTCTCGACACTAATTTTCCTTGGGCTGATTGCGGTTGGAGCTTACCTTCTTTTCAAAAACCGGGCAGCCATCAATCCAAAGCCAGGGAATACACAGGCAATCGAAGCAGAAGAAATGGTAAAGCTGAGATACGCCAGAGGGGAAATCACCTTTGAAGAGTTCCAGCAAATCTTGAGAACCATCCAATCATGATTGGGGTGAAATGAAGTGATAAATCTTGTTTTAATTGCGATCGTCTTCTATTACCTGTTGAGGACAGGCGATTTATTCAAACTGGTCAAGCTGGCAAGGAAGCTGGTCGTTGACCTAATGTTTTCTTTCAAAAGGCAGACACAGGATTCATTTCAAAAGGAATCTCCAGCTGAAGCATTGAAGCTTCGTTACGTTAAAGGAGAAATATCCCAGAGTGAATATGAAAGGATTTCAAAAACCTAATTCTAAAATCTGGCTGCCTATTCGGCAGCTTATTTTAAGGGTTTGGGTTTTACTTTCATATTATTATAAAAGAGACGTAATGAATCCTCGCCCTTCCGTCCAAAGCCAGAGGTCATCGCTAGTGTGAGGCCTATCGGCCGTCTGCTTCCCTTCTTTTGCAAATACAAATACTCCTTGTAATCCATCTTCCTGCATGCAAACTGGGATCCGAGTTCATCCGGCTGGATTCGGTATTGAATCCCATCCTTATTAGCCAATACGACTTGGAAATCACTCCTGGATTATTGACTGGAAGGGATAGGTCTTGTTTAAAGACAATTTTTAAAAAAGTGCAGAAATTAAGGATTGAGCAGATTCATTTAATAAAAGAAACGGTAAATGTCCCAGCATTGACAAATATCAGGAAAAAACGTTGCACAAGTAAAAAAACATGATTTATAGGGGTTTAGATGAGTTTAACGATATGAATGGCTATTTTTTTAAGATGATCATCCTTATAAAATGCACAAATATCCTTTAATATGAAGATGGTTACTTTTTAACCCCCCTAGAAGAAACGGTCTGCATACAGCCGTTTCTTCATTTATAAAGGACCGAACCCGAAGACGTCGAGGAGATACTATACAAAATTATTACGGCGTCTTCATATAAAATTCAAAATTCCTCTGTATGATGATGGATATACGACTTGAATGAGGTGAAGTATGTGGAGAACTTTGAACCAATTAATCGAATAGCCCTGGAATTAGGGCCTATCACTATTTATTGGTACGGTATTATTATTGGATTTGGAATGTTCCTCGGGTGGATAATTGCTACAAGAGAAGCGACCAGACGTGGTTTGCAACAGGATGTGTTTTCGGATTTGTTGCTCTGGGCTATTCCTATCTCGATTCTTAGTGCGAGACTTTATTACGTTTTGTTCAAACTGGAATATTATTTGGACAATCCGGGACAAATTATCGCGATTTGGGAAGGTGGCATCGCCATTCATGGGGGATTGATCGGAGCAGTGGCAACAGCCATTGTCTATGCGCGAAAAAAAGGGATTTCCTTCTGGCAGCTCGCAGACATTGCTGCTCCAAGCATTATACTTGGCCAGGCGATAGGCCGCTGGGGAAACTTCATGAATCAGGAAGCGCACGGCACAGAGGTGACAAGAGTATTCCTTGAAAATCTAATGCTTCCAGACTGGATTATTAATCAAATGTATATAGATGGAAATTACTATCATCCAACCTTCCTTTATGAATCATTATGGAATCTCGCAGGATTCATTATCCTCCTTGGAGTCAGAAAGCTGGGAGTCAAACGAGGGGAAGTTTTTCTTACTTATCTCATCTGTTATTCTGCAGGCAGATTCTTTGTGGAGGGACTAAGAACAGACAGTCTAATGTTGACGGATGGTTTTAGGATAGCCCAGATCATGTCACTGGCTTTAATTGGCATAGCTCTTTTTCTATTCTGGTTTAGAAGGTATAAAGGGTTATCGGCAATGGGGTATAAAGATAAAACGGTCCAAAGGTAAGAGCAATTTCAACATCTACATTTGAATCTTATAAATGCTAGCTTGGAGACGCGATTGAATTATTGAAGAAGGAACTATCCCCATGCCCAAATAAGTTGCTTATAAGCCACCAGGGGCATGGCAACAGAGCAAACAGCATTACTTAGCAGTATATGCATATGAAAACGCAAGGTGTATGAAACCTTGCGTTTTAAACATTCTTATTTAACAATTTGGACTATAAGGAATAAATGATATAGTTAAGGTAACGTTTTTAAAAGGAGAATACTAGTATGGTAATACAACCAAATATGTCATCAAAGTCAATTATTGAGATTTGGGAAAACTCCGTGGTTGTCTTCCAGAAGTATAACATATCAATTTCAGCAGTACCTTTAGAAAAAGTGGTTGATGGCAATCGTCTTAATACACTACTTAAGGAATTAAATAATTTTCTAGGAAGTTCCTCGGCAACTTGTGTTGAAGGCGGATGACAACTTCCATCTAAACAGGAGTAGGTTACTCCTGTTAACATTATAAAATTCTGGAACCCCATAGTACCTAGTGTTATGGGGTTCTTCATCTTGGAGACTAACATTCTGAGGTGAACCTTTTTACATAAGAAAGTGCACGTCTTTCCATAACACCCTTCAATTCTTAACTTAATACCCGCACGGGAATAAATAGAGTAGATCAGGAAAGGAGTGTAGTTTATGATGAATGGTGGCGGGCCCGGTAATGGGATGGGAACAGGATTTTTTGGTCCAGGAATAATGGGAATACTGCTGGTCATTATAGTCGTGGTGGTTATAGCTGTAGCCATAGTGTTTTTTAAGAATAAGTCAAATCACAGTTCAACCAACACTGACGGCAACAACTCACTTGGGACATTGAAAGAAAGACTTGCGAGAGGTGAAATTTCAGAAGAAGAGTACGATCGTTTAAAACAAAAATTAGAGCAGTAATAGCACTTCTCGGTGGGTCGTCTTAGAGCCTCTCCTCACCGTCTCACATGTGGAGGGTACCTTTTAAATAGAAGCGCCAAGTACGGAAATATATTGTCTTAAGCGGCACGGAGCCGCTTTTTTCTTTTTAAACTTTACCCATACTCTTCAGTGAAAAATTCCTTAGTCTCGACAAAATCTCCATACCTTTTGTTTAGAATGATATTTAAATTACAAAAGGAGGGGACGGCATGTTCTATAGCAAAGAAACAGTAAACCGCCTTAAGAGAATTGAGGGCCAAATCAGCGGGGTTGGTAAAATGATGGAATCAGAAAAAGCATGTGCTGATGTTGTGAACCAATTGTCCTCTATTCGAAGTGCCACAGATAGAGCATTAGCTTACATTGTCGCAAACGATCTCCAAAATTCTCTCATAAATGACAAACACTCCATAAAAGAAGACTATAGTGCAGTAAATGAGGCTGTAAATATGTTAGTGAAAAGTTCATATATTTCTGCACAATTTGAGATGAATCAGTGAAACGATAGATTTACACTCCTTTTATCAGGGATGCATTCTGCGTACTTAAAGACGACATCAATGCAAATTTCACATTCATAATTTTTGCGGAATTATTTGGTAGTGTTTGATCAAAAACATGGAGATGAAGCTACATGTTGAATCGCCGGAAGTTTTTGGGGAAGTCTTTAAAAGGGACAGCAGGGATGTTGGCCCTTTCCTTTCTGCCGGCAGGTTTAAGTGCCTGCAGTAAAGAGGAAAGTAATATTGACACCAGTTCTATGGTAAATCTTGGTCCTTTAAACGAATTGGAGAAGGGCCCTTTCCAAAGAAAGTTTCTTATAAAGTAACAGTCCAGGATGGTTGGACAGAACAAAATCTGGACGGTTTTGTTAATGTGAACAAAACGAAGGAAGATGAATTGTTAATTATGTCTCCAGTATGTACACATCTCGGTTGCATCGCAGGTGAAGCGGAAGAAAAGAAAGTAAAGGAAGGAATTCAATTCTACTGTCCTTGTCATGGAGGAGAATATAACAAAAATGGAATAAATATTGGAGGACCGCCGCCAAGGCCATTGGATATTTTTGAAGGGTTTGTTAAGGATAACGACGTTTATATTCCTGTGTTAAGTCCGGCCAAAAGGACTTGAGATGTTTCCATAGCACATCAAGTTACAGAACTGTAGCCAAGGCGATTAAGGAATGGCGGAAATGACTTCGAAAACCTTACACTAAAAACCTGCTGACTATTTGGCGGCTTGCTTAGTTTTTCACATCCCCTATAAAAGGAAGAGGTTAGCTACAACATTTCTGCAGAAGTTGCCGTAAAATGGGCACATACCAAAAAGCAGATTACTCATCAGAAAGGATGGCTTCTGTTGGATCAAAATCTAAATGAAAAAAAAAAAGGTACAACCGAGTCTCGAAAGTTTATGACAGCATGGACAAAATGATCAGGGAAGACTGGAGGCGTGACTTGTTAAACCTTGCTTCCGGAAAAGTACTTGAAGCGGGGGTTGGGACAGGAGCGAACCTCGCTTCCTACCCAGACAGCATTCAGTCCTTGACTGGAGTGGATTTCAGCAGCGAAATGCTGAAGTATGCTAAACAAAAGGCATCCCGGCTCGCTCCTTATAACATCGAACTCATTGAGGCGGATATTCAGGAACTTCCCTTTCCAGACCACACCTTCGACACGATTGTCTCTACCTGTGTTTTTTGTTCCGTTCCCGACCCGGTACAGGGGTTGAAGGAGTTAAGAAGGGTTTGCAAACCGGATGGACAGATATTGATGCTCGAGCATATGAGAAGCGAAAACCCGATGGCGGGGGTGGTTATGGATGTGCTTAACCCCATAACAGTAAGGATGTGGGGTGCAAACATCAACCGTGAAACGATGGAAAATATTAAAGCAGCCGGATTATCCGTTGTAGGCGAAAAACGTCTGATGAGTTCAATCATGAGAAGACTGGTGTTATCTCCAGATAAATAGGCGAAAAACGGTTCAGGATATGAACCGCTTTTGTGGTGATTTAGTTTGTTTTTTGTGCTTTCATAAGTATAAGCTTCGTATTCGGACAAGACCGAGTTTTCAATAAAAGTACACTCTTAAATCTCAACCTTTACTCTTACTAATGATTGCCTGGAAAACAACTAATATTGCTTCTCCGTGTCACATATAGATAGAAGAGAAACCATGACAGGGGAGGACAGGCCAATGCAGATGTGGGAGAACTTGCTGGAAATGCCTGATGTCAAAAAGGCTGAATATAAGGAAGTATCTGGCGGCCGATATTTTAAGCTAAGGGCAGAGCCGATAAAAAGGGAGATTGTTTCAGGCATTGTCATTGATGGTGTTGGATACAACAATTCAACCTCGGCCCCTCTTTTAGTAGTTGTGGAGGGAGAAAACAGTCTATATTGAAGTTGAAAACAGACTCGAAGAAAAAACAGCGCTCCATGTACATGGACTATCAAAGCCTAATGTTCAAGATGGAATGCCGGAAATTGAACCAACTCCCTTTATCCATCCTGGAAAGTCACACCTGTATCAATTTGTAGCATGGCAAAGTGGTTCCTTTTTTTATCACTCCTCCAATCCGTTGCAAGAAAGCAATGGTTTAATGGGTGTATTGATCGTATTGCCAAGACAGGAGATAAAAATCCCTAACCGGGACTATGTATTGTTAATACAGCAATGGGAAATTGACCAGCCAGCGCTGAGTTCTTTGGAGTCAGAGGTGTTCAAGCCAAAGAACTTGAATCGTAACCCTAATTTTTTCACTATTAATGGAAAAAGCTTTCCGGACACAACACCACTCGATGTCCGCTACGGTGAGAAAGTAAGGGTA
The DNA here is from genome assembly GCF_965138835.1 of Mesobacillus thioparans. Taxonomy (NCBI): domain Bacteria; kingdom Bacillati; phylum Bacillota; class Bacilli; order Caryophanales; family Bacillaceae; genus Mesobacillus; species Mesobacillus thioparans. The sequence continues at coordinate 441,441 of NZ_CBCSFH010000002.1, read as the reverse complement.
CGGTTCATCAATAATGCCAACATGTCCCATACAATGCATATTCATGGGCATGATTTTAAAATAATCGAAGAAGATGCGTTTAAAAGAAAAGGGAAATATCTTGATACAATTAATCTGCCTTCAGGAAAAAGGTTTGATGTTGATTTAGTTGCTAGTAATCCAGGTATATGGCCGGTAAACGGAACGAAGCCATTCCACAAAACGAACAATGGAGTATCTCCTGGAGGGATGATCACAAGGTTACGCTATATTTAACGGTTCATTACTTAGTAGATTTCTTGAAAAAGAAATAAAGAATCCGCTTGGTGTTATTCCAGAGCGGATTTTTATGTGAAAATTTTCCTCTCCATGAAATCTCCATATTTATCAAGTACTCTTAAAGTGGAAGCTTCCATATCAGGAATGCAGTTTACTTACGCTAATCAATATAGTGTATGATAGATTAAAAAGACCGGAAAAATAGCAGTGATATAGAATAAATACCAGGGAGCATCCGATGAAATGGTATAGCAGATTCAATAGTGTATCTTTTAAAATTGGGATGATTTTCAGCGTCGTCTTCATTGCCTTGCTGCTGATCTTTGGATTGACGATGTACGGAATGTTTACAAATATTTTCGTCGATTATATTGAGCAGGAGCTGGTTGCGAGGGGAAACAATCACGCTAGTATTCTGAAAAAGAATTTTAAACAGTCAACGATTGACCATGTCGTTATGATGGAACAGGAAGTGCCAACAGAGGTTTTGATTTCCGATCCTGCTGGAAAAATAATCGCATCGTCTGCTGTTCCAGACAATGAAATGCTGGAGCATATAAATGCAGCTTCAAAGATTAAGGAAGGGAAAATTGCGGTAGGTGATTGGCGACAGCATAAATATGTTATATCTGTATCTCCCATAGGAAATGGTGAAGGCTACATTTATATGTATTACCCTTCATCCATTCTAAGAGACATTGTGTTCACCATGAATGTGCTCATCATTTCTGCAAGCATTGGCATCTTCCTTCTGGCATTTGGTTTGATTGGCTTCCTGTCGAGAAGGCTGACAAAACCTCTTTTGCAAATGGAGGAAGCCACAATGAACATGTCACAGGGGAAATACAGGCAGGAAATTTTTTATAAAGGCGATGATGAGATTGCGAAGTTAGGGAGCTCCATTCAGGCGCTCGGGGAGCAGCTTCAGTATTTTGAAGACAGCAGGAATCAGTTCCTTTCTGCGGTATCGCATGAAATCCGTACTCCACTCACTTATATCAGGGGCTACAGTGATGTATTGATGAAAGGCATGGCGAAAGATCCAGAGGAGAACCTCAAATATTTAGACATCATCAATAAGGAAGCTCAGCGTATTTCTTTTATGATCAATGATTTGTTTGAAATGAGCAAGCTGCAGGTAGGACAATTCGAATTGAATAAAGAACAGGCAGACATAAACAGAATCATTGAAAGAGTGGCTTCAAGCCTTAGACCGGCAGCAGAGAAAAAAGGGCTTGAAATTACAACGAATCTGGAAAGTGACCTTCCGTACTTAAATATGGATATTCACAGAATGGAGCAGGTTTTCTATAATCTGATTGAAAATGGAATCAAGTATTCAACCGAAGGCAGGGTATCAATTCGTTCTTTCCTAAAGAAAAGTCTTGTCATCATTGAGATAAGCGATACAGGCATAGGCATACCCCAACAAGAAATTCCACTTGTTTGGGAGAGGTTTTACAGGGTCGACCAATCAAGAGCAAGGAAAACGGGAGGAACGGGTCTCGGACTTTATGTGGTAAAGCAAATCATCGAGGCTCACGATGGTGATATCCAAGTCGAAAGCATGGAAAACCAAGGATCGGTTTTCACTATATACTTAAAAAACCAATAGGAGACAGTGATGAAAAAAATATTGGTAGTAGACGATGAATTTGAAATGAGACAGCTGATCGGGCTATATCTGCGGCAGGAAAGTTATCAAGTCGAAAATGCCGAAAATGGTCAGGAGGCTTTCGAAAAAGTAAAAAGGAATGATTTTGACCTAATCATCCTTGATATCATGATGCCTTTGGTGGATGGCTGGCAAACGATCCAACATGTCAGGAAGGTATCCGATGTTCCGGTCATCATGCTTACGGCTAAAAGCTCAGTCAAAGACAAGGTGGCCGGGTTGTCCAGTGGGGCAGACGATTATCTGGTGAAGCCTTTTGAGGCAGAGGAGCTGCTTGCGAGGGTCAAGGCTCTGCTAAGAAGATCCAAGAGTAAAGGAGCAGAGGATGAGATCCTGAAGTATCAAGGAATTATTATCAATCTTACTGCCAGGGAAGCCGTTTATAAGGATGTAATGTTATCCCTGACACACACTGAGTTCGATCTTCTGCATGCATTGATTGAAAATCGCGGCACGGTCCTGTCGAGGGAGCAGCTTGTTGATAAGATTTGGGGCATCGAGTTTACGGGAGATGACCGGACTGTCGATTCCCATATCAAGAACCTCCGTGAGAAGCTGAAAACTGCCGGAATCGGCAAGAACATCGTCAAGACAGTCTGGGGATTGGGATATAAAGTAGAATAAAGGTGATCATATGAAACGTTTATTGCCGGCTATAATATTGTCATTCTTCATACTGATGGGAATTTTTCTCCTTGTATTTGTCGTTCGGATGGTCTGGTTTCCTCCAGGACATATGGGCATGATGATGGGACGGGGAATGATGTATAATCATATGGTTTTTTGGTTCAGTCAGCTGATCTGGGTGGTTTTTATCATTGCGGGTATTCTCTTGGTCGTTTGGATTATTCTCAATAGAAAGCAGAAATAAATGACAGCTGTAAGAAAGCATTAAAAAAGCCTCATGGAGGCTTTTTTTGATGCTATTCTTCATCTTCAAGGTCATCTATTAATTTCTTCATTTCAGAAATCTCTTTCTTTTGGGCTTTAATAATGCTGTCTGCTAAACTCCGGACTCTTGGGTCTGTTATCTGAGCCCGCTCACTTGTTAAAATGGCGATGGAATGGTGGGGAATCATGGCTTCCATATAGTCTACATCATCAACCAAGACCTGGCTTCGCAATAAATAGAGTGAAACGAAGAAAACGACAAGGCTTCCAACAGCAATTCCTATGTTTAATTTGCGGTTTTTTAACATATTGCGCATAAAAGCCAACATAATCACAGCCATTGTGGCCCCCATTAAAAGGGCCATATAAGCCCTGGTTTCACTGAAAAAAACATGATCCAGCTTAAATGTGCTGAGATATTTAAAGATAAACATAACAATTGTAGAGACAATAACCATTCCGGCAAATTTCATATACGGTTTCATTAAAAAATCACCTCTAAAAATATTTTTTTGATGTATCTCCTTACTTTAATCAGTTACTGAAGTAAGTGATTAATAACTATTTGCACAAGCTGGCAAATCTTCCTTTGTTGTCTGTGGATCACATTCCGCTCTTGGTTCAGGTGCTTTTTCGATTTCCATCCATTTGTCCCTTCTGAACTGAATCAACAGAACGATGGCTCTCAAACCAATGTCAATGCCAATGGCAATCCAAACACCTGCCAAACCCCAGTCGAGCATGATAGCGAGGACATACACAAGAACGGTCCGGACTGCCCACATCCCAACAGCGGTCAAATACATAGGAAACTTTGTATTGTTTGCTCCCTGGAATGCCCCGGTCATGACAAGAAGGATTGCCAGCAGCGGCTGGAATACTCCCGAAATTTTCAATGCTGTACCGATATCTCCGATAACAGCCTGGTCTTCAGTGAAAAAACTGCCTGTCCATTCTCCAAGGAAAAATAAAAGAATTCCAAGAACCGTCATAGATATGAAAGCGAAATAAGTGGATAGTTTTGCATATGTCTTTGCTTCTTCGTAGCTTCCGGCTCCAACCTGCTGACCAACGAGAATAGTCGCAGCAGTAGCGAATCCATAGCCGATCATATAAGAAAAAACTTCAACATTGCCTGCTATTTGATGGGCAGCGAATGAATTAGTTCCCAAAGCCACAACAAATCCGAAATAAACGATTTGACCCGCACGCATCAATAATCTTTCACCAGCTGCAGGAGCACCGAGTGTCGAGAGTTCTTTCAGATGGGTTAAATCGGGTTTCCAGTAATCCCTGCGGAAGTTGAGAACTTTTTCCCGGTTTATATAGTAAACAAGGAACAGGCTTCCAACCATTCTGGAAAAGACTGTTGCGATTGCGGCACCGATAATGCCCATTTCTGGAATGAACAAAAACCCGAATATCAATAGATAGTCAAGAATTCCGTTTACGATGTTGATTACGACACTGACAATCATCGGGGACCTGGTATTGCCGGCTCCTCTTAAGATCGCACTCATGACAAACATGAGCGACATAAATACGGACGGAATTCCAACAATTCGAAAATACAACGCGCCGAGCTCTAATACTTCTTCTTCAATCCCCATTAATCTTAGTAAAGGTTCAGCAAAAAAGAGTGTTATGATTCCTGTGAGCAAACCAAAAGCAATCGAAAGGACGATGGACTGTTGAGAGATATGACGTGCTTTTTCTGGAAAGCCAGCTCCCATGAAATTTGCAATCCTTACATTTGCCGCAATTCCAATTGCCATGAATAAGGCAAAATAAATTGCAAGTAGGGCGTTTGTTACTCCTACTGCTGATACTGCAGCCAGGCTAATTTGTGAAACAAAATAAGTATCGACAAACCCGAGTATAGTTTGAAAGAAATTTTCAATCACGGCAGGAATGGCAAGGATGATGATCAGCTTTAACCTTGCTTTGTTCGTATCTGCTGCCATTATTTTGCTTGTTTCAATTCGTTGTTTCAAGACCACACCTCCTATCTTTTGGTTGGATTAGCTTTATTGAATAATAGCACACGGAGAGTGTGCTATTATCAGGCTATTCAGATGGAACTTCGACTACAAATGGGACTGTATGCATTTCCTCTTTGTGCTTGAACTGTCCCCAAATTTTATAAATACCTGGCTCTGGGAATGTTGTCATATAAGTAACCGTAGGTCCAGTAGTCTTTTCATCAGTTGGATGGACATGAAGGAACTTCTCCAGGTCACTGCTGACAATCACGACATGACCAGCTGATCCAAGGTAAGGTTCCAGTTCTTTTACAGGAACTTGAGTTTCAGCATCTGTTATCGTAAACGCCATGGTAAGATGCTGATTCGCTGCCAAGCGGTCGAAGGATAGTTTGAAATCTAGGCCATTTACCGTTTTCTTTAAAACTTCGTCAGGTGTGACAGTTTGTGTATTCTCTGCCCCTTCTGCGTTATGCTCGAAAGTCGCTAACTGCTGGGTGCCGCCTTCGGGCATAAAATCTGCGAAGAGTTTATAGGAACCAGCACTTGGAAACTTTGTCTTAACTGTAAACTCTCCATCACCAATATACTCAGGATGGAGGTGCAGAAAGGTGGAAAGGTCCTTGCTGATTGCCAATAAGTGCATTTGTTTTTCATGGACAACAGAAAAAGCTGTGGCCGGAATTCCGTGACTGTCTTTAAGGGAAAGTTTAATTTCAGTCTCCTGTCTAGGCTGAATATCCTTCGGATTCAGCTCCCAGCCTACTCTCAGTGCTTCGGCAGGGGTGGTTTGTTGATGGTTGGCATGGTTTGCACCATGGTCCATTTGATTATGCCCATGGTGTCCGTGATCTTGTTCCATCTTTATATCACCTCTTTTTATTTTTCTATAATGTTCATTAACTATTCTTTTAAGATGTGTTCAAAATGCTTCAAGATCTTCTGCTGCTCTTCCTCAGTACCAAGAGGAGTGATTTCTGCTCCCATTTCTTTTAGTATTTCCGTAACATCCTTAACAATCTCAATCTCTTGAAGAGCAAATTGAACATGTGCATGCTTGACCTTAGGGTCCTTCATCTTAAGTGCAGAAACCAGGTTATCTAAAGCCATGGACTCAGCCGCCTTTTTTGTCTCCAGAGCAATATGCTTGTCCAACTGGCTCCCATTCTTTACTTTTCCTACAGATTGGTTTCCAGATGGAAGCTCGTCCAATGTTGGAACCTCTTCAAAATCACTTTTGGCTGGATCCAGCATGCCCATCATCAATCTCACATGACTCCTTAACACATCGAGCTTTTTATTCAGGATATATTTTAATTCGACGCTCTCGACCTTTTTTTCATGCATTTTTATTTTTGCAATCAAGCCGTCGTGGGCTGATAGATGTTCGGCAATTAGCCCCATATCAGTTGCAGGCAATAACATATTGATTCCTCCTGTTCTATTTTTGGGTTCACTACTTTCTACCACTTCTTTAATCAAATAAACTGCATAAAAAATGCACAAATTCCTTCTGCCATAAGAAGTTGGGAGCCAGCTAACAAGCGGCTCCCCGACCTAAAAAGTCTATTCATTTTGCACATGTTTATAGTGCTGCAAAGTCATGAACTGCATTTCTTTACTGACAGTTGGAATGAATTCTCCATGAGTATGCTTTATTAAATGATCATAAATCATCTGCATGCTTACATCTTGATAGGCCATTTGAAGGTGTATATTTTTGACGTTGGGATCCTTCATCATCAAAGCCGAATTGAAGTTATCGCTCCCCATCAGCTTGGCTGTGGACCTTGCTTCAAGGGCAATATCTTGTTCGATTTCACTGAGCTTTCCAGCATCCATACTAAAATCAAAACGTTGCAATTCAGGCAAATGTACTTGATGTGTTCGATCAGGGTCAATTAGCGCCAGCATGGTCCTGACATGATTTCTTAACATATTAATATTCAATTCTAAAATATTTTTTAAAACAGGATTTTGGACTGAGGAATAGTACATTTTCAGCTTATTGTTGACTCCTTCATGGGTACTTAAATGTTCAGCCATAATCCCTAAGTCGACGGCAGGCAAATTCATTTGTCTATCACCCTCCTCTTTTGTTAGTATATTCATCCTGCAGGAGGAAGGTACTTTGTCTGAAAATCTAAATATATGTAGGTCAGTACAGGTAAAACCTCTTTAAAATTATTACTTAAATAGGCACGGGACATACATGTTTTCTCCCGATATCTCCAGTCTGAATGGGCAAGTATAAAAAAAACACCATGTAAATCCAAGAATACATCTTGCCTTACTGGTGTAATTTCTTTCACTATTTTCAGCTAATCTACAGGGTATCAAACTTACGCCGCAAATGCCCTGCAAGCCTGGGCGCAATGCTGGCAAACCTGGGCACAATTCTGTGACATCTGGTCAGGGTATTTGGAGCATTCCATTGCGCACTGTTCACAGATATAGGCGCAAATATTTGCCAATGTTTTAGAAAAAAAGCTGTTTCGTGCAAGGTATTTTGCCATTAATGTGCACATATCGGCACAGTCCCTTAACAATAGAATCTGAACATCTCTTCTATCATCATTTTGTAAACCGATCAAGTGGGTGACCATATCTTCGCATGTTGCTTCACAGTGCTGAATAGTATGCAGCAATGAAGACCCTTTCGCCATTTGACCTCCCATATCACCCGAATATTGCCCATACTGTCTGAATGGTTGTGCTGGATAAAAAACACATACCTCCTTTATTTTATCTGACGTTTCATTAATATGGGGAAAGCTGGGCTTCTGTGCATGTTTTTAATTCTCATATAATGGATTTCAAGTACTCAACAACACAGAAGGAAATGAAAGAGGAGGCATACCGAATCTAGGCTATTGCTTGGACTGGTTATCAAGGAAAGGTTAAAAATATTTTGCTGCCTGTACACAAAAAAGCTCGGAATACTCCGAGCTTTTTCTCTATTAATTCTTGTGCTATATCAAGAACTTATTTGATTACTTTACAATGTTCTCAACTTTAGAAACAACATCGTTTACAGAACGAGCTGTGGCATCCACAACTGGTACATTATTTAACTGGTTATCAGCTAAATCTTCTGTCCCTCTTGCTACGCAGCAGTCGCAGGAAGGTAAGTCTTCTTCATTTCTAAACATTTCTACATTATGCCCTTTTTCCTCTAAGGCTTGTTTAATATCAGTAAGTGGCTCTTCAACAGCAATTTTAGCCATTTCAATCCCTCCTCATTTTTTGGGTGTATATTTTGTTTAACCGAATTTTATCAATGTAAACATTACTTTCTATTTTGGAAATGAATTCATTTGCAAGCGGGGAGGATGGGCATGGAATTTAAAACTATAAATTATATATAGATGAAAAATAAAAGTAATCAGAAATGCACAATTTCTGCAACTTAATCGGGTACCTTAATTATTACAAAGAATTGAGCATTCAGGAGGAATCGTCATGAAAACTAAGAAACTAGCGCTGTTTGTTCTATCAGTCATTACCGCACTTGTTTTAGCTGCTTGTTCAGATACTGGCAGTGAAAACGAAAATGAAAGTGCGGATCATGAGAACTCTAGCCACGAGAACAGCCAGAAGGATAGCCAGGAGAATACCGAAAACAACGAAGGGGACCATGGGGGGATGAACCACTCAGATTCTGGTGAGGTTCCAGAGGGATTGAAAGAAGCAGAAAATCCTGCCTTTGAAGTAGGAAGGGAGGTAATGGTGAATTCCGACCATATGCAAGGGATGAATGGAGCAATCGGAACTGTTGTCGGAGCATACGACACGACGGTTTATGCTGTTTCCTATACCCCAACAACAGGAGGCGAGAAAGTATCGAACCACAAATGGGTAATCCATGAAGAGCTGGAAAATGCGGGAGATCAACCTTATAAACCTGGTGATGAAGTTGTTTTGACGGCAGAGCATATGGAAGGAATGAACGAGGCAACAGCGACAATCGATACTGCTGAGCGATCTACCGTATATATGATTGATTTCACTCCAACAAGCGGAGGAGAAGTTGTGAAAAATCATAAATGGGTGACAGAAGAGGAACTTTCAGCTGCAGAATGACGTTTTTTAAAAGATAAAAAGTTGTAAAACACACATCATGACAAAAGGGATGTGTGCTTTCTTGCAATAATTAATAAAACCTGGGTGATGATTGCAAGGATAGGCAATTCCAATAATGGACCGATCACCAATGTTAAAGCGATTAAAGGCTGGTCCGGAAATGCGGTCATTGCAATGGCTAAAGCAATGGGTGAATTCCTTGCTAAAGTAGTTAAGCTTAGGCTTGTTCTGTCGGAGTTCGGGAACTTCATAAGCTGGCCTACCCTTTGACCAACAAAGAAATTGATGAGGAAAAATAATAGAATGGGGATGGTAATTTTCCACATTAAATCTAAGTTATCAAGCAGTAATTGACCTTGAGAAGCAAACATCGCCACAATTGCAAGGCTTAAAAAAATGATCGGTAGCACGCTGAACCTTGATATTAGAATTTCTCTTAACTCTTGTTTATTTCTCAAGACCATTTTCGTAAGATAAGCTAAAGCTAATGGAATGAACAAAACGATTAAGATACTTTCCACTAGAAATGTGAACTCAATAACCTCTGTTGTCCCGCCAAAAATGAGAAGATAAAATGGCAGCAAAATGACTTGCAAGATTAAATTTAAAGGCAAAATTGCAGCTGATAATGCTACATTCCCCTTGGCTATCCCTGTAAAGATTAAGTACCAGTCAGTGCATGGGGTAACCATCAGCATGATAAAGCCAATATACAAAGCGGGGTTATCACCTAAAAATACCATTGCCAGCAGCCATGCCAGGATTGGTGTCCAGACAAAGTTGATCGTGATTGAAGTGTAGGTAAACTTAATATTTTTAAAAGCATTTTTGATATCCTCAAATGGGATTTGTAAGAACGTAATATAAAGCATCGCTACCAATAAAGGAACAATAAAGCCTTCCGCATTAGATCTTATTGGTCCCACTTGTCCTATCCCAATGCCAATCATTACTGCTAAAAATATAATCAGAGTATATAGTTTTTCAAATAAACTCATTGTATATCACAACCAAAACTAAATTAATTGAAAGCTCACATCATTTTACCATAGTGTGTATGTACCGTAAGTTTGGCTTATTCAAGTACCACTTTAAATGCTTATTGGAAGAGGTTCACGAACGTTCAGAACTCCATTTGTATCCGACACCCCAAACCGTTAGCAAATGCTGATCGACGGGAAATCCTGCCTGCCGCAATTTGTCCCTTAAATTTCTGATATGCGAATCGATTGTACGGTTTTCCGTTTCTGTTTTAAAGCTCCATAATGAAGTAAGGAGATAATCCCTCGAGAACACCCTGTTAGGAGTTTTTATAAAGGTGCTCAAAAGAGAGAATTCTTTTGGCGTCAATATAATTGGATTGCCTTTGTATAATGCTTCCATAGCTGATTCATTTATTGATAATCCATAAAAAGTAAGGGTATCCTTTTCTGACTTTGAATCTAACCGTCGGATCACCGCATTGATCCTTGCCAGCAAGACTTCCTCGTTAAATGGCTTGGTTACATAATCGTCCGCGCCTTTTTTAAGCCCCTTTACTATATCTTCGTCCGCACTTCGGGCAGTCAACATGATAACTGGTACACTGGAGAGTTGCCGGATTTTTTCACAAGTTTCCAAGCCATCCATATCTGGCATCATGACATCGAGGAGGACCAGATCCACTTGTTCCTTCTCGAGAAAGGAAAGGGCATCATTGCCTGAATTCTTTTTGATACAAACATATCCATGTGGTGCGATATATAATTCCAACAAATCAAGCATTCTCTGCTCATCATCGACTAACAACACTTTTTTCATTTTCAGCTCTCCTTAAGTACAATCGTAAATGTTGTCCCCTCTCCAAGTCTGCTTTCAACGGAAATGGATCCACCATGGACTTCGACAAGCTGTTTCGCAATCGCAAGCCCCAAACCAAATCCGCCGGTCATCCTGGCGCGGGATTTTTCAACACGGTATAACCGCTCAAACACATAGGGGAGGTCTTCGTCGGGAATCCCGATTCCCTGATCCGTTATGGAAATGACAACATTCCAATCCTTTTTAAATGCCCGGATCGTGGTTGCAGTACCTTCATTCGAATATTTTAAAGCATTGTCTAAAATATTGGAAAGCACCTGTCCAAACCGTGAGGGATCGATATCGACATATACATCATGATCGCTATCGAGATGTAACTGTATGTTTTTATTTAAAAACGCGGGTAAAACTCTTTCGTATATAGAATGAAGGAAAGGAAAGAGCCGGACACGTTCTTTGGTGATGAGAAATTCATTTTGATCCATTCTGGCAAGGTAGAAGAGCTCTTCCAATAAGCGGTTGATCCGCTCTGATTCCTCACCAATGATTTGCAAATAGTGAGTTCGCTCCTGTGGGCTTAAATTGGTTCGCCGGGCTATATCGGCATAGCCCTTTATATAAGTCAATGGAGTCCGGAGTTCATGGGATATGCTCGCCAAAAAATCATTTCGTTCCTGTTTAATATGATTCAAGTCGTTTGCCAATGTCTGAATAGATTGGGCAAGCTCACCCAATTCATCATGGGATTGAACAGGCACAGAAACGGAAAAATCTCCTTTACTCAATTTTCGCGTTGCTTCCTTCATCAAAATAAGCGGTCTTGTAAGTGCCTTTGTTAAAAGGAAAATAGTAATAAACATAAAGAATATGATCAAGATCGATGCCAGCATAAAATGCCTGTTTAACTGGGAGACGAATGCTTTAACATTTTCTGTATCCCGAAACATATAAACATATCCATTATCTGTTACCGTTTCGTACGGAGTAACGGTGGCTATGTACTCTTCCTCATTCCATTCCGATTGAAGAATAACACCCTGCCGTGGAAGCTGTGAAAGGGAATGGTCAAGGACTTGTTCCATCCCGCCATTTATCTCCTTGGATGTTAATAAAACTTCTCCAGCGGAATTGGTCACCACCACATCCGTGTCAGTTTGCGATTCCATTAACCCAATATGCTGAAGGGTTGAATCATCAAAAGCCATTTCCAGTACGTCGCGATGACTGTTCCCGCGTGCTTTTAAAGAATCTAATTCCTGGTCGATTCGCGAGTGGACAACATTGTTATGTAAAAAAATCATCGAAACTGTCTCAATCAGTAAAATGCAGATGAAAATCCACAAACCTAACTTTAAAGATAATTTCAACATAGTCACCTTCTTGATTGTGATAAATGTAACCGAAATTTGTGGAGAAAATATGCAGTTCTTTAAAAACGCAATTTATTAGAAGTATATTAATCATACACCACCATAACCCGCACGACTAAGGTTTCGGAAAGACAAAGATGAGAATTATGTTTTCTATTTTTGTGATAGTTATCTTCCAAAATATGAGACAAACCGACGAATAGTTTTAAACATCAAAATACAGGATAAAGGATAAGAAAACTTAATTTAGTCGTTAAGGGGAGGTGTACCAATGGGGCAAGGGCATAGCCATGAATCCAGCAATAATAAAAAGTTACTCCTGATCAGCTTTATTTTGATTTTTGGTTTTATGATAGTAGAACTAATTGGCGGGATTTGGACTAATAGTCTTGCGCTTATTAGTGATGCTGGGCATATGTTAAGTGATGCGGTTTCGCTGGGGTTAAGTTTGCTTGCGATTAAAATCGGTGAGAAGGCAGCCACAGCTGCCAAGACCTACGGCTATAAAAGGATAGAAATATTGGTGGCCTTTTTAAATGGGATCACTTTACTTGGAATATCCATTTATGTGTTTTGGGAAGCCTTCAACCGGTTTTCTGAACCACCAGAAGTGAACACCGGAATGCTATATATTGCTGTAGCTGGATTGATTGTCAATATAGTTGCGGCATGGATTCTCCAAAAGGGAAACACGAAAGAAAACCTCAATCTCCGGAGCGCGTTTTTACATGTTCTTGGCGATATGCTAGGTTCTGTGGGAGCCATAGTGGCTGGATTGCTGATTTTGTTCTTTAATTGGAATCTTGCAGATCCAATTGCGAGTATTGTCGTCTCAATCCTGGTGCTAGTCAGTGGCTGGAGAGTGACGAAAGAGTCGGTCCATATTCTCCTTGAAGGAGCACCCACACATATTAATATTGATGAGGTGAAGAAGGCACTTGAAGAACTGAAAGGTGTGGAAGAAGTCCATGATCTTCATATCTGGTCGATCACTTCCGATCAGCCTTCATTAAGCGGCCATCTCGTTGTCGAGCCAAAATTTGATAACGATGACTTGCTGAACAAGGCGACCAGCCTCTTAAAAGAGAGATTTAAAGTAAAGCATTCAACTCTTCAGCTTGAAGGAGAAAGTTTTGCCCATAAAGAGAAAGAAGAATATACCCATTAAGGACCAGTGAAAATGACTGGTCTTTTTGGTTTAAAAAGGGGGGAGTGTTTCCAGGGGGTGGATACAAAAGTCTCACTCTGGATTTGATATGTATTTTTCTAAAACTAAATGGGAATGACTGCTGAGGAATGAAGGAGGCAGCCATGAGAGAAGGAATGATATCATCTGAGCATATTGTTATGATCATTACGGCTATTTGCGTTGGAACATTGGCACGGATTCTGACTGTGAAGGAAGATTTCAGGCAATATCCCAGCTATCCGAATGGCTATATGATTCATCTGGTTACCGGGTTTGTCGCTGCTGCCCTTGGTGCAGTAGCCATTCCGGCGTTAATGACTAAAAACTTTGTCGCAGTGACTTTTTTGACGCTTGCCATCCAACAGTTCCGGGATGTAAGAAAGTCGGAAAGGGAAAGTTTGAAAGATGTGGAAAACACTGAATATGCTTTTCGTGGAGACGCGTATATCGACGGAATCGCAAAGACATTCGAAGCAAGGAATTATTTTTCATTGATTGTTTCTTTTTTGACTGCCCTCACGATTCAAATTGTGGATAGTGAGTCGAAATTAATCAATATCATTTCCGGGACAATTGCGGGTGCAGTAGGGTTTTACATATTAAAAAGGTTTTCTAAAGGAAAAACAATCGGAGATATTGCTGAAGTAGAAGAAGGAAAGATTGAAGTGAAGGGATCGGAATTGTTTGTAGATGGAATGTATGTGACGAACCAGTTAGGAACGGAAAATGCTGCCACATTGTTTAAAAATGAAGGAATGGCTGTAGTGATTTACCCTCACGAGGAACATTTCCGTATTGCTTTGGACAACTTCGGACAAAGGCAGGCTGCACTTTTTGAAGCAACGAGGGCCCTGGGGGTTAAACGGTATCATTTTACAAGGAAGGATTATGAAAAAGGGAGGATTGTGGTGACACTCGTTCCAATCATTAAAGACAAGGATAAGCTCATTGAAGCCGTTAAAAAGACCCCTTTGCTTGAAAGTACGAAAAAGAGCCATGCGGTCATGAAAACAAATCTTGTCGGAAAGGAATAAACAATGGGAAGAGAATCTTCAGAGAGACCAGGTTATGAGATTCTGGCATTTGTCACTTTAAACAAGGAAAGGATACTGGGAGGCAGTCAGCTTACCCTGTTAGCTGAGAATGAAGAACAGCAGAGGTTAATGGTTCGGGACGTGGCCAAAGCAATGAAAGCTGATGTAGTCCAAATGAAAAGTGGAGATTATTTAGTTATAAGAGTTTAAGTTTTTAAATTGAATTTCCTTCTATAAAAGCTGCCGAAGAGGTTTTCTAAGGGGTACAAACTTTTTCTGGGATAAAGTGAATGATATAATGATAGGAAAAGGATTGTTAGGAGAGTAAAATGGCTGATCAAGACAAAATTCGGGACCAGGAACAAGACCAAGATCAAGATGTTTTAGATGAAGAGACCCTTTTTATTGTTTCCCAAACCTTCAAGGCTTTATCGGATCCGACAAGAATCAAAATACTCTATTTGCTGTCGAAAAATGAACATTCGGTCAACCAAATAGCAGAGTCGGTTGGCATGCTTCAAACCACGATTTCTCACCAGTTGAGATTTTTGAAAAATTTAAGGCTGGTAAAGTTCCGTAGAGAAGGAACGACTATTTATTATTCATGTGACGATCAGCATGTTATGGACTTGTTAAAAGAAACAATCGATCATGCCCGTCATCACTAAAATTATATCTGGATAATGGCAATTTTCTAAAAGGAAGATTGTCATTTTTTTATTAACAAGAAAGTAAGTGGGGCATAAATAAACATAAAAAAGTTTGAACATTTAAAGATAATCCTTTATATTTGTATATGAGTATGTATACATGTTTTTAGGAGGGGTCAATATGGGAAACGGACACTCACACGGCCATGGCCACAGTCATGGCCATTCGAGCAATAAAAAGGCGTTAATGTTGTCTTTTATCCTTATATCATCATACATGGTGGTTGAGGTTATTGGGGGGATTCTTACAAACAGCCTTGCGCTTCTTTCAGATGCAGGGCATATGCTTAGTGATGCCGCCGCGCTGGGATTAAGTCTGTTTGCCTTAAAACTCGGAGAACGGAAAGCAAGTGAAACCAAATCTTTTGGGTATCGAAGGTTTGAGATTATCGCAGCAGCATTAAACGGTTTGACATTGATCATTATATCTGTGTACATCTTTTATGAAGCTTATAATCGCTTTCTTAACCCTCCAGAGGTCCAGAGCCTTGGAATGTTCACTGTTGCATTTATTGGTTTGCTGGTAAACATTGTGGCGGCCTGGATTCTTATGAGAGGAGACAAAGATGAAAACCTTAATGTAAGAAGTGCATTCCTCCACGTTATTGGTGATATGCTTGGGTCTGTAGGGGCAATCGTTGCGGCGATTTTAATTTATTTCTTTGGCTGGGGTGTTGCAGATCCGATTGCCAGCGTTATTGTATGTATATTAATTTTAATTAGCGGCTGGAGAGTTACGAAAGATTCTTTCCACGTTCTGATGGAAGGAACACCAATCCGCATTAGTACCAATGAATTAAAAACTGCTTTGTTGAATGTACCAAATGTAAAAGGCATACATGACCTTCATGTATGGTCAGTTACATCAGATGAGCATATGCTCAGTTGTCACATCTCCATCTCAGGAGAGGGGAGTCATGATGAAGTTTTAAAACAATCCCAGTCCATTCTCCATGAAGAATTTGGAATTGACCATGCTACAATCCAGGTTGAAAAAGAAGAACACGGATGTCCTAATCCCCATGGCGGCTGTAATTAAATGAACAGTGGCAAAGAAAGCCTTCCTTCCTGATTTGATTTCAGGAAGGAAGGCTTTTTTATGGCTGCAACTATGAAAGATTAATAGCGGATTCCAGCAATATAAGCTCTTTTGTGTTAGAGGGGGCCAGTCCGTAAATACCCGTTATCTTGTTGCGATTTTTCATTACGATCATAAGAGTCAATGAAAGACCCCGCAGTAAAAAAAAATAAAACTTTACCTAAATATACATAAAAGATTAATACCACTTCTATTATGAGTATATGCTCATATATATAAACTAATGTTCTTTACAATCGTTTTACTGCATTCCTTCTACTATCCTAGGAGGGTCCCAACTATACATAACAAGAACATCTAGTGAGTATAAATTGTACAAACCATATGTGATGGACGGAGGCTATTGATGAGGAATGATTTATGGAGGAGTAGCCAATCTATTCTTTATTGTTTTCCTGGGAACGACAATTGGAGGTTACGTTGCAGCCATTCTGACGGGGAAGGTTAAAAGGGGCGGATATATACATGTTTTTTCTGGAGGCCTTCTTTTGGGTCTCATATGCTTCGAATTACTTCCCGAAGCATTCAGTGAGTTAAGTTTTATTGGTGTTGCTGCGGGCATCTTTTTGGGGGTTTATGTAATGATCACCTTAGATATTTTTATTCATAGAAAAGCTCCGGATACTCAAGCAGGCAAGTGGACGATTTTTTTGCCCTTTTTCGCTCTGCTTGTCCACAGCATACCAACAGGATTAGCACTCGGACTAAATCTTCAACAACAATTGCTGAATCCGTCGATATTCCTTGCTGCAGCATTTTTTCATCATATTCCTGAAGGATTCATCTTGATGGGTGTACTTATAAACTCAAGAGGAAAAGCAGTTTTTTTTATTGGCCTCTGTATAGCCTTATCAATCACAGTGGGCTTATCTTCAATAATTGGTGCAAGCTTGCAGCCAACAACAGTCAAGCTGCCAACCATGTTAAACGGAATTGCAATCGGTACACTTAGCTATATTACCTTCTATGAGAGCATTTGGAAAAATTATAAAAAACTGCCGAGATTGAAAGCAGCTTTCGTATTGCTTCTAGGAGCATCGCTGATTTATATATTGCTCGTCCTAATGCCTATGGAACATTGAGAAAATAGATAGAATAAAAAGCAGTTTTCCAATAGCTATTGTGGGAAACTGCTTTCTGGATTATTTGCTGAAAATTTTACGAAGTAATTCCTTTCCCAAAACCTTTTCGCTCGGCTGCCAGGAAGCTAGCGGCTGAAATAGACAGAATTGTAAAAATCATATGGAATGAAGAATAGACAGGAGCGAGTGAACTAGCCTTGGAAACAAACCCGTACACTCCTGCTAATAAGAGAAAGAAAGTCAGACTAACAGACAGCAGCCTGAACGTTTTATTTCTTAAGGACCAGAATAAAATATAAGATGATGCTAAAACTGCCGCTATTCCTAGTAATCCATGGATTGAATATAAGATATATGAAATTCCGCCTTCATCTGTAATAAGCATTTTGCTGATTCGGAAGTGCTTGAAAACAGCCCCAATGATTGTTTCAATAAAAATAAACACTAACAATGCAAAGGAACCTTTTTGGAGCGGTGCACTCTTCTTACCTAAAAGTGGCGGCTCAAGAATGTTATGGGTATAAATAACCGATACCAGCAGAAAAAGACTTACAGTCACATCAAGGGTTGTAAATCCGATCGGAGTTCCCAGTAAAACATTCAGACCCCCAACCAATGATTGGATGAGCAGCAGAACGATTGATAAAATCGGCCAAATCGATTTCGTGTTCGATTTTTTAAGTTTTTTCCATACGAGGATTGCATTAATCAGGATGATAAAACCTAAAGAAGTGGTAAAAAGTCTGTGTGAATATTCAATTAGAATATTAATACTTGAAAAATTTGGAATTAGCTTACTATTGCATTTCGGCCAGTCAGAGCCGCAAGCATCGCCAGAATTTGTTGCAACAACTAAATTTCCAAGGATAAGGGCCAAAATAGTAGCAGCAATCGTGAATTTTTGGAACCTGTTTCGCATTTGTCAATCATCCAATCCTATTGTGTATGTGCATATAATCATATAAAAACATAACATGAATATCAGATTCTCACAATAACTCGAAGACTACTTTGATGGAATTCCCCGTTGACAGGGAGTAAGCGTGATTATAAGATTGATTATATATATGAATACATGACCATGTATAGGGTGAAAAGGTTAACGGAAAAAATTTGCAGTTTGCCATCCTTAAATAATGATATTATGTTTTAGAGTGGACAGATTTTTCTGGTTTACAAAGTTATTCATTTTATAGGCCCCCTGATATCATAATTATATAAATGGTTCTGGTGTTGAGTTTAATAGAAAAAGTAGCTTATTAGTTTTCAATGTTATTGTTGCATTTGCCCTCAATATTTGATGGCTTCAGAATACAATCCGGCTAGGAAAATACAATAGATTTGTATTTTTTTAGTGGAATAGTGGTCAAAAGGAGTTAATATGTACAGCTTTAAGATATACAGTCAATTTGTCAAGCCATACTGGAAACTTGTCGTCATTACAATGCTGATCGGTGTCGTTAAATTCGGAATTCCTTTAACACTGCCTTTAGTGATGAAGTATTCTGTTGACTCAATCCTTCTTGCGGAAATATCTAATTCCCAGAAGCTGTTAAAGCTCGGTTATGTCGTTGCTGCTGCGTTTGTTTTATTCATTATTATTCGCTTCCCAGTTGAATATTTTCGTCAATATTATGCGCAGGAAATTACCAGCAGGATATTATATGATATCCGTGATCGGCTGTATGATCATTTACAAAAGCTCTCACTTAGGTTTTATCAAAACAATAAAACAGGTGAAGTAATCTCCCGAGTCATGAACGATGTGGAACAAACGAAGAATATCGTCGAAACAGGGATGATGAATATATGGCTCGATATCTTTACATTAACGATCGCTCTGGGCTTTATGTTCACTCTCAACACTAAGCTGACCCTTGTGGCAATCGCCATTCTTCCCCTTTATGCCATTTCGGTAAGGATATTATACAAACGTCTAAAACGATTAACAAAGGAACGTTCTCAATCCCTTGCAGATGTTCAGTCATACCTGCATGAACGTGTATCTGGGATGCCGGTAGTCAAAAGCTTTACATTGGAGGAATATGATCAGGGCCAATTTGATCGGAGAAACAGAAAATTCCTAGCAAAAGCACTTGCAGCTACTCGCTGGAATGCACTAACCAACTCCGTTGTCAATACGTTGACGGATATTGCACCCTTGCTCGTAATTGCCTACGGAGGATATAAGGTGATTACCGGAGAGGTTACACTTGGTACATTTGTCGCCTTTTTTGGGTATCTTGACCGGATCTATAGCCCGCTTCGAAGGCTCGTTAATTCCTCCACTCTTTTAACACAGGCATCGGCCTCACTTGAGCGTGTCATGGAATTATGGAATCATCCTTATGATATTACTGACCATCCCTCTGCCAAGATAATATCCAAAGTGGATGGAGAGATTCAATTTCAGGATGTGTGGTTCCGTTATGACCAAGATGCCAATTATATATTAAAAGATATTAATTTAGTGATTCATCCGGGCAGTACCGTTGCTTTGGTCGGGATGAGCGGAGGAGGAAAGTCCTCTCTCATCAGCCTTATTCCCCGCTTCTATAATATAGAAAAAGGCAGAATTTCAATTGACGGGATCAATATCAACGACTTTACCCAGCGAAGCCTCAGGAGCCATATCGGGATGGTGCTCCAAGACAATATTTTGTTTAGCGGAACGATTAGAGAAAATATTTTATTGGGTAATCCTTCTGCGGTCGAGGATGAAGTCGTTTCAGCTGCCAGGGCTGCCAATGCACATGACTTCATTCTTAGCCTGCACAATGGATATGACACGGAAATCGGGGAAAAAGGGGTGAAGTTATCAGGTGGCCAGAAGCAAAGAATTGCCATAGCCAGAGTGTTTCTCAAAAACCCAAAAATATTGATTCTTGATGAAGCGACATCTGCCTTGGATTTGGAATCGGAAGCTTTAATCCAGGATTCTCTCGATCGATTAGCGAAAAATAGAACGACTATTGTAATTGCTCACCGGCTTTCTACCATCACGCATGTGGATAAAATTATTTTCATGAAAGATGGGAAAGTGGCAGAACAAGGAACACATGGAGAGTTAATGGGCAAAAACGGGCTTTATGAACAGCTGTTTAACATCCAAAACTTAAGCAAGGAACAGGGAGTGGCCCATTAATTTTTTATTATAAAGAAAGAAGGAATTATTTTGCAGATTCCGAAAAAAGCAAAAAAAGTATTTAATATTGCTATGCCAGCGATTGGGGAATCCTATTTACAAAGTTTATTAGGAGTAGTTGATTCGTTTTTTATTGCCCAGCTTGGGTTGCTGGCCATTAACGCTGTCGGTGTAACCAATATTTACAGCATGACATATATTGGGGTTTTTACCGCATTGTCAGCGACACTTGCGGTTTTTTTATCAAGAGCCTTTGGGGCAAAGAACGAAGCCCGGAGCAAGTCGGTTATCTTTCATGGTCTTCTGATCTCCGCAATAGCCGGCCTTATATTTTCCGGGGTGTCTGTTGGGTTTTCGGATACACTGCTGGACTGGGCAGGAGCAGATGAGGCCCTAAAAAGTACGGCCATTATCTATTTCCAGGTCATCCTCGGTTTAACACCGTTTGTAGCATTGTTCACGGCACAGTCAGCTACCTTTCGGGCAATTGGGGATACACGGACGCCACTTAGGGTCGGTATCGAAATGAATGCTGTTCATGTAATTTTGGACTATATTTTAATTTTCGGTGTAGGTCCAATAGAAGGATGGGGACTGACTGGAGCTGCCATTGCCATGATTTTGGCAAGGGTTTACGGATTTCTCCGGCTGTGGCTGAAATCGCAGTCGATTCCAGCTATCGCTTTGTCTAAAGATGATTTTAAATTTGTCGGAAGCCTGGCTGGCAGCATGGGGAAGTTTGCGCTACCGGCCACTTTGGAACGGCTGTCCATGCGTCTGGGTCAGGTCGTTTATTTCGGCCTGATTGTCCGGATGGGTATCGAGGTTTATGCTACCCATAACATTGCAGGCACACTGACGACTTTTGCCTACACGATTGGCGGAGGGTTTGCCATCGCCGCCAGCACCTTGATCGGGCAGGCGATTGGCGAAAACAACCTGGAGGATGCAAAGGAATACCGAAAATGGAGCTATATCCAATCTGCTGTTTCCATGACGCTGATTACGGCGATACTCGCTGCGTGCAGCCCATGGATTGGCATGTTGTTTACAACCGATCAGACGGTCCTGCATTTATTGCTGATTGTTTTATTGATCGATATGTTTTCCCAGCCATTCCTTGCTTCAGTCCTTGTTGATACTTCAGCTGTCCAGGCATCGGGGAACAGTACATTTCCAATGATCGTTACAATTATTGGGATTTGGGTGATCAGAACACTTGGAGTCTATATTTTTGCGTGGAAGTTGGGATATGGCCTACCCGCTGTTTGGGTCTCTATTGCTGCTGATAATGCCCTTCCTGCAGGATTGTTTATTTGGTACCGAAAAAATAGACAGGTTATAAGAGAGTTAGCGTAAATTTTGATAAGAATATAAACTGGGAGTGATGGACATGCAATTTGTATTAGGTTTGAACTTGATTGAGCTTATGCCAACAATAATTGTGTATTCTGTTTTGTCTTTATTGGCTATAGGTGTTATCTATTTATTTAAGAAGAAATCAGATAAGGAATTAATAGAATTGGAAAGAAAGTTAGGTTCAAATGACCATGATAAATAGTTTCTATATTGAAATATAAGCCTGAGTGGCTGACGGTGTGAACCTGATGCTATTCCAATAAGGTCAAGAATCGGAAAAGATTTATGAGGTTTATAAAACCAACGATAATAGAACTTAGTTACGTGGGCATTTCGACTGTTTGCCAGGGTGTTTCCTGAAAATTTATAATAATGAAAAACATAAAAAGATCGCTGTTTAGCGATCTTTTTATGTTTCAGAAGCGGAATGGGAGTGGAGGAGTGTTCCCATACCCCTATTGTTTGAACGATTTTCTTTAAACAGTTACCCTCTTTAGGAAACAATTCTCAATTAACGGGTAGTTAACATAAACAGGTCAGCCAAATCGACTATTTATCATTTTGTAAAATAAAACCTTCAACATTTTGTCACAAATTAAAATAAAGCCACCAATTAAAGTATGTTAACATTATGAGCGTGTTAGAAACCTATAGATGCTTACTAGGATATTTATGTATATATGCTCATATATTTAAATTCTTGGCGTTCTTTTTCTTGGTGGCATTGAATAAAAACTATGAAATTGTATGTGATGTAATTTACATAGTATTCGAAATCTATCGGATAGGCTTCTAACTTCCTCAGTTAATCTAAGAAAGGGGTAAATCAATGAAGGTAAAATGGTTGATTTTAACTTTAATTTTTGGTGTTTTCGCCATGCTTTCTGGTTGTGAACCATTAACGGTCCTCGACCCAAAAGGTCCTCAAGCTCGTACAACAGCAGATGTGATCATGATTTCGATTTGGACCATGGCATTTGTTGTTATTGTTGTTTTTGTTCTTTTCATTGTCATGTTGGTGAAGTACCGAGCATCAAAGCAAAATGAAAATTATGAACCGCCACATATTAAAGGCAGTAAAGTAATTGAATCGATATTCGTTGGCGTTCCAATAATAATTGTCATTTTCCTTTCGGTTATTACTGTCAAATCTACATATGAAGTTGAGTCAACACCTAAGGGGTTTGAAAAACAGGAACCGTTAGTCATTTATGCATCTTCTTCGAATTGGAAGTGGCATTTTAGTTACCCGGAAGAGAATATTGAAACAGTGAACTATCTTTTTATTCCAACGAATAGGCCGATAGAATTTAGGCTTTATTCATTTGGACCGATTTCCAGTTTCTGGATTCCGCAATTAGGTGGACAAAAATACGCTATGTCAGACATGGTCAATAAGCTAAACCTAGCTGCAGATGTTCCGGGAGAATATAGTGGGCGGAATGCTAGTTTTACAGGTGCAGGATTCGCAGAGCAAACGTTTAACGTTACAGCAATGGAACAGGAAGAATACAAAAAATGGGTAGATGAAATCAAGGCAACTGCAGAACCAATGACTGCAGAAAAATTTGATAAATTGTTAGAACCTGCCCACCTTGGTCAACAGACATTTACAGGCACCCATTTATCTTTCCTTCCGCCTCCAGAGGGTCACCAAATGAAAGAGACATCAAAAGAAAAAGAGAATGAAACAATGGATCAAGACAAAATGGACGATATGTAGGACCAGGTAACAATACAGTGTTTCTGAATGATGTTGCAGTTAATTTTAAATGAATAACAGAAAGGGGTTGCGATAGATGGAGTTCTTTGAGAGATTTGCTATTCCAAACCCAAGTCCAACCATATATGCGTCGATGGTTGCCATCGGCTTAACGATTATTGCAATACTTGCAGGCCTTACTTATTTTAAAAAGTGGGGTTATTTATGGCAGCAATGGTTAACAACAGTAGATCATAAACGTATCGGCATCATGTACCTCATTTCAGCTCTGCTGATGTTGTTCCGTGGCGGAGTAGATGCCATAATGATGCGTGCCCAGACGGCTATACCTGAGAACACACTTTTGAATGCCCAAGAATATAATGAGGTTTTTACAACACATGGAGTAGTCATGATTTTGTTCATGGCTATGGCGTTTGTCACTGCTTTAATGAACTTTGTAGTCCCATTGCAAATTGGGGCTCGTGATGTGGCGTTTCCTCGATTGAATGCTTTAAGTTTCTGGTTATATTTTATGGGAGCGATGTTATTTAACATTTCCTTCATTGTTGGTGGTTCACCTGATTCAGGATGGACATCCTATTTCCCACTGGCGGGAAATGAATTTAGTCCTTCGGTAGGGACGAATTACTATATGATTGCGATTCAAATCGCTGGTCTAGGAACATTAATTACTGGTATTAACTTTATTGTCACTATCTTGAAAATGAGGGCACCTGGCATGAAGTTAATGAAAATGCCGATGTTTACCTGGACAGCGCTGATCACCAATGTGATTATCGTTTTCGCTTTTCCGGTTTTAACGGTCGCGCTGGCGATGGGGACAATGGACCGATTATTCGGAACCAACTTCTTTACGACAGCAAACGGCGGCATGGATATGCTATGGGCCAACTTCTTCTGGGTGTGGGGGCATCCTGAGGTATATATCCTAATTTTGCCTGCGTTCGGCATCTATAGTGAGATCATACCAACATTTGCCCGCCGAAACCTGTATGGATATAAGTCAATGGTCATTTCCATCGTCGCTATATCTGCGTTGTCATTTGTAGTCTGGGTTCACCATTTCTTCACTATGGGTCAAGGTGCGCTGGTTAACAGTATTTTTTCTATTACAACGATGGCGATTGCTATTCCTACAGGAGTTAAAATCTTCAACTGGCTCCTTACCCTTTGGAAGGGAAAAATCACCTTTACGGTCCCTATGCTATACTCTCTTGGATTCATTCCAATTTTCACAATCGGTGGGGTTACAGGAGTAATGCTGGGAATGGCTAGTGCAGACTATCAATATCATAACACTATGTTCCTTGTAGCTCACTTTCACCTGGTAATCATTCCTGGTGTCGTGTTCGCAATGATTGCTGGAATGACCTATTGGTGGCCAAAGATCTTTGGTTTCATGCTGAATGAACGAATTGGGAAATGGTCATTCTGGTTTATCGCAATCAGTGTATGTTTGACATTCTTCCCGATGTTTATATCAGGTCTTGATGGGCAAGCTCGCAGGATGTACACCTATTCTGAATCGACTGGTTTTGGAATATGGAATACGATTTCCTTAATAGGCGCACTTGGTCTTGCGGTAGGTTTCATACTAATCGTATACAATATCTATTACAGCACTCGCTACGCTCCAAGAAACATCGGATCTGACCCTTGGGATGCCAGATCACTTGAGTGGGCAACTAAGAGTCCTGTGCCTGAATATAATTTTGCATTAGTCCCTCATGTGAACTCTTCTGAAGCATTTTGGGATGCCAAGAAAAATGGGCACAACTTGTTTCCTGGTAAGCTAGAAAAAATTCATATGCCAAATAACAGTGGGTTGCCATTTATCATGAGTTCTTTCTTTTTTGTATTTGGTTTTGCTATGGTATTCAGCATGTGGACCCTGGCCATTATTTCGTTAATAGGCATATTCGCAACTATGCTCTATCGTTCGTTCGAGAAAGACCATGGTCGATACATCACTGTCGATGAAATAAAAGAAACTGAGAAGAAATTGGGAGGAATCAAAAAATGAAAATAAATCATACTCTCCCTCTTGAATATAGTACAGAAGAAAATCGCCTGAAAATATTAGGGTTCTGGATCTTCCTGGGTGCAGAAATTGCTTTGTTTGCAACACTTTTTGCGACTTATTTTATAATGGTTGATCGCACTGGAAGCGGTCCTGGTGGAGAAGAGGTATTTAAGGCTCCTACCCTCATTATTCAGACACTCTTGCTTTTAACCAGCAGTTTTACGATTGGATTAGGGATTAATGCAATGAGACTCGGAAGAGCAAAAGCAATGATAAATTTCTTTATCATTACTCTTGTTCTTGGGGTTGGGTTTATAGGTGTAGAAATATATGAGTTTGTTCAATATATCCACGAAGGATTGACTCTTCAAACAAGTGGTTTTTCAGCGGCATTATTTACAACACTAGGCACACATGGTGCTCATGTTACGTTCGGAGTTTTCTGGGGATTGGCTATTGTCATGCAGATAAAAAAGTATGGATTGACTCCAGAAACAGCTAATAAATCATTTATTTTTTCACTGTACTGGCATTTCCTTGACGTGGTGTGGATCTTTATTTTCAGCTTCGTCTACTTGAAAGGAATGATGTAAACATGAAAGAATTATTTCCCCTTAAACAGGTAATGGGATTTGTTTTCTCACTACTTCTTACGGCAGTGGCTCTTACGGTTTACTTCATAGATATTTCTTTTACAAATGGAATGACTATTCTGCTGTTTACTGCATTTATCCAGGCAGCTGTCCAGTTGGTAGTGTTCATGCATGCTGGAGAGAGTGAGGATAAAGGTTCAATTTTCACGAGCATCTATTATGCTGTATTTATTGCACTAGCCACAATTTTTGGCTCCTTGCTCACTCTTGTGTGGGGTTATTGAAAACAGAAGGATAAGAGCGTCAATTAGGGCGCTCTTTTTGTTACCTTCAAACACAGAGTTCTGTCTACTTATTTGTTTTTTTTAACACTTCTTCAGATACTACAAAAAACATACCCATAAGAAAAATAATCACTGAACCCCCAATTGTTCCAATCCCGACAGCTGTGACAATTTTGGAATCGCTTCCAAAAAAGCCGAATAAAAATATTACGCACCCAATAGTTAGGGCTAAACCGCCGACCACTTTTATGAGATTAAGCATCCTGATGTCTACCATTCTAATTCACCTCTTTTATACATCATTCGAAAAGTTCAAAAAATTGTCAAACTTTTTGGGTTTTTTCATGATATATTGTTGCCTTTTGAAGCAATGTATGTTTATTGATATTTAATTGATGAATATTTTTTTTATTCAAACAGAAGAGGTTAAATGCACCGGAGTAAATTAACCCTTCTAGAGTTGTTTTGTCATAGATTTCAAGGGTCTTTTTAATCACTAGTTGAAAATGCTATAGAAGTCGGTTCTCAAACAAGGTAATAATCGGTATTACGAATATATACCCAAAATAACCCCTTATTAATGACTAATAAAGGGTTTTTCTTTATTTGGCCTATTTTTATAAAACTGGTCACTAAGATAGTTTGCCAATTTTGTTTTCCTGATTCCAATAAACCATAAGATCACCATATATATTGTTATGGGGAAAAACCAATTCTTAATAGTAAGCAGGATATATGTGTATCCTCCATGCAATAAGGCTGGCACCATTATGGAAAGGAATAATAACCAGAGGCGAAAATCCTTCGTGAATTTTGCTTTTCCTATATAATATCCCATCATCACACCGAACAAAGCGTGGCTTGATACTGGCAGTAATGCTCGGCTCAAGGCAAATTCGACTCCGTTTGCCAAAAGATACAAAATATTCTCAGCAGACGCAAATCCTAATGACACAGCTGTACTGTATACGATGCCATCATAGGGTTCATTAAACTCCTGGTGTCTGTATACAGTATAATAAACTATGAACCATTTAAAAAACTCCTCCAAAAACCCGACCGATAGAAAAGATT
Source organism: Mesobacillus thioparans (assembly GCF_965138835.1). Classification (NCBI taxonomy): domain Bacteria; kingdom Bacillati; phylum Bacillota; class Bacilli; order Caryophanales; family Bacillaceae; genus Mesobacillus; species Mesobacillus thioparans. Next base: position 414,064 of record NZ_CBCSFH010000002.1, on the reverse strand, counting down.
CGAAGATCGGTCCTGGAATGATGTTCTCAGCAGTCAAAACATAATGAATGAACATGATTGGAAAAACAAGCAGGGCCCCAAGAAAGAAAACTTTAGCAACTAAGGATAAAGGCTCAGCCTCATATTTATCTTTTAAATAAAAATAGCTCAATAATGCCACGCCAGGTGCTATTCCTGCTGTAATGGTTGATACCACCACATTCCCTCCTCAAAAAACCTTAAGGATTATTCTATTGCTTTTTATGGATAACGTTTTACAGGAAACACATGAAAACAGAAGATCATAGAAAAACTTGACCTTTCCATAACATTGTAACATAATGTCTATATGAGCACATATGCATTTAGTTTAAATCCTTTATTTGGTATCTGATTCAATTATCGTAATTAGGAGTGTTAATATGAAAAAAACTATTATTGCGCTTTCGTTAGCAGCCAGTATAGCAGGTTTAAGTGCATGTTCGTCTGGTGACACAAATTCGGAGGTTGTTGCAGAAACTAAAGCTGGGGATATCTCCAAGGAAGACCTGTATAAGGCAATGAAGAAAAAATACGGAGAACAAGAATTACAGGAACTTGTATATGAAAAAGTGCTTGCAAAAAAGTACGAAGTGTCTGATGAGGAAGTTAGCAAAAAGTTAAATGAAATCAAAGATCAAACAGGTGAAAACTTTGAAATGGTTCTTGCCCAAAATAATATTAAAGATGAGAACGAATTGAAAGAAGTACTTAAAAGCCAACTTTTGATGGAAAAAGCCTTAATAAAAGATGTCAAGGTGACTGATCAGGAACTTAAAGATAGCTATGAAGCCTACAAGCCTGAAGTTAAGGCTAGACATATTCTCGTGAAAGATGAGAAGACTGCCAAAGAAGTTAAGAGTAAGCTTGCTAACGGCAATAAATTTGAAGATTTAGCAAAAGAGTATTCTACCGACAAAGCTTCTGCTGATATGGGCGGAGATCTTGGCTGGTTTGGAACAGGAAAGATGGATCCGGAATTTGAGAAAGCTGCGTATACACTAGAAGTTAATGAGGTGAGTGAACCTGTAAAATCCTCATTTGGTTATCATATTATTGAGTTAACTGATAAAAAGAAGAAAAAGTCCTTTGATAAAATGAAGTCTGAACTTGAATATCAAATGAAGCTTTCAAAAATTGATCAGACAAAAGCTCAAGAGGTGATGCAGAAAGAATTGAAAGATGCCGGTTTGGTTGTAAAGGACAAGGACTTAAAGGGAATACTGAGCAACAGTTAGACTGATTTCTAAATGAGGAAAGTAATCCCTGTCCAAGTATCATTGGACAGGGATTTTTGTGAGTAAACAATTGTGCTGTATATATGTACTATCTATTCTATTTTAGAACCTTTATAGGAGGAAACTTGCATGTTTATCAGGAAGCTATATAAAAATGGACAAGTCTCAATTCCTAAAGAAATAACCAAAGTAATGAATATAAATGAAGACACCACATTATTCGTAGACTATCGCCAAGGCAATATTATTATTGAAACACAGGAGAGCGATTCATATTTGAACAAGCGAACGATTTACAATGGAGTGATAAATATCCCAAAAGAAATTAGGGATTTAAATGGAATCGGAAGCGACTGTTATCTGCTTATAGAGGCAGATCAGCAATTAGCAAGGATTGTATTAATACCTCAAATACCACAATTATAATGATATCAAATTTTATTACTTTTTCAATCTATTGAAATTATGTGCTGGTAAGTTTACGCTTAAATATGAACACCTATACATGTAAGGGAGGATGCGGAATGGTTAAGGCATTTACTGTTCTTATCATGGTTTTAGCAGTTCTTTTAATCGCTTATGGTTTTTTTCTTTACAAGGCCTATAAGAAAGGGAACAAATAAGTATTCAATTATAAGGGGTGAATTTAATGAATATGGAATATAAATCAGCAGGAGAGTTAGTTTTTGATTGGAATATTTTTGTTATCTTAATTGGGATTGTAATCATTCTTTATTATAACCACAAGCAAAGAACGACTAACTTTCATATTTCCCAAAAGCAAAAACTTTCTTTCTACACCGGTGCGGGGTTATTTATTTTCGCCTTGGGTACTCCAATCGATGCTGTTGGTGACTATCTATTCTCGGTTCATATGGTCATCCAGTCCATCATATACCTGGCGGTTCCTCCGTTGATTCTTTACGGTTTACCTGATAAGGAACTTGAAGTATTTTTTTCTAAAAGATCTTTTTTGAAAAGAACCAATCATATCCTGACAAAACCCATCCTTGCTTTATTGTTATTTAATGGCTTTTTCTCTTTTTACCATGTCCCTTTCATTTTTGATTTTATCATGGGCAGCTCGCTATATATGACTCTATCCATTATTTTCTTGTTAATATTATCATTTATAATGTGGTGGCCGGTTGTGTCACCTGTGAAAAGCATGGATAATATGAAACCGTTATATAAAATTGCTTATGTGTGTGGAATGGGCATCCTGTTGACCCCAGCCTGTGCATTGATCATTTTCTCTAAGGAACTTTTGTATAATTCCTATTTACACAGCCCCTCGTTATTTGGGGTTAGTTCGTTGGATGATCAACAGGCTGGTGGAGCACTAATGAAAATAATCCAAGAAATCATTTATGGAACGGTAATTGCTTTCATCTTTTTTGCTTGGGCAAAAGATCAAAGGAATGACGAGATTGAAGACCGTCTAGAAAAATTCGAAGAGGAGTATTTGAGTTCTCTAAGAAAAAATCAAAGAGTCTAATTAATATTTATAATGTAATTAGATTGTAATGAAATATGCATAATATCTGCAACAAAAACAGCTATTATAAAAGAGAAATAGGACCCCCCCTTTTATATAAATTATTCACATGAGTAAGGCTGTCGCAATAGACAGCCTTATTTATATTAAAAATAGTTTTAAAACAAAACAATAAATTTGTGGAGTTGACAATAATTGGGTATTAATAGGAAAATAACGAATAACAGTAACTTTAAGGTTTTTGTGGTGATTGGAGTCATAGTATTTGGCGGTATGGCATTAACATCTATAATAGATGCCAATTACTATAGTGAAAAAAATCAATTAACAGAATACAGGCTATTTATATTGATTGCAGCAGCTGTTTATTATATTTGCTTGGCTTATTATGAAAAACAAGGTAATAAGGGGTAAGTGCGAAAAATGTTTATTAGGTGGGATTTCCATACTGCAGGTTAAACAGAGACAAGATTACTTTTCTCAGAATATACATGCTATTACATCATTAGGATACAAACAAGTATTTTTATCTTCTTTCAACGTTCAACTTTTTGCAAAATGTACCTAAAACAAAAAAATGTTCCATATTTAACCCATAATGTAATGATCCCAAATTGAATTCCATGATGGGTTCTGGATTCTGAAACAATTGCAAACCAAGTGAAGGAAAGACTTTAATTGGTGGCAAAGAGCTAACAAGATCCCTTAGAAATAGTATAGGAATTAACACCAAACAACCATTAGCTCAATTGGTCGTAATTCCGACAGAAGAGTCCACTATATCTCAATTGGAAAAGTATTTGTCTATTATTAAAAATGAAATGAACATTAAAGATGTTGAATTTAGTGGAAATTACCAAGATTTATTAGAGATTGAACTAAAATTAAATTTTGCTGTAGTCGGGCCAAAGTTAGGCAAATCCGTTGGTGAAGTAAAAAATAAAGTTGAAAAGTTAGACGATACCGATAAGAAACTATTCATTGAAGAAAAAGTGATTCAATTACCTTTAAATTCAGGTGAAAATGTCACTCTAACAATGGATGACGTACTTATTGATAAAAAAGGCAAGGGTGGTTTTGAATTATTAGAAGGTAGCAATTTCTTGACACTATTAGATACCAAATTGACAGAGGAGTTAAAAGAAGTAGGATTAGTAAGAGAATTTGTTCGTGCTGTTCAAACATTTAGAAAGGAATTAGATCTTCCAGTTGATTTACGAGTAGACCTTTATGTTCAGACTGATTCCTGGCTTCAAACAGTATCGATAAAATTTGATGAATTAGTCCCAAAAAACCTCATTATTAATTCGGTAAAGGTTTTAAAGTAAATGAACACGAAATTAATTTTTATAACAAATCATAAGAGTGGGAGTAGATTCAACAGTAAAAAGTTGAATTTTTCTATCTTTCTTGACACTTTAATATTTCACTGTGCACGATAATTTTAACTGGTTCTTTGGCTGAACAAACAACAATACTTAAAAGGAAATATGATATTCAACAATCGGGCGCTATGAACAAGATAGCGTCTTTTTCGTTTAATGGGTTAGATTTTGGAGTAGCACTTATATTAAATGGTAGACCAATACTGTCAAAAACTTCTTCAGCAGTATTCCACTTCTATCACAACAAATGTCCACAATAGAGAAACCTCATCTCTTGCTTACTTTTCAAAAAGTGTTTATTGATTTTATAATATGAAAAAATTAATGCTTGATTGGAGAGATCAGAATGTTAGATGAAAAGTTGACAAAGAAAGAAATGATATTACGGTTACATAAGCAAGGAATGAGACAAGTAGAGATTGCAAAAGGGTTAAAAACTTATACAAATTATGTTTGGAAAGTAATCAATGAAAACAAATAACAAATAATCGATTATACATAGGTAGTCTTTACATGCAACAAAATGCCAGGCTAATGACGTGGCTTTTTTTATTTAACATGTTTTCAATGTTTATGGGATACACAGATATAAACTTAGTTCCCAACTTTTTACTACTATACCAGTGGATTAATTCCCGTTCTGTTTCAACAGATGTGTTCATTAATCGAGCAATCAATCAATATATTTACAAAAAGTGCTAAAATAGGTAATGAAGCCTTTTCAGATGTAGGAGGGGAGAAGAGTATGTATATCTCAAAACTGTATATTAGAAACTTCAGGAATTTCTGTTCACAAAACTTTTTATTTCAACCAGGAGTAAATACGCTTATAGGAGAAAATGGCTCAGGAAAGACAAATGCATTTTTTGCATTACGTCTTATGATTGATAATAATCTACCCATCAGTGCTTCTAAATTAATAGAAACCGATTTTAATAGGAATTTATCTAGATGGCAAGGTCATTGGATTATTATATCTCTTCAATTTGAAGATTTAGATTCAAGTGAGGGAGCGAATATTTTAGCTCATAAACTTGAACATGTTAATGAAGCTTCAAGTAGCGGCTCTTATCATTTCTATTTTCGGCCGAATAAAAAATTCAGAAAAAAATTATACGAGCTATCTATTGATAAAGATAAAGATCAGCAAAAGCTTGAAGAAATTCTAAACGAAATAACTATAAATGAATATGAGGGTGTTTATCATTTTCGAGGTACAGCTGATTTTTCTGTTGAAGCAGTATATAAAGAATTGGTTGGCGACTTTGAAAATATTATTTTCCCTAATCCTGATGATGAAAAAAAGGACTTGCTGGGTATTACAACATCTCAAATATTTTTAGTGCGATCAGAAATTGCATGTACGCATATTAAAGCTCTTCGAGATGTTATGGCAGAATTACGTAAAAATAGACAAAGCCCGTTATTAAATTTATTAAGGGGTAGTGCAAAAAATATTCAAGTAACTGCTGCATCAAATATTACAAGCAAGGTAACAGATTTGAATGAAACAATCAGTAATCTCTCGGAGATTAAGGAATTGGCTGAAAAGGTGAAAAAGACACTTGATTCAACAATTGGCTTTACATATGCACCAAATGTAAGTATTCGTTCTGAACTTCCTGAAGATATAAATAAACTGTTCCAATCGTTAACACTATGGGTTGGAGATGGGGAAGATACAAGCTATCAAGGTAAACTAGAAGATTTAAGCTTGGGCGGGGCAAATTTAATCTATATCACGTTAAAATTATTAGAATATGAGTATAAGCAACCGACCGAAGAGAAAGCTGCTCATTTCCTATTAATCGAAGAGCCTGAGGCACACATTCATACGCATATTCAGAAAACGCTGTTCGATAATTACAAATTTCAGAATACACAGGTCATTACAACAACACATTCGACACATATCTCTTCAGCAAACAAAATAAAGTCGGTAAATATTCTATGTAAAGAGGTTAACGAAACTGTCGTATGTCATCCAAGTAATGGACTTGATGATAATGAGTGCACTAAAATTGAGCGTTATCTTGATGCTACAAGGAGTACCCTTTTGTTTGCTAAAGGTGTAATCCTAGTTGAAGGAGATGCTGAGCTAGTCCTAATACCAGCTCTTTTTAAAAGTGTCTTTGGTTTAAGCCTTGATGAAATGGGGGTCAGTTTAATTAATATGAATAGCACAGTCTTCGACCATATTGCAAATTTATTCCATGATCAAAGAATCAGAAGACATTGTGCCATCATAACTGATCATGACATATCACTTACACCATTAAAAGTAAATAAAGACGATGATACTGTTGAGGAAAGGAAATCTCGAAACTCTGAAATAAAAGGGGAAGAAAGAAAACAGAAACTAGATTTATACTGCAAAGACAATCCTTGGGTTGAAGCATTTTATGCAGAACATACTTTTGAAGTTGATTTTGTTTTAACCGGTAATCAGCGAGAAATAATACAATCATTAAGCAAAATATATAAATCGAAAAAATCAATAGACAATTCAAAGGCTTTATTAGAATCCAGTGATAATATTAATGTTGGACTTGAAACACTTCGTCTAGCGGATAAGGTTGTAGGAAAAGGATGGTTTGCCCTTACACTTGCAGAGGAATTGACTTATGAAACATTCATTCCAGATTATATATTAAAAGCTATTGCGTTTGCAGCGGGACATATTGGATTTAAACACTTTGTAAAAATGGCTAAGTACAGAATAGAGCAACATTGCAGCTATGATGAATTTTGTGAATTTGTAGATGCTCTTGAAAACCTGAACGATATTGAGCAATCATATAGCGAGCTAAGAAAATTATGCGAAGAATACTTAGATGAAAATGATGATCTTATTTTACTGATTGACAATTATGAGAGGTATCAAGTATGTTAGACGGTTTAAATTCTAACCAACTAGATGCCGTGACAACGGATAAAAATGCACTTGTGATTGCTTGTCCAGGTAGCGGAAAAACACGCGTTTTAACTCGCAAAATCGCTTATGAGTTAGAGAGGTTCGATAGTAAAAAGAAGTTTATTGTTGCACTCACTTATACCAATCGGGCGGCTGAGGAAATACAAAGGAGACTTGATGACCTTGGCATTCCACAAGAGCAGCTTTGGGCTGGCACAATTCATTCTTTTTGCTATCAGTGGATTATTAAACCATATTCAGCATATGAACCAGCATTAGTTAACGGATTTTCCATCATTGATGATAACAAAAAGCGAAAAATTTTAAATGAACTAAAGAAAAAACATTCTATTCCTTTTTTTAGCGATATTAATACAGGACTGGATAGAAATGCGAATTATATGAATGCTGACCCATATAATAATGCAATTGCAAAGGAGTTCCATGAGAGTATCTTAGAAAACAAGGAAATAGATTTTGATTTATTGCTTTATTATTCCTATAAAATGTTAATAAACAATAAGAAAATACGCTCACACCTGGCAAATATATTTTCTCATATTTTTGTTGATGAATTTCAGGATACACAGGATTTACAATACGCTATTATTGGACAAGTTCTCACTGTGGCTGGCGATAAGTGTAAACTATTTCTAGTAGGGGACCCAGATCAGGCAATATATGGCTCATTAGGAGGAACGCCTAAAAGTCTATATGAGATACAAGAGGAAATCGGAAATCAAGATATAGTGTTCAAAGAGATTCCTGGAAATTATCGATCTACACAAAGAATCGTTGACTTCTTCAGAAATTTTCAGTCAACAGAAGTAAATATTGAAGCACTTGGTCAGCGTGCAAATGAGCATGGATATATAACACTTGATACAACAACAAATAAGGATAATCTTTATAAAGAGTTTGCTGATATCATTACTCATAATATTAAAAAAGGTGTAAAGCCAAGCGAAATATGTATCATAGCACCCCAGTGGTATTTTTTAACCCCACTTGCACAAAAATTAAAATCTGTTTTACCAGATATCCCTTTTGATGCACCAGGGGTTTCACCATTGCCAACAAATCGGGAGAGTTTTTGGTGGAAATTATCAAGGCTATTCTTATCAGAAATAACCCCTAAAACATCTATGAGCCGTTTTAGATGGATGAGTCACCTAATTAATGATTTAAACGGCTATACAAACGGTTCTTTGGGAAATGAGTACATAGACTGTAGAAGATACCTTAAGATAATCAATTCCATAAAACCGAATGAATCAAATGGCATACTATATTTGGAAAAAGCGTTTAAAGCATTTTTCAATAAACTAGAACTCGATTTAAATGATTACTATGTGCTAGTGGAACAATGGGATATATTCTTTGATGGTATTCGTACACGGTATGAATCAACTGATTTTATAGGCACTCCAGATGACATTCAGTACTTTAAGAATATATTTAAGCCTTCAACTGGTGTTGTTATAAATACCTGCTATGGTGTTAAGGGTGAAGAATTTGAAACGGTGATTGCGTTTGGCCTACTTTGGGGATATATTCCTCACTGGAGTTCTATTAGAAACCAACCAAACTATATTACGGAATCTGCTTCAAATAAATTGTTATATGTGATTGGGTCTAGGGCAAAAAAAAATCTGCATTTATTTGCTGAAAAAGGTAGGAAAGCAAATTCAGGATACGCCTATCAAACAAATCATCAATTAGCACAGGCTAAGTTTGAATATGATGGCACCTACTATCAAGAGAAATAAGAGATCTAGTTCCAGAAGTTAATTTTCCGAGTTTTTCTCACACACACCCCCTAATGAAAATGGGGGGTGTTTTTTGGTGCGCCCGGCATGGATGATAACTTGGTGGTGAAAGTCCACTACAGGCTTGGCAGTAGGAACTGTTAGCAAATGGCATGGGTGTCCATGGTGACGTGGAATCTGAAGGAAGCCGGATGCAAATTCTCGAACTGACGAACAGAAACTATATAAAAGGCTGAATTGGGACGGACGAATCTGCCAAACAAGATAAAGTCCAATACTGCCCAAATCCCATGCAGTAAATATAGCAGTTACATGAGAAGAAGGTTATCGCTCTTACCCGGGGAGGTCTCACGGACGAACGTAAAACATTCGGTTGGACAAGATTTATCGTGAGAAGTCAGCAGAGGTCATAGTAATTCCAAGAACGGAATGAAGGACTGAACAATCTTAAATCTTGGAAAACAAGGAGGTGTAGACATCCTGACTCAATGCAGAAAACATCGTGGTATAGACCGAAAGATGGCTCCCTATTGATGGATAAGTTCGAAACTGAAGAGTATATAGGAGTGCATAGGGATGTCAACATGGATATGAAAGAACAAGATGGTATCAATTTAATAAAAGAAGTTATTGCCGATGATAATCTTTGGAAAGCTTACAAGAAAGTAAAATCAAACAAAGGTGCTCCAGGTATAGATGGGATTACCGTACATGAACTGGAATCACACATGAGGAAACACTATCGAGCATTGAAACAAAAACTGGAAGATGGAACCTATACTCCTCAACCAGTCAAACGAGTCGCCATCCCAAAGCCAGATGGCTCGAAAAGATACTTGGGTATCCCCTGTGTTCTAGACAGAGTGGTCCAGCAAGCGATCCTTCAAGTCATCAATCCCATCATTGACCCACACTTTTCGAACAACAGCTTTGGATTTCGAGTAGGAAGAGATGCACACCAAGCCATAAAACGAGCAGAACAATACTATCAAGAGGGATACAAAATGGTGGTGGATTGTGATTTGAAAAGCTATTTCGATACCATCCATCACCAAAGGCTAAGAGCCTACCTAGAGGAATTTATCTCCGATAAAATCGTATTGAAGCTCATATGGAAATTCCTTCGTTCAGGAATTCTAGACAAAGATATCTACATCGAGAAAACAGAAGGGACTCCACAGGGAGGACCTCTTTCGCCGATTCTAGCTAATGTCTATCTAAATAAACTAGATAGAGAGTTGGAAAGAAGAGGACATCGTTTCATAAGATATGCGGACGATTTTGCATCTACGTGAAGAGCAAACGTGCAGGTGAACGAGTCATGGAAAGTGTCTCGAAATATATCGAAGAAGATCTACAGCTAACAATTAATCAAAAGAAAAGCAAAATATGTACGGCAACATCTGGGACATTCCTGGGTTTCAACTTACAGAATCTCTTGGGAAAGTTGGATGCCGACCTAGTAGGTCGGCAAAACAACGATTCAAAGAGAAACTACGAAAAGAGACAAGTCGAAAAAGACCTGGCACCTTTGAAGAAATTACAATAAAGATTAATCAAATAACCACGGGTTGGATTAACTACTACGGTGTATCGTACATGAAGATATTCGTCAAAGAAATCCAACAATGGTTGAATCACAGGTTAAGGCAATTAATCTGGAAACGATGGAAAAGAGTAAAAACAAGATATAAAATGCTTCGGAAATACGGAATAGACCATACGAAAGCGATGAAAACAGCTAACTCCCGTAAGGGATACTGGCGCATATCTCTTAGCGAAGTACTCCATCGGGCAATAACAACTGAAAGGTGTGAGAGGTCGACTAGCCAGCTAATGGCTAGTCATCTACTCGATTCATCTGACGATAACTGATAATACAACAAACAGGCAAGTACGTGGCTTTTAATGGAGGGAAAAACCTGTAATAAAAACTGTAAGGAATTGATTGTTGCACACTACCTTGTTGACCAAGCTTCGCTTGATTATGATATAGAACAATAGTTATACTATGGCTCATTTTATGAAGTTAATCTGAAGTGTTGACTATATTTTTGATTTGTATTAGTCCTTAACAAATGTATATAAAAAGATAAATTAGTTAAAGATTATTATATGTATCATTAATAGAAAAATAGAGAAGAGGTTAACAAATGAAAGAATCTAGTGATTACACGAAGAGTAACCTTGAGGATGAAGCGACAAGGGCGATCATGGATGAATATTTGCTAAGTTTAAAACTTGAAAACAAAGCTGAACGAACAATAAGAAACTATCGGTGGTTTTTAGAACGGTTCTTGAGCATATGTACTCTTCCTTTAAATCAATTAACAACCAATGAAGTGAGAAAATGCTTTTTACATTTCACTAATGGAAAAAAGGAAAAGACGGTAGATGCTTACCTAACTGCACTATCATCATTTTTGCAATTTTGTCTTGCGGAAGAGTATATAGAAAATGTCATTATTAAAAAAAGATGGAGACCCAAAATTCCAAAGTCCTTACCCAAGTATTTAAGCGAGAATGAGTTTGCTAAAGTAAAGCTTACAACAGAAAATTCGGTTCTTCGTGATCGTGCACTGATGCTATTTTTATTTTCGTCAGGATGCAGAAGTTCGGAAGTTTCTAATCTTTCTATAAAAGATGTCAATTTAGAAAAAAGAACAGCTGAGGTAACGGGAAAAGGAAAGAAAATTAGAAAGGTGCATTTTTCGGAAGAGTGTGCCCTTGTATTGAAGGACTATATACATACAAGAATCTGTAAAGAATCAGATCCATTATTCTTGAGTAATTCCGATCAACGTATAGGACCCAAATCCATCTATTATATTACGAGGAAAATTGGAAAAAAGGCTGGGTTAAATCAATCGTTGCATCCTCATTGTTGTCGCCATACGTTTGCTACAAACATGCTTGCAAGAGGGGCAACCATTGAATTTATAGCAGATGAATTGGGACATTCCAATCTAAACACAACTCGTATATATGCCCGTATTCTAACTGAGGACATGATTACATCTTATCAAAATATAATGGGGTAGATAACCATGAACGAAGAAGTATTAGCGTCATTTTTTGACGATCATCAATCAAGGTTTAGTAAAGAAACAATCCGAAGTTATAGACTTTCGCTTCAACAATTCTTCAGCTTTTGTAAAAAAGGATTTAGTGAAGTGAAGGCTGCTGATATAAGAGCATGGCTTGCCTCCCTAGAGGAAAAAGGTCTTAAAAAACGTTCGATACATATTAAACTATCAGGATTGAAGTCATTTTATCAATACTGTATGGAAGAAAATCTCCTGAAGAAAAATCCATTGTCAACGGTAAAAACCCCTAAGAAAGATGATGTCCTTCCATACTACTTAAGTAGGCGCCAGTTGGCCGAGTTACAAGAATTAACACGGAATGATTACCAATTTCGTCCTATCATTGAAACCTTATATTCCACAGGCGTACGGGTTAGTGAGCTATTACAAATCAAATTAGAGGATATTAAATGGGATACCAGGCAAATATGGATACGCAAAGGAAAGGGAACCAAAGAGAGATTTGTCCTTTTTTCGCACGATTGTGCGGAACGCTTAAAACTATACCTGGAAAAACGAGAAACAAATAGCATGTTCTTATTTGCAAATCGTAGAGGAGGTCCACTTCACCGGGAATATATACAAAAAAACTTTCGTAATTTCTCCAAATCACTTGGTTTTAAGGTGAGCCCCCATACTTTACGTCATACATTTGCCGCACACCTAGCAGAAAAAAATATGCCTCAAAGTTACATTCAGGATCTCCTGGGTCATGTAGATATTAACAGTACTCGCATTTATACACGATTAATGGAACATGCACGTAAAAAACAATATGATCTATACCAATAGGAGTGAGAAGATGAATAATTACTGGGAGTTGTCGAAAGACTTACCGAATGAAAGTAATCAGGAAATCATTGGAGAGTTTTTATTAAGTTTAAAAGTTTCAAACCGAAGTCAAAATACCATTACTACATATCGGCATTTTTTAGAACACTTTTTTGGGGATATGAAAGAAACTTATCTCTCTTTGACCTCAAATACCATTCTTGAATGGTTTAAAAATAACGGAGCTCATTTTAGTGAAGCAACATTGAGACTACGGCTAAGTATTCTATCTTCATTTTACAAGTTTTGTATAAATGAAAATTATATAGATAGTTCACCAGTTAAAAGCCGATGGTTTCCTCGTCTTTCACAAACACTTCCAAAGTACTTAGAGAAAGATGAAATTGCTAAAATTCGTAATCATAGCGAAATCACCTCTCTTCGAAATCAGGTGTTGGTGGAATTTTTGCTTACCACAGGGTGTCGAGTCAGTGAAGTAAGTGAGTTAAATCGAGAGGATGTAAATCTTGAATACCGTACAGCGCGCGTAGTAGGCAAAGGCAAAAAAATCCGCTTTGTTCATTTTACAGAAAAGTGTGCTCTTTTATTGGAGCGATATATCTCTTTAAGTCAAAATTCTCTGAAGGCACTTTTTGTAACCTCTACAGGTAAGCGGTTACACGTTCGAACCATCCAGCTTATTTTAATGAAATTGGGAAAGAAAGCAAAACTCAAAACAAATTTGCATCCACATCGATTACGTCATACCTTCGCAACTGAATTATTGGCGAAAGGGGCAGATTTAGCGTTCATTGGAGATGAATTGGGTCATAGTGATGTTGTGACGACACAAATATACGCTAGGCTTCCCAAGAGGGAGATCATTTCGCTTTACCGAAAATATATGGGATAAGGGGATAGATTTTTTGATAATCGCAGATAATTGCTTGAAACAATTTAAAGAGGATTATAGGTTTCGATTAGAGGAAAAGACAGTGAATCTGTATATACTAGCAGTGAATCAATTATTGGCTTTTTGTGAGAAGCCATTCACAGAAATGAATGCGAAAGATATTAGGGGTTGGATGTCTTCCTTAGAATCAAGGGAATATAAAGTTGCTACAGTGAGCAGTAAATTAGCAGGGATCAAGCTGTTTTTTAAATATTGCATAGAAGAAGGTTTTCTTACTAAGGATCCAGCGAAAAAAATACCCATTCCGAAATCGGAGGATAAACTACCAAGATATCTGCAAAGGGATGAACTGTTACAATTGCGTCAATTGGTAAAAGGGAAGGTGGAGGAAAGGGCGGTTATTGAAGTGTTTTATGCCACCGGTGTGCGTCTTATGGAGTTAGTTGATATGAAAAAAGAGGATATTAACTGGTCGGAACGCATGATTACGATTCCGAATGGGAAACGTAAAAAAGAGCGGATTGTCCTATTTACACGAGAGTGTGCAGTACATTTGAAAGCCTATTTAGAGAAACGAGAGGATTCCCAACCGTTTGCTTTTGTCAATACGTCAAGGACAGGTCCGATGTGTTCTCGTACGATTAACTTGAAATTTCAAGGCTATACAAAAAAGCTAGGGATTCACTTAACACCCCATACGTTACGTCATACATTTGCTGCACATTTAGCCATGAAGGGAATGCCGCTAGAATGTATCCAAGTTCTATTGGGACATAACGGACTACATCAAACGCAGCTGTATGCTCGATTGTACCATCAAGCACGAAAAGAGATCTATGATCAATGGATGTAAGTGGAAGTTCGAAAAGGTAACTATTCGTATAATATAAATTAACGCTTTATTAAAAACCGTTATAAAATGACCAAGCCCTTGGTATATATGGGTTTGGTCATTTTTTAAATTATACCATTATTTGTGTTAAGAAGGATTAACGCTATTTTTGTGGAATTATTACAAAAGGTGGAAATTAATTCAAAAGAAAAGCCTGCCTAAACGGCAAGACTCTCTGTCGGTTATTTTTCGCCGTCTACATATTTTCCGTAATCAGGAATGGCGATTTCATCAAATTCATCAACGAGCTTTCTCAGGTTTTCTCTTAATGTCCCTGCAGCCATTGGGATTCCGTGACCGGTAATGGCATAGGCAGGCTGCAGCGCCTCGAGCTTTTGAACGGAGGAGCGTGCGGCTTCCCAGTCGGTTGTTAAATATCGCGGAGGGCCGCTTATTTCCTGTTCTTGAGTCAGCACACTGTACAGGGATTCTTGTTTGACCGTAACAAACGCGTCTCCTGCGATGAGGACACGGTCGGCCTCCCTGAATAATGAAACATGGCCAGGAGTATGTCCCGGAGTATGAAGCCACTTCCAGCCTTCCATATTCGGTACGCTGCCATCTGCGTTAAGGGCTTGGACATGTGTTCCAAGGTCAATTCCCTCATGCGGGAAGGCAGGAGACATCTTGGCAACCAAACCGCCTTCCACACTGGCATCCGGCTTCGGATAATCTTGCTGGCCTGTCAAAAAAGGAAGCTCAAGCTCGTGAGCATAAACAGGCACCTGCCAGTGCTCAATCAAGTCGATGATGGCGCCAACATGGTCGAAGTGACCATGCGTTAAAATAATGGCTTTTGGCCTTGCTGCTTCACCAAAAAGTTCCTCGGCAGCGTCGATGATTTTATCAGCGGATTTAGGCATCCCGGCGTCTATCAGCACCCAATCTCCAGGGTTTTCAGAAATGCGTACAAAACAAACATTAACGATCTGGACAGTAAGGCTGTAAACACCATTTTCACCATTCTGGATCATCCCGCTCATTGATGAAGTCACAGGCATATATCGTTCAGTTGAAGAGCTTTCTTTCACTAGTAAAACCTCCAATGTATGAGCATCTGTTTGAGTATACCCCGGGAATGGCTTTAGTATGCCGAATGTGTTCTGGAAACGGGTATTTCTGAGTCAAACGAGCATTTATTGAAAGGACGTGAAGATATGTTAAAAAAATCATTGATTTGGCTTTTGATTATCATAGGTTCACTTACTGGCTGCAGTGGAGATGGCGGGAAAGTGACTGCAAGAGATGTTCTCAAGCATAATGACAATGCGGATATCCTGAAATTTGATGGATTTATATATAGTAATGTCACCGACCTGGAATGGTTTGAGGAAAATAAGGATAGGCATCAAAAAGGAAAAAAGATTGGAGAAATTAAAAAAGTCACGACCTCCAGTCTGTTTTTCGCAAATTTTTCGTCTACAAAATTACCAAGAGGAACCGTTTTGTTTGATACAAATGACGGTGAGACAGGGATTATTTTTGTAGAGATGGACAATGAGCATGAATTGTATTATATGCAATTACTTGAAGGGTAAGGAGTACTGGTATCATCGTTAACTTTAAGTAAATATTAATTTTGGGAATGGTGGAAGATCAAATGAAGAATTGGCAATACACCTTGTATTTATTTATTCTTGGGGTGATTTCCTTTATCACTAAGGAAGTCGTAACCTTTGCTATGTTAGGTATTATTTTGGTGACCCTTAATAATATTCACTCTACACTTTTAGAGATCAGGGATAATCAAAAGAAAGGCTGACTAAAGACATCTTTTATAGCGAATCATTGAATTTTGGCTTGCTGCAAAAAACTGAAGGTGGGATTGAATTGAAAAGGAAATTAAGAAAGTCTTCGACTGATAAGTCTATTAGTGGCGTCTGTGGTGGCATAGCTGAGTATTATGGTATATCTTCTTTAGCGGTAAGGTTAATATTCATTTTTTTGCCTGGCGCTAATATCCTGCTCTATTTAATTCTTACAAATACGATGGCTGACCGTCCACCATCATTATATTAATCTATGATTGACTACCTTTTTGAAGAAATAAGGGTGATTATTTTTATGAATTTTCTGGTGGAGGTCGTATATGAATGACTAGGGTTCAACCAGTGGAAACAAACCGGCTTATCCTGAGGGAACTTAGAGAAGAGGATTTTGACGATATTTATGAATTTAAATCCGATGAAAAAGTGGTTAAATACCTAACTTGGGGCCCAAATAATCGAGAGCAAACATTACATAGCCTTAGAAAGCAGATTGCTTTTCAACACGAAGAAAACAGACAAATATTTGTTTTAGGAGTCGAGGTAAAAGAGACAAAAAAAGTAATCGGAAATGCTTTGTTCATGGTAAAAGACCAGGATTTTAAAACAGTAGAAATCGGATATTTCATTAACTCAAATTATTGGAAACAAGGATACGGAATTGAAATTGTCAACGGATTATTAAATTTGGGGTTTAATAACATGGATATCCATAGGATATATGCCATATGTGATGTGGAAAATGCAGGTTCAGTCAACCTTTTAAAGAGAATAGGTTTCCGGCAAGAAGGGCATTTCATTAAAAATTTGAAGGTAAAAGGACAATGGAGAGATCATTTTCTATTTGCTATTTTAGAAGAGGAATTTAAAGGTACCTGAAAAACATCCGTATTATCTATAGTTGCCCTTATGACGGTGGAAATGCCTGCATAAGGGTATNATTCCGCNAGNAGGTGCCCTTATGAANGTGAAATTGCTTGCATAAGGGTATCATTCCGNTAGAAAGGTACCCTTATGACGGTGNAAATGCCTGCATATGGGTATCATTCCGCTTCAATGGTACTCTTATAGAGCTAAAATGGCTTACATAAGAATGATGAGCGATGTTAGGAAGTTAGAAAAAGGAGAGGAAGCAATGGTTTTAATACTGCTCGTTATATTGCTATAAATCTGTGTAGGGTGTTTAAGCGAAAGTAATGTTGAACGAAAAGGAATAAAAGGTGTATTGAGTATTACTTTAGCTTTATTCATATCAATTATTATGGAGGGTACAGCTAATATTTTAGTAGAGGCCCAAGTTACGGAAGCACCATTTCTTATCACCTTATATTCATTTTACCAATAGTTTCATTTTCAGCATTTCAATTGCTGATTTTTGATATAAGAATGTTAGAAAAAGAAAAAATTGATTGAAAGTGAGTGGCTATGTCAACTAAGAATATGTATTTTCAAATAGTGATGAGTGAATTGAAATTTCTAGGAGTCTGTATGGTTCTATTTGTGGCACACCTGGCTTTTTGGCTAGATGAAAAGGGGATTGCGGAGCACATCTTCAACCTTCACCTCACGCCTTCAATGATTCCTTTGTACGTACTGGTGATGATTTATGCTCTGGCTTTATTAATTTTTACCGTTCATTTGTCTAAAAAGATAAAAGGTCTACAGGAATCGAATCTCAATCATTCACGAAAAGCGGTTATCATTATGGCATTGGTCCATTTACTGGCATTCAGCTGTAGTTCACTTTTCGTGTTTTCACAAGACTCAAATAGTATGACATCAGTGATTCCTGGTTTATTTAGTTTGTATTTTGCAATTATGTTTATCATTTCATTGATTTTATTATTTATACTTTTCAGGAGAAGGAATAAAGATAAACTTGAGTTTTAATTATTGATCATCAAGTTAGAGTTTTATATATTTTTTATGATTGGTGGTTGTGTAAAGTGAAGGATTGGCAAAATACACTGTTTTTATTTATTCTTGGTGTTATTTCCTTTATCACACAGGAAATCGTAACCTTTGCGATGTTAGGCATTATTTTGGTGGCATTAAATAATATTCATTCTACTTTGTTAGAAATCAGAGATTATCAGAAGGAACAGACTAACTGAGTAACGAGATCAAAGCAGTCATTCTAGTAAGAGTGCCGGTTCGGCAACCAGTCTAAAACGTCAAGTTCAATAAATATTTGACAAAAGAAAATGAAAGGCGTACCTTTATATATTATTTCCATAAAGACCTTTTTGCCGAATCTTTGAGCGGGGAAACCATTTCTGATAAACATTGTTTATCTTGGGGTGAATCTTAGCTTCTTAAAGCTAAGAAGGGATACTCTCAGTCCCTAATCCGACAGCTAACTCCGCAGGTCCATTAGAGAGAAGGGTTGATGAACGCCATTGGCCATTCTTAATTAAGAATGGTCTTTTTAAAGTTGAAGGGATGTGCAATTGACATGAAAAAGCAATACGCTGTTTTGGGCTTAGGCCGTTTTGGAGGTAGTCTTGTAAAAGAGTTCTATGAATTAGGTGCTGAGGTTTTAGCAATTGACATTGATCAAGATAAAGTCGATCAGTACGCACAGTATGTAACCCATGCCGTACAATTCAACGGTATTGATCAAGAAGGTCTTAAACAAGTTGGGATTAAAAATATCGATCATGTATTTGTTTCTTTCGGTGGAAATATTGAATCAAGCGTTTTGACATGCCTGATTTTAAAAGAAATGGGTGTACCAACGGTTTGGGCTAAAGCACATAATGATAATCACGCAAAAGTTCTTGAAAAAGTGGGTGCAGACCGGGTGATCCATCCTGAACGGGATATGGCCAAAAGGATCGCAAACCATATTGTCTCAGATAAGATCATTGATTATATTGAGTTGTCGGAAAAGTATAGCATGGTGGAGATTGTGGCTACGAAAAAAATACATAATAAGTCATTAGCTGACCTGGATATAAGGGCGAAATATGGATGCAACATCGTTGGCATTCTAAGGGGGCAAGAAATCATTGTTTCGCCACCTGCAGATGAAGTCATTTCAATGGGAGACGTTTTGATCGTGATGGGCCACAACTCGGATATAAACCGTTTCGAGAGAGAAGGGGTATAGGTGAAAAAAAGCGTTATTAACCTGAATCCTTCCCAGTTACTTGTTTTAGTCTTTGCTGTGTTTATAACCTTAGGAACCATTTTGTTGAAATTGCCTTTTGCAACGGAAGACTCCATTACCTGGCTGAATGCTTTGTTCACAGCTACCTCAGCCATGACGGTGACTGGTCTGGCTGTTGTTGATACCGAATCAACTTTTACTCTATTCGGTGAAATAGTGATTGTCTCCCTTATCCAATTGGGAGGATTGGGGATCATGTCTTTTGCAATCCTAATTTATATGGTATTAGGCAAGAAAATTGGCATTAAACAGCGAATTGTCGTGCAGCAGGCATTAAATCAAACATCCATCGGCGGGGTCATCCTGTTAGTCAGGAATTTGTTCATATTTTCCTTAACGATTGAAACAATTGCCATGTTCCTGCTGGCTATCCGCTGGGTGCCTCAATTTGGTTGGGCCAAAGGACTTTATTATAGTTTTTTTCATTCAATTTCAGCGTTTAACAATGCCGGTTTTGCATTATGGTCCGACAGTTTGATGGGATTCGTGGGTGATCCGATCATCAATATCGTGATTACTTTCCTGTTTATCATAGGGGGAATTGGATTTACGGTTTTAGCTGACATGTGGAGGAAAAAGAGTTTCGGTAAATTGAGCCTCCACTCCAAAATGATGATTATAGGTACATTCATTATTAACCTCGTGGCCATGTTTATTATTTTTGTCCTGGAATACCATAACCCCAATACACTTGGGGGTCTGAATTCACTTGGAGATAAATTATGGGCTTCCTATTTTCAAGCAGTAACACCGCGAACTGCTGGATTTAACTCCCTGGATATATCGGCTTTACAGGAAGATACAATTTTCTTGTTTTTAATTCTAATGTTCATAGGCGCAGGTAGTGCTTCTACTGGTGGAGGCATAAAACTAACAACGTTTTTGGTCATTTTATTTTCTGTCATTACTTTTCTGAAGGGTAAAGAAGAAACAGTTCTAGGAAAAAGGGCTATCAGCCTTACGATTGTTTTGCGCTCTTTGGCCATATCGACAATCGCCCTTTTTTTAATTTGTTTTGGGATTTTTATTTTAAATATTACAGAAGAGGCTCCATTCATCCAAGTCGTTTTTGAGGTTATTTCTGCTTTTGGAACCGTAGGATTGTCTATGGGAATAACAGGATCCCTTACTATGATAGGAAAAGCAGTGATTATTTTTGTTATGTTTGCAGGGAAGTTAGGCCCATTGACAATGGCTTTTTCACTTGCAAATGCAACTGAATCAAGAATTAAGTATCCAAGGGAAGATGTTCTTACGGGGTGAGGCAGCAATATAATCAAGACCTTTAAATGAACCATAAACAAAAATCGCTTAACAATGACGTTAAGCGATTTTTTATTTTTCAATATTATCAGCAGTGATTTTCAGACTTTTTATGGTCTCCTAGTCTTACGGATTGGTTGACCACAATCCAGCTGTTTTCACGAGCACTCTTGGATGCAGTTTCAACCCTGCTACTAGAAGGTCGGCTAAATCTTCTGGCTGCATGACATTTTCAGGGTTTCCGCTGATCAGGTTGCTTTCAACTGCGAGATCGGTTGCAACGGTACTTGGAGTCAAAGCCGTTACGCGGACGTTATGCTTCCTGACTTCAAGCATCAGAGATTCTGTCAATCCTAGGACTGCGAATTTCGAAGCTGAATAAGCACTAGTGACTGGTGCTCCTTTTTGGCCTGCTGTGGAAGAGATGTTCACAATGTCTCCGGATTTTCGTTCGATCATTTCAGGTAAAACCGCTCTTGTCAGGTTGTAAACACCCATCAGGTTGACGCGGACAATCTTTTCCCATTCTTCAGGGGATAAATCCATAAAACCGCCGAACTTTGCGATTCCTGCATTGTTGACCAAAATATCAATCGCACCAAGGTCTGATTGGATATGTTCCACGGCATGCTGAACTGCTTCAAGTTCAGAAACATCCGCAGATGCAGCGGAAATGTTCACATCATACTGCTCAAGCTCTTCAGTGAGTTTTTCAAGATTGGACATCGTCAGGCCAATCAATCCAAGATTGACTCCTTCTTTGGCAAGAGCAATCGCAACTGCACGTCCAATTCCTCTGCCTGCTCCAGTAACGATAGCTGTTTTTCCTTTTAGTGAGATCATGATTTCATTCCTCCTCAAAATTTTTCTCGATTAATAAACAAGCAGTTTTCATTATGATTCAAGATTGCATACAAGCCAAACAATTTGTTTGCAACAAGGTCCTATTTCTCTATGATAAGGTCTGCTAAAACTTTATATTCAATGTATCAAAATGAAAAAATTACACGAAATTCAAATAAGATTGCCCCAAGTGTAAAGGGGATCAGCACATAAAAAGAAGCAAAGGGAAATTACCCTTTGCCTTTAGTGTTATTTAAACAGTTTCTGTCCGTCCTCGATCGTGAATTCTTTCTTATCCTTTGTTCTTACCACAATTTTATATGGATCTTGCTTTACAAGTGGCCATATCTCATCAGACTTGATAAATTCCTCGGCCATTGTGTAAAGGTCGGTAGCATGGTCGGCTGCTCCTTCGTCCGTGCTCTTCAATTTCATTGTGATGAAAATGGTCATTAAACCATCGCTGCTCTTATATCCAACGCCTGATACTTTATATTTTTTATACGTCATAAATTCATGGCCAATTCCTGAGACCGCGTTACTCCACCGTGCATATTGTTCTCGTTTGGCCAAGTTGAATTTTCTGATCTTGACCTCGATATGGTTTTTGCCATTAGCGGCGAGGGAATCTTTCACAGCCTTTTGTATTTCATCCACTTTTTCCTGCTTCTCTATGCTCGGGATCTCCAACTCAACCGAATCCGAGCTGAAACCGATGCTATGTTTAAAATCAAATGGCTTCAGCGCAGCCTGGACGATTTCGAAAACTTCTTCACTTTCCTTATCCATTTCAGCTTGCTCTTGTTTCCATTTTTCAGATGGTTCGTGGTATTGTCTTACTTTTATAATATAGTCTTCGACCTTGGTTCCTTTGAATTCGTCACCCTGGACAATCGAAAGGCCGATTTTTTTCACACCTGCTTCCATTTCTTTTACCTGCTTTTCAGAAGCAGCCAATTGCACAGTGATTCCTTCGTTTTTGCCACCAACATACTGGTTCACTTGCTTAACAGGATATCCTTCTTTCTTCAAGGCTTGAGTCAACCGCTCTGTCAGGTCTTGGTGGGGATTAGCAAACATTACGCTTAACGGCGGTATTTTCGAGACCATCTTCGCCATCGTCGGAGAAACAAATCCTGAGCCGACAAATAACAGGAAGCCTGCTGCGATTGCGGCTGTAGTTACACCAGCCTTTTTCCAGAAAGTCCACTGCTTTTTAAGGGCTTTATTGAACCCTTCAAGCTCACGTCCAACACGATCGATCCTTGCATCTTCAAACTCTCCTACAGCGAATCGTCCAGGCAAATTTGTTGCGAATTTTTCTAGCGAAACAGGGGTCTGCAATTCATCCTTATCAAATCCCATATGACTTCTCCTCCAATTGAAAGTGTCGATCCTTCTTCATGAGCTCGCCAAGCTTTTTCCTGCCCCGGGCCAACCTGGTTTTAACGGTATTGTTGTTTTCATTGAGAATCAGGCTGATTTCTTTTACAGACAAGTTCTCGTAATAAAACAGCAGCAGGGGAATTCGCTGCTCTTCTTTTAAGTCAGTGATTAGTTGGAGCATTTCTTGTCTCGTTTCCTTTTCAACAGCCTTTTCCTGAGCAGACTCGGTTTTCATTCTGGTGATTGCTTCAGGATTCCCCTCGATATCCGTAAACTGATTCCTTTTTTGCTTCCGATAAACATCAATCGATCGGGTATAGACTAGGCGGTAAAACCAGGCTTTAAAATGGCGGATCTCCACATCCCTCATAATGCTGAGATAACAATCCTCCAGGGCAATCTGGACAGCATCCTCTGCCAGCTCCCGCGAACCCAGGATAAGATAAGCCGTCCTGTAGGCAGAGGAAAGAAGATTTTCCACCAAGTGGCTGAACGCGTCCCCATCTCCCGCCCGGATTTGATTTAGTAATTTCTGTTCCTCATTCAACTGGGCAACCTCCATTTGTTAATTTCACTAGTATGTCGTTTGTGGGTGCTATTATGGTTTCATTTTTCGTAAAAAAATTTATGTCGAATTGGGCACATCTTAAGTATGTAAGTATTTAACCTGTATTAACTTTACCAATAATTAACTCAGGCGGGGGGGACTATTATAGATGGAATGAATTAAAAATATGATGAATCCACTGGTGACGGTTATAAGGGGGACTATTATGTGCCCGTGATTGAACGGATCAAGGATTCACGGGGAGAAGATGGAGCAACATCTGCCCGTGCTAAAAAGATCCCGTTTTTCGGGAACAAGTAATAGGCTTCTGCAAATTGAGCCTCCGTAAAACTGTAATTTCTTGTTAAAATATTAATAAGTGGTTTCGAACGGAGGAGAGGATATCCATGGCGAAGAAAATTGTGTTTTTTCTCTTATCGGCAATCTTCTTTATTATTTATATTAAACTCTTTAATTATATCTTTTGGTATATTGAAGCCAGTTTCCTTCCTTACGGCTTGCTCGTTTTTATATTTCAAATTTTCTTTGCCATCGTCATTCTCTTTCCTGCTTCAATTGTGACTACGAGGAAGATTTTTGAGGTGATTGAGGAATCCCGGTAGCTTGTTAACTATACACAAAAAAGGCTGAATCAGTATGTAACTGGTTCAGCCTTTTTCATCACCATGGAAAAACGATTTTCTTGGCCAGTTGAGGATAGTCGATGAACGGATTGCGGTTGCCCTGTATATAGAAGATCGCCTGGTTCCGGTGCTTTTCATAAAGGGTTGGCGGATATTCTTCATTCCACCGGACCAGGAGCGGGATGTTAACCTTCTTTTTGAATTCGTTCTTCACTCTCTTAGGATACCTGAGAAAAAAATAAAGCATCGCCCGCGCGGAAGTTCCTTTCCCGTGTTCAGGCTCGAACTCGTAGCCAGTTGTGACTCCGCAGTTATTCTGGATTGGTTCATGATCAGACTCAGGATTGTAAAAATCAAAGTCCGCGAAAGGGAAATTCGATCTTGATATATTGCAATCCGGTTCACAGACAAACAGATGATGCAGATCACCTTTCATCGGCTCAGCGCCTTCGAACCAGGATTGTGGTACGATATGCTCGGTGTTCATTTTAAAATGGTCCTCAAACACCTTCAGTTCCTTGATCGAATCAAATCCATGCACCTGGATTTTACGTGATCGGCTTCTGAATTCATCGTATTTTTCCCTCAATGTTTCATTATCCTCAATCAGCAATGATCCTGGATCCTTCTTCTGGCTGGAGTAGATGCTTTTCGCGGTTCCATCCGGATATAGGTCGACCCATGTGTATAAATACAAATCCTTGGCAAGGAAGTAGGGCAGCTGATTTTTATGTGACTGGAATACAATCGTATGGAACTTGTAAAAAAGAGCAAGACCGGACAAATCCAAATCCTGCGCTCCCCTGTAGTACTTTTCCATATCCTCCAGATCCCGAGCTGGATCATAATAAAGCTGCTGATTACTCTGGATATCGCGGCGATTGTCCTTCAGGATAGTCAGCAGCTTTCTCAGATCGAGCGAATCATACTTGTTCTCCCAGTGCTCCTGCTGTTTTTTGAATTTTGACATACCGAACTCCTCATTCTTGTTATCGTATCCCTATTTTACCCCTTTCAGGTTTGTCCTTCAAAGACTTAAGGGTGGATTATTTAATGGTAGATGCTATCAAATCAGAAGGTTTGCTGACACACCAGCAAAAAGAGACCTTCCTTTATTTTCCCTTTTTACTTATGGAAAAACTTTTAAGTTACTATATTTTTAGTTAGTATTCCTTATGGGCAGGGGTCGCCCCTAAAAGTGATGTGGACAATGATTTCGGCCCCAGAAAAGAGAAGCTGAGCCTAAAAAGAGAAGTGATCAATGTTGACGGTCTCAGATAAAGAGAAGCTGAGCACGAAAAGGAAAGTGAGCAGTGATAACGGCCGCAGGCAGATTAATCCTCTGCTCGAAAAAGCCCCATTAGCAGGACTTTAAAGAAACGCAAGGGATGATGAGGAATAAAGGAGGAATAGCGTATCCTACCTCGAATATTGTAGAAGAGAACTTTGAGAATAAGGGAGTGGTTAACATGTCGGATAAAAAGCCTATTAATGACGCTATGGACCACATGAGTAAAATCGAAGGATACCCAACTAATGTTGATCTCAAGAAGTTACCGAAGCCTTTAAGGTATTTTGGGTATTTCATGATTGGTTTCTTTTCATTTGCCATCCTGTTTATCCTTATCGCCAAGTTGTTTACATAATCATTTTCTAATTGGCTGCTTCTATGCGGCATTTTTACTTAGGGTTGAATATACAACATTTACAGATCCCTGGTTTACTGGATTCTTCCAGGTTGTTCAGATAGAATGATACTAAGCCAAATATTAAGGGAGTCGAAATATGGGGAACTGCCACTATGAGATAAAAGTGAATAAAAATGAGTTCATTTGGAATAACCAGGAGGGGGAGCTGACATTTGATGGAGCTCCTGCTTTGCTTTTCTGGGATTCTGCAATTGAGCTGTTTCTGAAAACGATAGAGGAAATCTCCGGAAATGATGTGTCTAAGACCGTCTATGAAGTCACAGGGTTTCGAATGGGGCATCTAGTAAGCTCGTATTATGAGGGCAGGACGGATGTGGTCGAACTTTTAAATGAATATAGTGATATATACAAGAGCGCCGGATGGGGAAACTTTGAAATTCATGAATATTCATATGAAAGTAAAAGTGCTGTCGTGAGAATCAGGAACAGCTGGGAACATCGTATTTTCAAGCTCGCTGATAAACACAAGGCAGGAGTCCTGCTGCCAAGCCACTGGGCTGGTATTTTCAGCGGACTTTTCCAGCGGAACATGTGGTACAAAATGACGAAAAGCCAGCTGGAAGGTCATGACTATGATGAAGTGGAAATTTTCCCTTCGAACGTGACAGTTTCGCATAATATCCATGAATTAGCCAGAAAGAAAGAACAAGAAAGCATCATGGAATTGGAAAAAAAGGTAGAGGAGCGGACAAAAGAGTTGTCCTCAATGGTTCAAGAGCTGTCCTCACCCATCATCCCGGTTCTAAAAGATATTCTCGTCGTGCCGCTAATCGGAAAATACAACGAAGAACGAATCAGCAATCTAATGGAGAAATCACTTTTTGAACTCAAAAGACTGAAGGCGAGATATCTGTTAATTGATTTAACAGGCATCAAAAGTGTAGATTCGTACTCAATCCACGGAATTCAAAAGTTGATTCAGGCAATCCGATTGATTGGAGGCCAATGCTTCATTGTGGGTGTGTCATCTGAATTAAGCGTTCAAATTTTGAATTCAAACGTGAATCTCGAGGGAATCCAATCCTTCTCCAGCATGCAGCAGGGTGTTGAATATGCCATCCAGCAGAATGGGTATGAATTGGTGAAAAAGAAATGATAATAAAAGGCTGAACAGGAGATCTTGAGTCTGTTCCAGCTTTTTTTTTCTCTAAAATTAAAATTTTAGGACATATGTCCTTCCTGAATTCTCTATTCTGTCTTTTAATGGACATATACATTAGGATTGAGGAGAGAAGCAATGAAGGGTGTTATTTTTGCGGTTTTAGGAGGAGCATTCATCACCTTGCAAGGGGTAGCGAATTCAAGAATCAGCCAGGATATCGGCACATGGCAAACGGCTACGATTACCCAATTTGCAGGGTTTTTATTGGCGTTGGTTATTTTATTGGTTTCTGGAAAAGGCAATTTTGCGGGGTTTTCGAAAGTCCGTCCCCTTTATTTAATTGGCGGTACATTTGGAGCGATAGTCGTATTCGGGAACGTTACGGCAATCCATTTTATCGGTGTCACACTGACCGTCTCAGCAATGCTGATTTCCCAGCTTGGCATGACAGTCATGATTGACAAGAATGGATGGTTTGATGTGAAAAAGCAAAGAATGAAGATGTCTCAGCTAATTGGTATCACGATGATGGTAGTTGGCGTGTTGATTCTCGGTTCTTAATGATTGGAGATAGGGAAATGAATGCTGCTGAACAACTTGAAGACTTTTTGCAGTCCGGAGAGATTGCTCCTTTGTTCAATGAAGAAATCCTTCCTTATTTATCACTGTACCACTTTAATAAAGGGGAACTGATTTGCTCGCAGGGTGATGCTGCTGAGTTTTTATATATCCTTATAAAAGGAAAGGTGAAGATCTACACCACTTCTGAAGAGGGGAAGACATTGATTTTATCGTTTAAAACGCCTCTAGAAGTGATTGGGGATATTGAATATGTCCAGGAAATCGACACCATTAATACAGTGGAAGCTGTTTCGCCGGTCATCATGATTGGAGTAAAGCAAAGTGCTGCCCGACAACACTTGAAAAATCATCCTCCTTTTATGCAATTTTTACTTGAAATAATAACGCGGAAGTTCTATATCAAATCACAATTCATGCGCCATAATATTTTATATCCGGTAGAGACGAGGTTAGCGAGCTATCTTGTATCTGTCGCCTATGATGAAAATGACGCACTGGTGAATGGAAATGTCAGCACATCCAATCTTACTGATATAGCGAATCTAATTGGAACGAGCTACAGGCACCTTAATCGGGTCATCAAACAATTCTGCGCGGCCGGGCTCGTTGAACGAAATAAAGGGACGATCCTGATTAAAGACCTAGAAGGACTCAAGCTGGCAGCAAAGGAAAATCTTTATGAGTGAAAAATGGGAGGACATGTAATGTTAGTAGGATTAATTTCCGCGATAATCGCTGGAGCACTTGTCGGCCTGCAAAATATTTTCAACAGCAAGGTCAATGAAAAAGCTGGATCCTGGGCGACCACAACTTTAGTGCTGGGCCTGGGTAGTATAGCCTCCTTAATCTTAGGGTTATTTTTCGAAGGCGGAAGTCTTTTTAATTTTGCCAGTATGCAATGGTGGTATTGGTTCAGCGGCATTCTCGGAATCGGTGTAATCGCTGGAATCGTGCAGGCCATCAGGTATTTGGGACCGACCTTCGCGATTGCCATCGTGTTGACATCACAGCTTGGATTCGCAGTTTTATGGGATTCACTTGGCTGGATGGGGCTAGAAAAAGTTCCTTTTACCGAAAAACAATTGATTGGCGTGCTCATCATTTTAGCAGGTGTGATTGTTTTTAAATGGAGTGAAGGAAGAGGAGAAAAAGCACCTGCTGTACCTGCAGGCCAGCGGAAAAAAGCAGAATTATTATAGGGAAAACTATATAAGTGATTCATTTTACGGCAGCCGCGACACTGCCGTATTTTTTGTCTTCTTTAAAATTATCATCTTTGCTGGGTTGAAATTATTATTAAACGAGGAAAACATGGTATAATCTTTAAAAGAAAAAACGGACAAATTACTAGGAGCTGACATAGTGAACCTGATTGAAAGATTTTCCCGATACCTTATAGAAAATGCTGGAAATATCAGCAAGGAAATTACTGATTATAACCTGAAAAAATTAGACATAGAACTGCCTGAAGAAATAGTTTCTGAGTCGATAAAGACAAACACAGAATTCTTGGGGTTTCTGGGAGAGACACTTAATCTTTCAAAAGAGATGGTGACAGAGAGGTTCATTCAATGGCACCGAGAAAAACATCAGAAGCATAAGCAATTTCAGTACGCATCCCAAAAACTGGAGAGCATCATTAAACCTTATGCGGAAACACGCCTGCAGTTGATGGAAATGCTGACGAAGGTTTCAGTGGCTGAAGGACTTTCGACTGAAGATGTCGTCTACGTCAATAACCGTCTTAGTTACCTGCTGGATCTCAGCATCACTGAGACAATCATCGAGCGTGAAAGACAGGCAAGGGATGTGAACAAAAAGAACGAACAAATCATCTCAGAGCTATCATCGCCAATCGTGCCAATTGAGAAAGGAATGGCGATCCTGCCGCTGATCGGTGAATTCGATTATGAGCGAAGCGACTATATTATGACCCATGTAATCCCTAAAATAAGTGAATTGAGAATCAAGACGCTGATCATCGATTTTTCCGGAATCGCGACGATCGACGGAGAAATTGCAGCACGAATCTTCAATATCCATAAAGTCCTTAAATTGATCGGAATCAAAACGATGCTAACCGGTATCCGGGCAGACCTCGCAATTGATGTCATCAATACCGGCATCGATTTTTCCAAATTGGACACTTATGGAACTGTGCAGCAGGCGATCTTGGCTTACGGAAAACAATAGGAAGAGCGAACGGCAGTCAGGGGACTGTCGTTTTTTTGTTTGAGTTTATTTTAAAAAGGGAAATTCTATTATGTAGATTGGAGGGAACAAATTAAATGAATGACAACAAAAAAACAAAAGCGAAAAATACCCTACTTCCGGCCTTTCTGGTCGCCGCAGGTATGGGTATATCCATCGCTTTTCTTTATTTATTCGCACAATTGGCGGAGGAAATGCTCGAGTCTGAGGTGGAAAGTTTTGATGATAGGATTATCGGATTTTTCAACCAGTTCTCCAATAATGTGGTTGATGTAATCATGTTTTGGATCACTGAATCGGGCTCGATTTGGTTCCTGTCTTTTTTCTCTTTAGTCACTCTTTCATTTTTATGGACAAAGAAGAAAGACAAATGGAGCATAATATTTTTTATCATTACCATTGGCGGAGGCGGTTTGCTGACCAAAATACTGAAAATTTCTTTTGGCAGGGAACGTCCTTCCATCAACGAGGCGATAGACGCTGTCGGTTACAGTTTTCCAAGCGGCCACTCAATGGGTTCCTTTCTTTTTTACGGATTCCTCGGCTATCTGATTCTTCGCTCTAACTTGAAAAAACCAATCAAATGGACCGCTTTTTACCTATGTGGACTAATGACTATTCTAATCGGGACCAGCAGGATTTATCTTGGGGCGCATTATCCGAGCGATGTCATTGCCGGTTATCTCGCTGGAGGATTCTGGCTGATAATTTGTCTTCTAGCGCTAGAATACGTGAAGTGGAGAAGCGCTTCGCAAAAGAAACCAATCAGGGCATTTAAGGAGTTTATTGGCAGGCAGTTGGATCATAAATTATAAGGGCTGTTTATCATTGGTCCCAAATTTTTGGCCGGTTACTAGAATAGTAGCCGGTTTTAAGTTCTTGTAGATGACTGTGATAAATATCACACCGAACAGTTCTCGTTATTGCTATAATTTTCATGCAAATAGGGAGAAAGCGTGGTAAGGTAGAATGCTGACAACATTGAAACGGTTAAAGGTAGCTGAAGGAGAAAAACAGGCACTACAAGATAAGGTGAATGAATTATACGAGCAATTTGGTGAAAAAGAAGCATTTTTCCAGACTTTTATGGAAAAATTTGCTCTTGAACTAGGGAACACGATTTCCCAGCATGAACTGGTTAATGATCAGCATTATGTTTTAGGAAATATGGTCGGGCAAATTAAAACGCACTTTGATAAAGTGAATGAGATTAGCCAGGATTCTGTCCATCATGCAACAGGACTTGCCAGCAATGGCCATGGCTTGATCAGTTCATCAAATGAGATGGTTACAAAATCAGCTGAAGGTGGCGAAATGGTCCGGCAGGTCGAACAGCTGATTAATCGGGTTGGAGAAATTTCTGATCAGGCATTCCAGAATATGAAGAAACTCAATGAACGCTCGAAGGAAATTGAAATGATTGTCCAGGTCATAAAGGAAATTGCCGACCAGACAAATCTTCTTGCTTTAAATGCGTCGATTGAAGCAGCGAGGGCTGGTGAACACGGAAAGGGGTTTGCCGTAGTCGCTGAAGAGGTGCGCAAGCTTGCCGAGAATACAGCTAAAAGCACGAATGATATCGGCGTGCTCACAGCCAATATCCAGAAAGAAATCGGCGAAACCATGGATTCGGCAACATCCAGTGCAAAATTGATTCACCAGAGCATTGATTTGAGCAAGAATGCATCAGCTGAAATGGAATACATATCTTCGGTCATCCAGAAAGTAGTGACAGAAGTTGGAGAAGTCATCGTCGAAATCGAGCATCAAAAGGACAGCTCCAACCAGGTCATGGCCGAACTAACCCAGACGAAAATACTGTTCGACCAGGTAAACGACCTGATTCAGCAACACATAAAAGAAGCAAGCAAAGTGGACATAAAACTGGAAGAAACGAATAAACAGATTGATAGTTTCACATTGTAAAGATCTAATTTCAATCAGGCGACAGGCGGTAACTGTCGTCTTTTTCTGTTGCTGGCAGAAGACTTACAGAGGGACCAAGCGAAGGATCGGACAAAATAATGGTGGAAATAACTGTCCGAACATCACGCGGCTTCGGACAAAATGCTTGAGAAGGGGCAAGGATTTGTCTGAACTAAGGTCATCTTCAGACAAAAAGATAGGATTAAAGCATAAAAATGTCCGAACCAGGGACAACTTCGGACAAAATACCGGTGCAAGAGCAAGGAAATGTCCGAAGTAGGGTCAACTTCAGACAAAAGGACAGGATTGAAGCGNAAAANTGTCCGAACCNAGGACGACTTCGGACNAAANNCCNGTGCAGGAGCAAGAAATTGTCCGAAGTAGGAACATCCATCACCAATAGCGTGCAGATCTAATAGGTTTTCCTATTCAATTTTTATAAACAAAGATGTATAATTACATTATTGTTTTGTATATTTATAAATCAGTAGAATTAGCTACATAGGGGGACAAAAGGTTTGACATACATATCGGATCACCTAATAAAGCAGGCCGTAGAGGACCGCCGTTATCTTCATCAGCATCCGGAGCTATCCGGTGAGGAATATGAAACTAGTGAATACATCCGAAATAGACTTGAAGCTTTGGGGATTGAGATATTGGACTTCGAGCCACCAAGTGTTGTTGGTATTTTAAAGGGAAAAACTGGAGAAAAGACGCTCGCATTAAGGGCAGATATTGATGCTTTGCCGATGCAGGAAGAAGGGGATAAACCGCATCTATCAAAGAATCCTGGCGTGGCACATACATGCGGGCATGATGGTCATACGGCCGTGCTGCTTGCAGTAGCGGAATGGATAGCTAATAACAGGCAGGAAGTAGACCATAATATACTGCTTATTTTTCAGTCATCTGAGGAAATCACACCAAGTGGCGCTGAATATCTGGTCAATCAGGGAGTGCTGGAGGGGGTTGACGCGATATTCGGTCTTCATTTATGGCAAGGCATGAAAACAGGAATGCTTGGTCTGGCACATGGGCCGCAAATGGCTTCCTGCGATGATTTTGAAATTACGATTGAGGGCTCTGGAGGACACGGGGCATCACCGCATGAAACGGTGGATCCGATTTATGTCGCCTCTCATCTCATGCAGGCACTGCATGGAATTGTCAGCAGGAAGCTGAACCCCATTACGCCGGGCGTTATTACAATCGGAAAAATCGAAGCCGGTTCTACCTATAATATTATCCCTGGTTCGGCCTCGCTTCATGGAACCGTTCGAGGTTTGACACATGAAGCAGTCCAGACGATGCGTTCACAGATTGAAAAGCTAACCGAGGGAATCTGTTCGGCATTCGGAGCAAAGGGAAAAGTCGATTTCATTTTGGGGACACCTCCACTGGTGAACGATGTAAAACAAAGCCGTTTTGTCGAACAAGTCATCAAATCTGCTTATGGTGATGACCATTTCGAGCTTGTCCAGCCGGGTATGGGAGCAGAGGATTTTTCGCATTACTTGCTTCATAAACCGGGAGCATTCGTATTCGTCGGAATGGGCGGCGAAAGAAGCGCTTATCCTCATCATCATCCTAGGTTTGATATCGATGAAGACGCCTTGCCGATTGCCATCAAATTCTTTATAGAAATCGTGAAGGCTTATAATTAAGTGCAATGAAACAAAACAGGCAAAATCAATGTAATTGGTTTTGCCTTATTTTATAAAAAAATAGTATCTCTAGTCATTCCCTTATTTACCAAATTGTTTATTTAGTGTAAAATTACACTAAAATGAATTGGGGTGTGGGGAAATGAAAAAAGATTCTGGTTTCTTGATTGTCTATTTTCTGGTTGTCCCGCTTTTTCTATCTTTTTTGGGCCTTGCTGTATTACCGGTTGATAAATTTGGACCGCCAGTTCTGCTTTTGATTGTATCAATCACCGCATTTGCAACTGGCATTTATCATGGGAAAAGGGTCTATGCTGCGACTTTTTATGGACGGTACTTTCCTATTTATTTCCCGCTTTTTATAACAGTTTTACTAGCTACTATTGGGATGATCGGATCAAAAGGTTTCTTCGGCCATAATATTTGGGCTCTTTTCGTATTCGCACTTTTCCCATTTCTGCCCAATACTTTTATTTCTGCCATGATGGGTAAATTTCTGTTTGCGTTTGCTGTCCCATTTGCTTATTTTCTCTTCTTGTTGGTGGGTTTTGTCATCGCCGAAAGGCGGAAAAGTACAAAGGTTGCAATCAGTAAGTTCTACATGAGCGGAGGTATTGCTATCCTCCTTGTCTTCTTTGCCATCAGTGGTGCAATTTACATGGAGAGGGCCAAGTATGTTTTACCACCGTCATATGGCTTCGAGTATGGGGATGGCTTTTCAAGTGTAGATCTTGAGCCTTATACTGTGAGCAATCCCAAGAACAAGCTTCCTAAGCTTGATGAACCAGCAAGTTTCACCGTTGAAAAACGTAATGACATGCCAGTGCTTGATGGCGCAGAAGCTGCTTTCCCAGTTTATTCAGCCTTCGCAAATGCCACATATAAAAATATTTCTGTCCAGTCCACACTTCCGACTGGTGAGGAGATTGTGAGTTTTACAAATACCATTTATGCGTATGAAAGACTTCTATCCGGTGAGGTGGATATCTTTTTCGGTGCCCAGCCATCTGCAGCCCAGCAAAGCCGGGCTGAAAGCAAAGGGAAAGAACTCGTTCTAACTCCGATTGGGAAGGAAGCGTTTGTCTTCTTCGTGAATGAAAAAAATCCGATAAATGATTTGTCATCAGAAATGATCCGCTCGATTTATTCTGGCAGAATCACCAACTGGAGTGAAATAGGCGGCATGGATGAGAAAATCCTTGCGTTCCAGCGGCCAGCTGACTCCGGCAGCCAGACGATCATGGGAAAATTCATGGGGGATGCGCCTTTAATGCCAGCTTTGAAAGAAGAGGTAGCAGGGATGGGAGACCTGATGGAGGAAGTGGCAAACTATCGGAACTATAATCATTCATTAGGCTACTCATTCCGTTTTTTTGCGACAGGTATGAATCCCAATGAAAAAATCAAGCTACTCTCTCTTGATGGTGTTGAGCCATCAAAAGAAAATATTGCGAACGGTACCTATCCTTATGTCGTCAATCTGTATGCAATTTCAGTAAAAGACAATCCGAAAAAAACAATCCAGCCTATGCTTGAATGGATGCAGGGACCCCAGGGACAATTCCTTGTTGAAGAAGTAGGATATATTCCATTTGGAGAATAAGCAATTAAAGACTGAACCTAGCAGTAAAGATTTCAGCCTTTCTTTATTTACTCTTATTCAGACACTGTGCGTGTGTATTTTATTACATTCAGGTTAATTAGACACCGATTACCTTATCTAGTAAAATCTATATTATTCACATATTCCCTAAAAATTCGAATAAGGACCCTTATATAATTGAATATTACTAAGTTCCACAAAACCAAGAATTGATAGGCCCTTTTAAAACAAAACTTTTAATCTAAGAAAATGGACACATTGACATTAATTTATGAAATTAATGAAAAAAAAAAGGAGTTACCATGACAAAAAATTGGAATGAAACATTTTACAAAGCGCTGATGGAGAATAAAACGACACTAGCTGATCAATGGTTAAAGATGAGAGAAAAGAGATCAGACTCCATCTATTCGGCTGATGCTGATCAAAAGTACGAATTGCTTTTGAGGGAGCAGAATGCGTTGACTACAAAAACCATTGCCAGCTCTTTACTGGATGATAAGAAAGAATATCAAGCAAATCTTGAGCAATGGGCAACCATGGTGGCGCATAGTCGGGCAGATTTGGGAACTCCTATTTATGAAGTTCTTGAAGCTGTTCATCGCTTTCGGGAAGTCATAATGGTTTTTTTAGACTCGTTTGTATCTGAACAGGGAGAAGCCATTACCAAGCAGCATATACTAAAGTGGAATCATTCCATTCATTCAGCATTTGATTTGTTGATCCAAGAATTTTCAAAAAGGTACTATCTTATTACACGAGATCGGATGAAAGCTCAACATGATTTAATCACTGAATTAGGTGCGCCGATTATTCCGTTAGGCGATGCGAGTGCTGTTCTGCCGCTAATAGGGGATATTGATACCGAAAGGGCAAAAAAGATATTGGACACTGTTCCAGGCAAATGTTCAGAGCAGAAAGTGGACAGGCTATATATTGATTTATCCGGTGTCCCCGTTGTTGATACAATGGTAGCACAGCAAATTTATTCAATCATTCAGGTGTCATCGCTTCTTGGCATCGAAACGGTTTTATCAGGAATTAAACCGGAAGTCGCAATGACATCTGTCCAGCTTGGCATGGATTTAAAAGGGATCAGAACCTTTAACACATTGCAGCAAGCACTGCAGAGGGTTGGTCGGTAGATAATTTAGCTTGTACAAATAGAAGGGAGGATTTACAATGGAAAATTCTTTAAAAGAAAAGGCTCGGTCCTTTTTGCAAATGGTTGCTTCAGGAGAAGTGCACGAGGCATACCATCAATACATTAGTCCGGAATTCCGTCATCATAACCCCTTTTTTCCAGGGGATGCTGACTCGCTTATGGCCGCAATGGAAGAAAACGCTATAAAGAATCCTAACAAAATCCTTGAAGTAAAACGTGTCATAGAAGAGGGAGATATTGTTGCGGTTCACTCACATATTAAGCAACAGCAAGATGAACTTGGGGTATCTGTTATACATATTTTCCGTTTTAATAACGGCTTGATCGTCGAGTTATGGGATGTGGGTCAGCCAATACCGGAGAATTCCCCTAATAAAGATGGTGTATTTTGACCTAGAATATTGTAGTTGTGTTAAAGGGTGTGCTGAATCGTTGGATTGCATACTCTTTTATTTATCATTATTGAAGAAAGGATAAGATGAATCAATGAACAACCTTACAAAATTTATAATAAATAAACCAGTCAACGAAGTATTTGAAGCATTTGTGGATCCTGAAAAGATCGGTAATTTTTGGTTCTCTTCGAGTTCTGATAGGTGGGAAACAGGTAAAACGATTACCCTTCGATATGATGAATACAATGCGAAAATTGATATTAAGGTATTAGAAGTTCGGTTGAATGAAAAAATTATCTTTAATTGGAATGCAAATGGAGAAGGGCATCTGGTTACAATTTCTTTGATGGAATTAGATCATGCGAGAACACTCATTGAAGTGAAAGAAGAGGGCTTTAATGAAAATGATGACGAGGTAGCCTTTCAATTATTAGACAATAAAGAAGGATGGGTATTTATGCTGACCTGTTTAAAGGGTTATGTGGAGAATGGTATTAATACTCTTAGGACAGGATTGGCTAAGGATTGAACAGAAAGGATCCAATTGAATAAACCAAAGGATTCCAGAGTAAAAACAAATCCTTTGGTTTATTTTTATTAATCATTCAGAATTTCAGTAATTCGTAACAGAACGTCGTTTGATAATATTACCCCGGAGGCTTTTACATTTTCCTCCAACTGTTGCGGGCGGCTTGCACCTACAATAGCACTTGATACGTTAGGCTGTCTTAAAATCCAGGCAATGGAAAGTTGAGCTAGTGTTAAGTTTTCATTGGCTGCTACGGATTTCAACTTTTCCACTTTATCAAGGTTTTGTGGTGTAAGGATGTGGGACATATTTGTATTCTGCTGTGCTGCACGGCTTCCTTCTGGTGCCAGCTGGTCTTTTGAGTACTTCCCTGTCAGTGCGCCCTGTGCTAGTGGGGAGAATACTACCTGGCCGATTCCATGCTTTTCGCTGACCGGAATGATCTCATTTTCAATATTACGGTGCAGCATGCTGTAATTCGGCTGATTGACAACAATTCTGTCCAGCAGCCTTTTATCCGCCAGATGGACTGCTTCGGAAATTTGTTCAGCTGTCCAT
Source organism: Mesobacillus thioparans (assembly GCF_965138835.1). Lineage (NCBI taxonomy): Bacteria > Bacillati > Bacillota > Bacilli > Caryophanales > Bacillaceae > Mesobacillus > Mesobacillus thioparans. Next base: position 376,512 of record NZ_CBCSFH010000002.1, on the reverse strand, counting down.
TCACTTACACCAAGATATAGAACTTTACCCTGCCTCACAATGTCATCAAGAGCCCGCAACGTTTCCTCCAGCGGGGTTTCCTGATGGTAGCGATGGCAATAATATATATCAATGTAATCCATGCCTAGTCTCTTCAGGCTTGCATCACACTGCTCGATAATATGCTTGCGAGATAGCCCTTGATCGTTCGGACCATCACCCATTTTGCCAAAAACCTTTGTTGCAAGCACATAAGAACTTCTAGGATACTTGGACAATGCTTTGCCGACCACTTTTTCAGCCTCGCCCCGGATATAGACATTAGCCGTATCAAAGAAATTGATACCTGATTCATACGCTAAATCAATCGAATCAACAGCGTTTTGCTCTTCCACATATCCGCCATATGTAAGCCAGCTTCCAAGACTAATTTCACTTACTTTCAACCCTGTGTTGCCTAAGCGACGATATTCCATATAAAAAGCCTCCTGTTTTTAGAATTTACTTAATACTTACACTATAAAACAGGATAGAACATTGGTCTATTATTATCTTTCGGAAATCGAAAGAAGGGGTAAGGAGATTTAGCCCTCTCATATGGAGTGGTACTTATAGAGGCAAACTTGAATAGAAGCGTAAAGAAATGATCAAATGAACATAGACAAAGTTCCTAATATGCTAACACGTGTTCTTGTTTAATGATTATCTATGTACAGCAATTGCGGGGTGGGCAGCGGTCATTCCACACTTTCTTAGGAAAGGGGGTGCCGCTGATGGTAACATACGAAGCAATGAACATGAGGATTAGTTTTGAGACTCTAGTCATTGCCGTAATCGCAAAAGGTATTTCTGCAAACAAATAAAAATGACCTACCCTGCAACGGCCATTGTTTGAGTAGGTCATTTCTTATTCACACTTGTGGCCCTGCACTTCAAGCAGCTTGCTGTACACCTGAGTTTCCGGTTGCACCCGGAAACTCTTTTTATATATATATGGACTATTCATTTATATTATATATTTCTGCAAAAAAAGGACCCGCCCTGCATTGGTAATGATTGAGTACAGCATTTAGAACCAAACTAAAGGCCCCTGTACTTTACGGAGCCATTTGCACACCAGATTCTTTAGTTACAGCCTGAAGTTCTTTGTTATCCAATTTTTGATAAACAGAAAAGCAGCCTAATGGCACGCTTCATCATTCAATTGCTTGAGAAAGAAGCAGAAATGCTGATAACCAACTTTATCGCAGCATATAAATGAGTAAATCCTTTCCCCGAATTGCAGGTGAATGATATGAAACTTCAAAAAGGTTTTCAGAATTTGTCAAAGCGGAACATGGATTTTGAAGAGGTCTTCCAGCATATCCTGTCATTCATTAAAGTGCAGCCAAATGGGACCCATAGATTGATCATTGGCACTGACTCTCAGGTGCATAGTTCGTACACGCGTTTTATCACAGGGGTTGTCATACAGCGAGAAGGCAAAGGTGTATGGGCATGCTACCGTTCGATTGATATACCAAGGAAAATTGAAACTTTACAGGAGAAGATTTCCTTGGAGACTAACTTCACGCAGGAAGTCGCCTCCATGTTCACTTCCCATAAGCAAAAACAAATGATCAACCTGTTGCTGCCATATGTCGAGAAAGGAGCGAGTTTCAAGATGGTGGGGCATTTAGACCTGGGCCTGGGGGCTAAAAATAAAACGAGAATATATGTGGAGGAAATGATTAAGCGCATCGAATCTATCGGGCTCGAAGCACAAATCAAGCCTGATTCGTTTGTCGCTTCCAGTTATGCGAACAAGTATACAAAATAGGCGGGTCTGACCTCTGTTTCAATGAGGAAAAATATTATGATGAAAAGTTTACTAGTTTTTTGGGTTTTATTTTTTATTTTCAGCTTAGTTGCTTGTTCATCTGAAAGCGTGACATGCCCAAAAGCAGCAGTAAAGAATGAGGAAAAGAGTTCTGAGTACAAAGCAAAGGCGGGGGCAGAGTCTAAAGCGAAGGCAGAAGCAGATTTAAAAGCAAAGGCAGAACCAGCTTCAAGTGGAGGACCAGAAGTCTTTGCCAATTAAACTGAACTCAGGAAGAAATATCCGAATGGAGTACCTTCTGATCACCCAGCTTATCAACATGAAATGGTTTGAGATAAAAATGATTTTGCTTGTGAAAGATAATATTTTACTCAGAGTAGATTAAAGATTTGGATAAATAATATCCCTTCTCATAATATGAGAAGGGATTAAATTTTAGATTAAAAAAACTTTGAACACGCTATCCTCTGATATAATGTTAATATTGGAATTTACTATTATCAATAGGCTAACAAGGTTAATGTTCCGAGACCTCAATAAAAGGTACTCGGAAACTATTTTAGGAGAGTCTTAAAATGAAAAAGAAATTGAACAATTTAATTTTACTTTTGACGATTATCTCTTTGGTTGGTTGTACCAGTGTAGATGATGAATCGATTACGGATCGAGATACAGATCCACAAGAAGTAACTACTGTTAATACGAACGAAAATAGTGAAAAAGAAGAAACGAACACTACGGATGTAGATGAACCAGGAGTAGAGGAAACACAAACCGAGGTAAATGGTGAACTGTTCCCAGGATACAAACTTATTGAAGTAGATGGCGGTGATATGTCTGGAGATCGTGAACCAAACGTCGTCGTTGACATTGGTTTTGGGGATCGTGAATATTGGGCATTTACGAATGAGTACGGACAACTGGTACGTGTCATCGCAGACGAAATAAAACTGCAAGATGACCTTAACGAACCTGTATTATCCTCTGGCAGATACTACGCAGATGAGGCCAAGGTTCCTGGTGTCGAAAGTGATATATTAGATGAAGGGCATATCATTGCTGATTCTCTCGGAGGGGTATCGAATGCATATAATATTACCCCACAAGAAAGTACCCTCAACCGTCATGGTGATCAGGCTTACATGGAAAAAGTGATCCGCAGCGCGGGTGGAGCCACTAATTTTGAAGCAATTATCACATATCCTGATACAGAAACGCAGATACCATCGAGTTATCAGTACACCTATATTTTAAAAGGCAACAAGATCATTGATAAATTTGATAATCTGAACCCAGATGAAGTAAACGCATCACTTGGTTTAACAGGCAGTGAGCAGTCCGACTCAACTAGTCCAAACACAAACAATGATATTTCCAGTGTTGATACTGACGGTAATGGACAGGTAACGATTAAAGAAGCAAAAGCAGCGGGGTTCAGAATGCCAATAACAAGTGATCATTGGTTATATCCCTATATGCACGATGCTGATAAGGACGGTATGGTAGGTGAGTAAGCCGCTGGGTTGAGTAAAAGGTGTTTTATTATTAAACTGTAGAACAGCGATAAAGCAGGAAAAAAACTCGTCAATTTTGATGAGTTTTTTATTGGAGAAATAATGGCCTTGGAGCACATCTATTACAGAGATCTAATAAAAAGAGTAACCAATAAGCAGTATTGAGCACTCGAATTCCAGGAACTGGAGAATTGTGTTACCAATAAGCAGTATTTGAGCACTTAAATCTCAGAAAATGGTTAATTGTGCAACTAATAACCACCATTGGAGCTTAGTTTTCCATCAACTGGATAACAGTGTAACCAATAAATCCGGAAACCGTGATGGATAAATATGTTAATATCAGGTTGTTAATAAACTCAATGAAAAAGGATGTTTTGGTTTATAAAAAGAGAGAAAAAGGAAGCTGAACAATGCTTCCTTTTTAAGTATGCATTTTCTTAAAGCTCTCCAGTTTAACGAGGAAATACGCGACATAATAAAGAAGTAAAAATATACAAAAATCATACCAGCTTGACCAATGTTTAGGATTATAAAAGCCAATGATCCTAAAGAAGTTCATACCCAGGAAAGCTGCAGCGGCAGAAAAAATCACTCCTTTAAAAAGAGAATTCATATTTGGTTTGATCTGTAATGCAAACATGACCCCTACAGGAGCTAAAGAGAAGTGATAGGGTAAAAATAAAAATGGAGCTACTGGAACTATGACCATTGGATATGACCAAAGACCTGTCGATAATGCCGCAAGATCTATTGTAAGAGATAAGATGATTGTCATTAATCCTCCTAAAAGAAGACGCCCCGTGCTTTCTTTTTTTCTTAAAAAAAACCATGCAATCCATGGGATCACAAAGAGGGCGATACCAAACCACCACTGCCAGGTAAATAGAAAATCTTCTTTCACTATTTTTGCAAATAGGGAACTGGTATCAGTAAGTTGATTATAAGCCTTTTCTGACTGGGTTAATCCTTGCTTAAATGGCATTTCTTATGCTCCTAGGAAAAAGAATTAGTGATTATAACTTTTCTTATCTAAAGGAAATTTATGTATGGTTAGTTTTTAATTATAATTTCCAGAAGAATCTTTTCCTATGAATAGAAGTATAAGTAATACTAATATGAAATTCCTACACGCGATTTTTTATACTCGTTTGTACTTATTTGCTTATAAGTAAATTCTGCAGTATCCTGTACAGATATTTCAAATCCACCCTCTGGCAAAAAGTCATTGCCTATTCGATAGTTGCCTCTCCGTTTTCCATTCGGCAAGTAAGTAGGACAGACAATAGTCCATTCAAGGTTAGATTGTTTGAGTAAATCGTAAATTTTATGATGTTCTACCGCTGCACGAGTTGACTTCCGCTTTGATTCACTTGATTGATAACGGAGAATAGCTGGTGTAACTCTGCTTTGCAGAATACCCGCAGTTCCTACTGTTATTATTCGATTGATACCTTCGCTTTCCATTGCTTCAATAATTAGAGGCATACTTTCTGATAAAGTGGTTGTGCCATCAGTATTTAATGCACTGATTACCACATCAATCCCCTGCATTGCCTGTACTATATCCTCTTTATTTAAAACATTCCCTTGAATAATAGTTAAATTTTCATTGTTTATTTGGACCTTCTCTGGAGTGCGAACTAATACAGTTACATGATGTCTGTCGTGAAGAGCAAAAGGAACGATCTGACTACCAACTCGTCCAGTTGCACCAAAAACCAAAATATTCATAAGTGTGAGGCTCCTTTTTTTAGTACTAATATTTTACTATAAAAGTCATTTTAAATGTGTGATTAAAACGAGTGAGTGGCTACAGAAATAACGAAACCTTTTATTGTTGAATTCCTTACTACAAACGGTTTGAGTATACAATAAAACAGCGGCCTTGCCAAAAAAAGCATATGATCAGCAATTGAATTGGAGAGCATCTTTGTGAATTTGCAAAATTAAAAAACGAAGTTAGCTGCGTTAAGGAGAATTTGGTATGAAAGTAGGGCAAGGTCTCTGTGGATTTAGACTCTTGCCCTATGAGAAAATAATCCGTTCTAGGGGATGAATTACTATGTCTCAATATGTAGGATAACCAATAAAAGTAATTTATAAATTTACTTGTGATTTGATATATTTGAAAATCAGTCGATCCAACTTTTCACTGCATTTTACTGTTTCCGGATGAGTTAAACCTTTTAATTCTCCAAAAGAAATCAACCTTTTTCTCAAAATCTTAATTCTACAACACAAAATTTTAGTTCTAGATAAAGAATTTTCCATTTTACATAAATCGCTCCAATCATATAAAAAGTAAAATTTTCACTTTGCTTCTTTCTCCTGAAAAAAGAGAGAAAAAACCCATTCGACAAAGAATATCAAAAAGAGACACGTTTTTTAAAAAACCTATTTTCTAAATCTATAAAAATGATCATCATAGTTTTGGCAAAAATAGAAATGGAACTTGATATTAATAATTGGTTATTTGGCATGATGAAGGAATATTAGCTGGTTCAGCCGAATAAGTCATAGTAATGTGGTTTTGTTGTATTCTCAAAATAAAAAGGATGGAATTTTATTGAGAAATTTTTTCGTTACATGACTGACAGGCTAAAACGAAGATAGTCCTTTAAAAAACTACACTTGAGGGAGGAGATTGCTAGTATGCAAGTTGTAACCAAAATCTTTTTAGAACAACTCGACATGCATTACCATGAGAATGAATGGTTTGCATCCATGGATCAGGCGCTTCAAGGAGTCATCGCGGCAGAGGCAGCATGGACAAGTTCAGGAATCAGCAATTCGATTTGGCAGATTGTCAACCACTTGATATTTTGGAATGAAGATGTAATACATCGAATTAAGGGCACTGAGAATTCGCATAAGGCAGAAGATAATGAAGAAACCTTTGCAAATTCGGGGGATCCGGAAGACGAAATTGAGTGGGCACGGACAGTGGAGCGCCTTAATAAAGTTATGAATCAATTAAAAACGGTCATTGCTGAACTTGACGATGAAAAGTTAAAAGCTCCGTACGCTGCTGACAGGTACTCGATTGAGCGATTACTCAGCAATATCATGATGCACGATACGTATCACCTCGGCCAAATTGTTCTGTTACGAAAGTTGCAGTCCTCTTGGGCTGGTGTTGATTGGTCCTAAAGATCCAAAATACAGCAACTTTCATCACCAGGAAAGAAGTCGTAAAGTCTAGAAGGAAAATAATAATGTTATATAGAAAAGGTAATGTATTGGAAAGAAGAGGATGTGTTTGTGATAAAAGCTGTAATTTTTGATTTTGATGGTACACTTGCTGATACGTTACCTGTTTGTTTTTTGGCGTTCGAATCTGTGTTTAAGGAATTTGATAATCGTGCAGTCACTTCGGAGGAAATTAAGGCAATGTTCGGCCCCTCTGAGACTGGTATTATCCGTGAAAACCTAAAGAATTATAACTATGATGAAGCCATTGAGTTATATTATGAAATATATAAGGAACGACATTACAATCTTGTTAAGGATAATGAGGATATCAATACTTTACTGAAACTTTTAAAAACAGCCGGATATAAACTTGGGATCGTGACAGGAAAGGCAAAAAGAAGTCTCGACATATCTCTAGATTGCCTAGGTTTACATAATATTTTTGATGTGGTCATTACGGGTGATGACGTAGAGTTTCCAAAACCTCATCCAGAAGGTATCTATAAAGCATTGGAATTTCTGAATGTGTTACCCAACGAGGCTATTTTCCTCGGAGATAGTGACGCGGATATTATGGCTGGAAAAAAAGCCAATGTACATACAATTGGTGTACATTGGCTGCCTACTTATCAGACAGTCAATTTCACTGTCCACCCAGATGAAATTTATAGCAATATAAATGATTTTATATCATCCATTACTAAAAGGGTAAGTGAATTTCAGCATGACTAGGGCTGCCGTATCAGGCGGCTTTTTCTTATTTGAATAAGGTAATAAAGTTTTCGATGCTGTTGTCGCTTAACGGTATCAATAATAAAGGGTAGTACCAACAAGACTGCTTGCTGGTACTACCCATCACGAAACGGATTTGGTTTGATTAGATACAGATTCTATTTTATCTTTTGGTTTTATATTGCCGGCTACGATCCCAATTAATATAATGACAACTCCTAGCCATTGTGAAATACTTACAAATTCAGCTAATATAAGTGCTGATAATATTACAGCTACTGGAAGCTCGGAAGCAGTTAAGATCGTGCCAAGGCCTGGTCCGATATGGGGCATTCCAATTGAAAATAAAAGTGGTGGTAAAGCTACTCCAAACAAACCGAGTAATAAACCATACGGAGCTACCCCCGCTAAGACAGGGAAATCTACTAAAAACATAGGTGGATATACTAAGAGAACGACAATTAAACCACCAGTAGATAAGAAAGCACTTTTCAGGACTGGTGGAGTATTTTTTCCAACAGAACTGCTAAGAAATATAAATGTTGTAAACGTCAAAGCCGAAAGCAGCCCCCAAACAGACCCATTCAATGATAAAGCAACCTCACTTTTTGCAATTAAGCCCGCAGCTAGAATTGAGCCTATAATAAGAATGCCAATTGAGGTGATTTTCCCTTTTGTTGGTTTTCTCTTAAAAAAGACCCACTCGAAAAGCGTGCCAATCCATACAAATTGGAATAAAAAAATGATTGCTAGTGAAGCATTTAGTGTTTGTAGAGCTTGATAATAAAAAACACCCGTCAAACCAAACGGAATTCCTGATAATAGTATTTTAAAAGCTTGATTTAAAGAAACTGTTTTCTTTTTGGTAAACATAACTAGTACCCATGTAAGAAATACCCCAAATAAATATTGGGCACCGGTTACCTCAGTAACCGTATAATCTGCTGAATAAGCAAGTTTAACAATTGTAGATAGCACACCATAGCAGCATCCACCCAAAAAAACAATTAGTGCATATTGCCAAGTTTTCATTGATTCTCCTCCTTTTTCACATAAAAAAGCCACACAACTGTCAGCTGACAATTGTGTGGCGAAAATAGAGCTTGCTCTAGAAAAATCCACGTCCAAAATAGGTTTTAATATTCAATTCTTTCAAAAGTATATGAGTAAAAACGCCAATTGTCAACATTGTTCGCGGGTACTCCCTTGGGAATATTGCAAACTAGAACTACACTCAAAGGAAGATTCGGAAAGGATTGAATGTACATGGTTAAGGAATAGTTCAATTAAACATTATTGTTGATAAACGGTGCAGAGCGTTTTCAAAAATAATGCGGAAGAGTAACTCCAGTTCTAGTTTAATACGAATCAACAGGGCATTTTTCACAATAACCTGGACTTTAATTTGCAGGTAGAAAAGAACTCAGAGCTATAATAAGCCCTGAGTATTCTTCTTGTTAGTGTCTTTTTAAATAATAGAAGCAGCCAATACGCTGCAATTTTTCTATTTTACTGTCTTCTCGATAAAAAACGTAACCACGACAAACAGGATAAACGCCAACAACAGCAATGATCCGCCGACGATGAACAGGACCATTACGAATGTTTCGCCGAGATTGAATGGGTTGAGGTTGTACATCCACATTCCGACGGTAAGTCCCAGTGCGCCGACCATTCCGGTGATGCTGTGGATGGATACGAGTTTTTTATATTTGATTTGATAGTTCTTGTAAAAAATTCCCCAGGCGAATACGGATAGCCAGCCGACCAGCAGGATGTGGGCGTGTATTGGGCGCATCGCATAGTCGCCGGCTCCTGCCATATGTGAGCCCATGAAGGTTCCTATTAGTCCAAAAATCGCTGCGAATCGTATTAGTCGAATACTCCAAGTTTGTTCCATTTTTTATTCCTCCGTCTGTTTTTCTATAGGGAGCTTTATGGTAAAAGCCGTACCTTTTTGAATCTCGCTCTCCACTTCGATTTTTCCGTTGTGTAATTCAATAATATGTTTGACAATCGATAGCCCCAAACCGGTTCCATCTTTTTTCCGTGCGGCATCGACGCGGTAAAAGCGTTCGAAAGCCTTCGAGGCCTGTTCCTTGCTCATTCCGATTCCGGTATCCTTGAATGTGATGATCGTCGCCCCATCGGTTTGCGCAATCTTGATAAAAATACTGCCTCCAGGTTGATTGTATTTAATCCCATTCGTCAAAAGGTTGTCCCACACCGTCATCAATAGTTCGGCATCAGCGAGAATCGGAGCAGGAGGGAGGTGGTAAGAAATTTCGATCTCCTTTTCCTCCAGTCGCCATTGATGCCTTCTGACCGTTTCCTTGATTTGTGTGTCAATCCTTGTCATTCCGCGTTTCATTGGATAGGATTTTTGATCAAGCGATGTAAGAAGCAGCAATTGTTTCGTCAAGTTGGACAGCCGCTTCGATTCCTGATCGATGATTTCGACATATTCACGGTGCTCGTCGTCGAGCGCCTGCGTTTTTAACAACTCCGCGTATCCCTGGATATTCATCAACGGTGATTGAAAATCGTGGGAAACGTTATTGATGAAAGATTTGCGCGCTTCATCATTATGCTGCAATTGGACCTGCATCGTACTGAAGCTCTCGGCTAGCTGGCCGATTTCATCCTTGCGATGGATGTTCAAAGGGAAGTTGAAGTTTTCCCTGGTGATTTCCCTAGTGGCCTCTGTCAGTTTGGTAATTGGCTGGATCAGGTGCTTCGCAAACCAGATCACACCGGTGATACTCACTATCGAGACCGCCACGAAAAACCATGCGAAAATGACATGGACATCAGAAAATAACAGTTTGTTATTGGGCCTCAAGTACAAGCCATAGTCCTCGTCGCCAATCGTGAAGGGGACGCCGACCGTATTCCCGAGCTGATTGGAAAAATGGCTCATCATCATCCATGGCGAGCGTGAACTGTCCATTCCATGGTAGATTTCCTTCTGCTCAACAACCTTCATGGCCTCATCTGGCAGGTTTTTTTTCGAAAAAGGTTCACCAAACTCGAATTCCTCGCCAGTTTCGCTTAAAACATAGATTTGATAGCCAAGTTTGCTTATCGAATCCAAGTATGCCTTAAAACTCAAGTGGGACGTCGAGTGCATTTGCTCCAAGCTTGAGGTGACCTCTTTGGCAACCTTTACGTTCTGTGCGTCGATCCTCTCTCTTGTAGAGGTCATATAGACCCAGTTGGCCAGAATGAAGGCAATCACGATGCTGATCCCGAGGATGAGCAGGGTGGCGATGATGAACTTTCTGTACAATGTTTTCATTTCATTTCCTCAAGTCTGTAGCCAATACCGCGGATTGTCTGGATTTCAACAGAAGCTCCGTGCTTTTTCAGGCGCTCGCGGATCCGGTTGATATGTGTATTCAGCGTTTGTTCACTGCCCTCATAATCCGCTCCCCATACCTGTTCGATCAAGATAGCCCGCGGTGTGGTTTTATTCAACCGCGATGCCAGGATGCTGAGCAACTCAAACTCTTTCAACGGAAAAAGTATCGTCTCCTGATTGATTTCGACTTCAAAGCTGTTTCGGTCAATTTTCATATTTCCCGCCTGGATCATCGAATCGACAGCACGCTGCATACGCCGCAGGACAACCGCCACCCTGAATAAAAGTTCTTTAACTTCAAATGGTTTTACGATATAATCCTCGCTGCCTGACAGGAACCCTTCTTCCTTATCGCTTAACTGCCCTTTTGCAGTAAGAAGAATAACAGGGATTTCCCAATCATCTGTCAGGATTTTAGTCAGCTCGAAGCCATTCATGCCGGGCATCATCACATCGACAATCGCAAGATCGACATTTTGTTTTTCCAGTAAGGATAAAGCCTCCTCGGCATCATTGGCCTTGAAAACCTGGTATCCTTCCTGGGTCAAATGGATGGTCACGAGTCTCTGAATATTTATATCATCATCAACGACCAGGATTCTCATTGGTCATGCCTCCTTAAAAGGAAGGGGAGAGGAGGCCTCTCCGTTCCTTACTGAATCTCAGGACTGGTTTGTTTATCTTTTTCAAAGAAAAGGATCAGTGCTGGTAAAAGCATGCCTCGAACAAGGAAAGTGTCAATCAGGATGCCGACAGCAACCATGAATCCGAAGATGAACAGGTCAGCGATTGGCATAGTCGTCAGCGCAGCAAATGTTGCCGCCAAAATGACGCCTGCGGATGAAATGACACCGCCCGTGTTGCGAATAGAAATTTCCAATGCATCCTTCACTTTGTGATTCTTCCGTTCTTCCATAAAACGCGAAGCCAGAATAATATTATAATCGATTCCAAGGGCCACAAGGAAGATAAAAGCATATACCGGGACACGTGTACTGATCGCATCATATCCGAACAGGGCATCGATCAGGAATACACCCAGCCCAAGCGCAGATACGTATGAAAGCAGGATAGTGCCCATCATGTAAATGGACATTTTCACACTGCGCGTAAGAACAACGAGCAATCCAAGAATCAGCGCTGTTTCCAGCAGGACGATTTTAATGATGTCACCGTTATTGACTTCTCGCTCATCGACAAGCTTTGGTGTAATCCCGCTGAAATAAGCGTCAGCTTCGAGCCCTAAATCATCAAGCATCTCAGGGGCATCGTCCCTAAGGTTTTCAATGTAGTCCATTGCTTCCACAGAGTAGGGATTCATGTCGAGGGCAATGCTGAATTTGGCCGCTTCGCCATTTTCGGTTAATCCCTGTGTTCGAATCGAAGCAATTTCTTTTTCCTCATTAAATTTTTCCGAGATTTTCTTAACATTTTCTTCAGTTAACTTACTTTTGCTTTCAATTAACAGTGTAGTAGGGGCAAGTTCACCCTTATCATATCTTTGTTCCACTATTTCATAGCCAACACGGGAAGGCAAATCTTCAGGGAAGCTTTTCACCATGTCGAATTCATAATCAAGATTGAAGACATTTAACGCTGATAATACGAGCAAAATACCGACCACGCCGCCGGATAGTCCAGGTTTGTTGACAACAAATTTGGCGACCGGTCCCCAGACGCCATGCTTGACGTCTGTTTCAACTCCATACTTAGGCACCTTAGGCCAGAAAGCCTTGCGCCCAAAAAGGGTGAACAATGCTGGTACCAGGGTAACGGAAGCGAGCATGATGAAGAACATCGCTGTTCCGAAAATTGGAGCAAAGTTCTGATAATCTCGGAAATCAGCGAACAGGAGCACTAACATCGCAGCCAGAACGGTTCCGCCGGCAAAAAAGACAGGCTCGCCTGTTGCACGCATTGCATGCTTCATCGCATCGAATTTATTTTCGTAATGGTTCAGCTCCTCACGGAAACGGGAGAAGACAAAAAGTGAATAGTCAATGACGGCCGCAAAAAGCAGGATGCTCATGATTGAGGTCGTTTGGTTATTGATCTCCAATCCTCCTGCTCCCAAAAGGGCTACGCTCTGGTTCACAACCTGATAGACAATCGCAGTCGCCAATAACGGAATGATCGCGAGCAGCGGTGAACGATAAATGACAATCAGCAGGATCAGGATGATTCCGACTGTTGCCAGTAACAACACGATATCTGCCCGCTCAAATAGCTTGATCGTATCACCCGAGATCCCTGCAGGACCTGTGATATAGAAAGAAGTGCTTTCAAGCTTGTCAGCAATACCTGTGCCGATTTCTGTTGCACGGTCATTGATTTCGGCATACTCATCATTGCCCAGTCCCTGTTCCAATTCCATCGGGACAATCATCGTCGATTGATCCTCAGAGATAAATCCGCTCAGCGCCTGCGGCGGAAGGGAACGGGTATCAACGATGTTTCTGATTCCTTTTATGTCCTCAGAAATGATTCCATCGAGAATCTGATTCACATCATCAAGATTAATGTCGCCTTTGTCATTATGAAAAACAAGAATACCCGGAGTACCCTGTTCATTCGGGAAAAAATCCTCCGTTTTATTTTGCGCGATGATTGATTTTGCATCATCAGGCAGAGATTGAAAGTTGTTCACTTTGTAATTGCCAAGCTGAGGGCCTGCACTTAAGCCAACCATCAGCACCAGCCAGGCGATGATCGTGATCCACATCCCGCGTTTCGTTGAAACCCAGTCTGTGATCGAATAAAGCAATTTCTTCATTAATATTGCCTCCTATGTTCGTTACTGTAATCTTAGCTACATCAGCACTCTTTCCGAGAATCTAGGGGTTGAAGAAATCGGAATAAGTCCTGAACAATGAACATCATAAACTACGAAAATAAACACAACCTCAACTTTCAGTTACAATTCATAAGAGGAATATCCCAACCAAAACGAGAAGTAGTAGCTAGGAGTAATACACAGGAGGAAGTACATGGATTTTTTTCACAAACTAAAAAGCAAAAAAATACAGGTCAGCAATACAGATGACTTTGGCAATTATTTAAGAAAAAAGTGGGAGGATGCATTCGCATCACATTTAACTCCTCTGGAAAAAAAGCGGATTCATCTCCATACAGGCAGCGGTGAGAGCGGGTTTCTATGGCATGTGTTCAGTTATGAAAAGAGAGTGTGTGAAAAGGAAGAACAAGCGAAGCTGGCATTTGACCGGCATTATAAGGATACATGCCTGATTTTCTTCCAGCATGCTGAGGAGGTTTTCCTTGTAGAAAGTGCATCCGATTTGAAGGCGAAAGACCTGCTGTTGGCTGATGGGGAGTATGCTGATTTATATGTTGTCGATCGAGAGTTTAACTGGACCTTTGTCGTCACCCACGAACATGGCTGGATTGGGCCGTTTTTTTGCAAAAGGGGAGGTGAGGTATGTTGATAAGGAAATTAATTTCTGCATTGGGAGCAACAATGATGATGGTCATCTTGTTCTCGATCCTTGAAGCATTTGCGGCTGGTCTGTTTCTGGGGATGTACATCCTGCCAATTGTCATCATCTATGGAATTCCCTCTTCGTTTTTATCGGATTTTCTTTTAAGAAGAACAGTTGGGTTAAAAAGAATGGCAATTGCAGGAGTACTCCATGTTTTCCTGGGTGTATTGTTCATTGCCATACCCACTTTCATCTTTGATGCTGAATACGGTAGCTGGCTCACTGCTTTAAGGAATAACGGCTTCCTCGTCGTTAGTGCTGCAGTTACTGCTTTCATCTTCTGGTGCGTGGATGAAGGATTGAAAAGTAAGTGGTTTGCAGATCTAAAAGAAAAATGTCTTGCTTGTTTCCATATAATTGGTAATATGAGGATTTAGGTTGAAGGGAATGAGTAATGAATAACTTTAAAGAATTTTATCAGAGTATAGTATATAGGCTGTTTAAAAAGCAGCCCAAAGGCGCAGGCTGGACAGAGTTTGCACCTTTAAGGATTATGCCCGAATATATAGTTGATATGGAAAAAAAGAAAGTAACCGGATTAGTCAAACACAAAGGAAAAGTATATTTGAAGGTAATAGTAGATGTCCCTAATCAAAAAGTTTCTTCAAAAGGGAACATTAGACGAATCCATAAGCAAACAAGGCCTTTTAGGAAGCATCATTACATAGGGCTTATTAAAGATGAAGCACCATATCTGATCGAACAAACAGATTCTCAGAATTAGCCAGCAGTTTCTATTCTCAAACAAAAATTTGTCAGAGAATAGAATCTGTATTTCATGTAACATATATATTGAATAATGCAATATATATGTTACAATCCATTTGAGGAGGGATACAATATTTGGATAATAAAGTGAAGATTGCGCGAATTCAAGTGAGTTTGACACAACAACAATTGGCCGAGAAAATCGGTGTCACTCGCCAGACCATTAGTTTGATTGAGAAAGGGAAATATAATCCAACCTTAAAGTTATGTCTGGATATTTGCTATGCTGTAAATAAAACATTAGATGAAGTATTTTGGATAGAAAGGGAGAATCGAGAAAATGAAGAAAATAACTGATGAACGATTGGTTTTGCAAAACCTACAGAACATCCGCATTGCCTATATCATTCAGACTGTTGGTATTCTGGGGATTCTAGGCTATGACTTCGTGACAAAAGGGTTAGATGGTATGAGGGAAAATCCTCTGTGGCTTGTATTTATGATTACCACTGTAATATCTGCCTATTTATCAATGAGTATAAGTGCGGATCACGAAAGTTCCAAAACCAATCCACAAAAGAGTCTAGCTGTATCACTGATTGTGCTCGTTTTCATTTCAAGTGTGGTCGGAGTCCTTACAGCCAATACCGATGAATTTCATATGCCCAACGGGGTCATGATGGGCGGAATTCTATTTGTTTGCGGTCTGATTCCAATCGTCTATATCTATAAACTGCGCAAAAAACGGTTGGATGAAAATGAGGAAGACTAAAAGACTCCTAAAAAAAAACACACCGACTCTTTATAATGAAGTCAATGTTTGTTGAGATCATTTCCGCAAAATTTTTTCCATCGTTTTTCCCTTAGCCAATTCATCGATCAGCTTATCCATATAACGAATTTCCCTCATGGTCGGTTCTTCGATTTCTTCCACTCGAACACCGCAGATCACACCTTTGATCAATGTCCTCGATGGATTCAGTTGCGGAGCTTCTCCTAAGAAGGTTTCAAAGTCTGTCTGTTTTTCCAGGTGGGCTTCCAGCTCTTCCTGGCTGTACCCAGTCATCCATCGCATGATTTCATCCACTTCTGTCTTCGTCCGGCCTTTTCTCTCCGCCTTCTTAACATAATGCGGATAAACACTAGCAAAACTCATTGTAAAGATTTTATGTTTTCCCATGGCAGATTCTCCCTAATGTGGTTTTCTTCATTATAATATGAAAAAAAAGCAGGTTCAAACTTGATTTTTATGCCAAAATCAAAGGGAATTGACCAAAAGGGAAGAATATTAAACCATATGACTTTCTAATAGGTGATTAAGGGGGTTTGATAGATGGCTGAGACCGGGCTAACCAGGAAGGAAAAAAAATATCCTAAAACCTTTTTCAATGAACTCACTTTCTTACGACTACTTCGCTTTGCATTCTTTCTATCTCTATCCCTACTACTGGTATACATCTATTTTCTTCATCTTAAAGGTGATCTTCAAAAAACCATTTTGGAAATCTGGTCCAGCCATCAGAAGGTGATTATTTCACTTTCAATTTTCTTTTTTTATTCAACGAGTATTTATCAACTCGGTGTCTGGAGGGGAAGAAGAAGGTGAGTCAAGGTAATTACTATTGCATGGGTGCAGGTGAGTTCCTGCTTCTTTTTTTGCACGTTACCGAGTACGTTCTGCTGAAGAGATGGAATCACTTTGATTCTTAAAAATTTTTAAAACCGTCATCCTTTTGTCCTACCTATCTATGTGTCTTAAATCCTTCAATGAAAATGACTAATAGGATAATAGATGTAAAATTAAGAAAATTCATTCAAATATTTGCTATTAATCTCATAAATCCCCTACCATTGAATTGTAAACAATTTGGAACAGGAGGGAATCATATGAAAAATTTCGTTCGTACCGGGCTGTTTGCTTTGCTCAGTGTGTTATTGCTGGCTGGCACCATGCCTGCAACTGGGTTAGCCAAAAAACCCCAGTTCAGTTATGACCAGTACAGCCAGGTCGATGTAGGGAAGGATGGCATGGTTGCGACAGCCCATCCACTTGCATCCGAAATTGGCGCCGAGGTGCTTCGGAAGGGCGGTAACGCGATTGATGCTTCAGTTGCAATCCAATTTGCCCTGAACGTAGTAGAACCAATGATGTCCGGAATCGGCGGCGGCGGATTCATGATGGTTTATGATGGTAACACAAAGGAAACCACAATCGTGAACAGCCGGGAGCGTGCCCCTGAAGGCGCGACTCCAGACATGTTCCTCGACGAAAATGGGAACCCGATTCCTTTTGGAGAACGCTCGACTGGTGGAACTGCAGTCGGAGTGCCAGGAACATTGAAAGGCCTTGAAACAGCACTTGATAAGTGGGGAACACGTCCGCTTCAGCAGCTGATCGGCCCTGCCATCAAGCTGGCTGACAAAGGTTTCCCGATTGATTCGGTCCTGGCAGAAGCGATTGCCGATAATCAGGACAAGTTATCAAGATCAGCAGCAGGTGAGGTTTTCCTGCCTGACGGAAAGCCGCTGCAAGAGGGAGATGTCCTTGTTCAGGATGACCTCGCTAAAACCTTCAAGCTGATTCGTTCAAAAGGGACGGATGCACTGTATAAGGGAGAGATTGCAGAGGCACTGGCTGATGTGGTCCAGGATTTCGGGGGATCGATGACTCCAGAGGATTTGGAAAAGTATGATGTAACGGTTGACGAGCCGGTTTGGGGAGATTATAAGGGCTACGAAATTGCCAGTATGCCTCCACCGAGCTCAGGCGGTGTCTTCCTTCTGCAAATGCTGAAAACATTGGACGGTTTCAACCTGTCCCAGTATGATGTCAACTCGACAGAGAAATATCATCTCTTAGCTGAAGCGATGCATCTTGCTTATGCTGATCGCGCGGCTTACGCCGGAGATCCTGAATTCGTCAATGTACCTGTAAAAGGATTGCTCCACCCTGATTACATCAGGGAACGCCAGGACCTGATCAGCCTTGATTCTGTCAATCAGAATCCTACGGCCGGTGACCCTTGGAAATATGAGAATTCAGAAGCTAATTATTCACAGACAAGTCAGCCAAATGACAGGCAGTATGGAGAAACAACCCATTTTACAGTAGCGGACAAATGGGGGAATGTTGTCTCCTACACAACAACGATTGAACAGGTGTTTGGAACGGGTATCATGGTGCCTGGTTATGGATTCATGTTGAACAATGAATTGACCGACTTTGACGCAGTCCCTGGAGGCGCCAATGAAGTCCAGCCAAACAAACGTCCATTAAGCAGCATGACGCCAACGATTGTGTTTGAAAACGACGAACCAGTCCTGACGGTTGGCTCTCCAGGTGGTCCGACAATCATTACCTCAGTGCTGCAAACCATCCTCCATGCCATCGAGTATGATATGGAGCTGAAGGAGGCAGTCGAGCAGCCAAGAATCTACACTAACAACTTGAATTCCTACCGATATGAAGATGGCATCAGTGCTGATACCATAGATGAACTGAATGCCATGGGCCATAAATTCGGCTCAAGTCCGACGACGATCGGTAATGTCCAAAGCATCTTGATTGATCGTGAGAACGGTACATTTAAAGGTGTGGCAGACTCAAGCAGAAACGGCGCAGCGATTGGAGTCAACCTTAAAGGTAAGCGAAAATAAGCATGAAAAAAGGAGCGGGATTTTCCGCTCCTTTTTGTTTGGACATTTATAGGCTGTGTTAAAAGTGTTTTTGAGAACACAGCCTGGTCGTCTATAAAACTTTTGACCTGTTATCATTGTTGATTTTCGTGTAAGTACGTGGATTCATAAGCGGAGAAATTCCGGCTATTGTGTAAAGAGGTCGCTTTTTAAGCGGAATAAGCGGAGAATTTCCGGTTATCTCCTCTAAAAAAGACAAAATCCAACGTTTTGGATTAAATAAACGGAAAAACTCCCGTTATTTTCAAGAAAATAAGGGGAGTTTTCAATTTAAGCGGAATTCTTCCGTTTATTTTTCTATTCTTTTTTATTCTAAGCTTTCGCCACCGCCGACAGCTGCTCCCATTTTAACCGGTCATCCTGGTTTGGATCATTTTCAACAGCACTTTGATTGTTAAAAATCATCGTAGCCCGATTTTTCAGATCATAGGTCGGCCATTCAGGAAGTTGATCTGTATTTGGGTTGCCGTTATGTGCAAAATGGATCCAGGCTTCGTGCATTTCGCTGCCCAATAGCTGGCGGTCAGGGGAATCACCTGTGAATTTTACAGTGTTGGGCTTATCCAGTGTATTCCATACAAATGGAATCTCGAGCGCATGTGTGGCTTTAAGGGCGCCATCGAATACCGGAGTTTCCCAATCAAATCGGTACATCCAAACAGGGGCGCCATGTTTACTCTGCAATTCTGCAAGCTTGACTGCTGGAGCTGAAAATACTTGCATGGTCAGCAGCTTATTGAACAGGTCCTGGCTAAGCGGTTCAGAGAATTCTTTTGTAAGAGCAGGCAAAAGTGGTCCAAACGTTTTCTCGAAAAGCGCCTTAATTTTTGCTTCATCTGCGTTCTTCCATTCAGGGTCAAATACACTGAAAATATTGTATTCATCTTTATTGGTACCAACCAACAGGGTGATGTCTTTTGCCGAACCTTCTGCTACGGCTTCTAACGGATGTTTTGGAAGCGACACACCATCGATGACAGGGAACAGGCTCATCGATGGTAAGAGTTCACCCGCTTGAAGCAGCTGTTCTGCTGGCAATTCTTCCAATTTAGAAACGTCGTCTGCTTCTATTTGTAAGGCTGTCAACAAACCGCTTGCGACTTTAGTTGCAGTATGGGGAGTATGGACAAACGCGGCCGTACCACTTTGCAAAAGCGCTCGATGGAAAAGGCCCTGTGCAGATGGGAATCCAAGCAATACCCCAATGCTCATTGCTCCTGCTGATTCTCCAAAAACCGTCACATTGTTTGGGTCCCCGCCGAATGCTGCGATATTTCCCTGTACCCATTCCAGCGCTGCCACCTGGTCAAGGATGCCGCAATTCCCGGATGTCGCATATTCCTCGCCGCCCAGTTCTCCAAGGTGCAGGAAGCCGAAAACCCCGAGCCGATAATTAATCGTCACCACGACAACATCCCCTTGATCAGCAAACGAAGTTCCATCATACCAATCTGCCGAGCCGGAACCGGACACAAAAGAACCGCCGTGAATCCAGACAAGCACAGGACGTTTTTTGTCATCGGCAGCAGGGGACCATACGTTCAGATACAGGCAATCCTCACTAGTATTGGATACGTCATTCCCAAAGAACGACATGATTTCCCTCTGTGTCTGTGGACCAACAGGCGAATATGACGATGCTTCACGAACGCCTTCCCATGAATCAGGGCGCTCCGGAGCACGAAAACGGAGTGGACCAACTGGAGGCTTGGCATAGGGAATCCCTTTCCAGACGGACACACCACTTAGCTCATTACCTTCCAGCTTTCCGTAAACAGTTTCTACAATATTTTTAGACATGGACATTCTCCTCTCATTTAAAAATATGCTTTAAAACACTGAGCATGCTACTTATGTAATGAAGCTAAATATAAGTTACTTCTATATTATTGAAATATTCAAATTATTAATACTGATAAATAACCTTTACTGAATTTTGTACTGATACTACTAATAGGATGAAGTACTTTAATGAAGAAAACGATTTTGTGCTTATTAAACAGATCGATAACATGACGTTCAAATGATTAGTTCAAATGATACAGAATTAAGTAGAATGATAAATTTCCAGATTTGTATAGAATATTAAATCACTTTACATTAACCTCAAATTCTTATAAAATACTTGAATGACTTCCAAATTTTAAATAATTATTAAAACAGTAGAGGATAGAAAGAGGGGAATAAGGTGTTAAAGAAAATTCAAAAAACCCACATGGGCCTTTTCTTTTTAGCTGTTGTTTTATTATGGGTGAAAACATATTTAGTACAACATTTTGAATTCAGACTAGGCTTGGATAATAAATTGCAGGAATTCCTATTATTTTTGAATCCGTTGGGTTCAGCCCTTTTATTCTTAGGTTTTTCGTTGTTGTCATCGAAAAGAAAGTTTTTATGGCTCATTGTATTTGACTTCATCTTGAGCTTCTTATTATTTGCAAATGTTGTGTACTACCGATTCTTTAGTGATTTTATTACGATCCCAACCATTTCCCAAACGCAAAACTTTGGGGATGTAAGCACTAGTGTGTCCTCGCTGCTTAATACTTATGATTTCTTATTTTTCCTGGACACGATCATTGTATTGGCCGTTGGATTACTGTGGAAAAAAGAGCGTAAGGGTGTAATGGTTAAACGCAGAAGTGTTGGAGCTGTATTCATAGCTGCTATCCTAATCATGTCAGTGAACCTTGGGCTGGCTGAAAAAGACAGACCGCAATTATTGACAAGAACATTCGATCGCAACTATATTGTCAAGTATTTGGGGATGTACAACTATACGATCTATGATGCTGTACAGAGTGTCAATGGCTCGATGAAACGGGCAATGGCAAGTACGGATGACTTAACTGAAATCCTGAATTACCAGAGAACGAATTACGCAAAACCGAATCCGGATTATTTCGGTGCTGCAAAAGGAATGAATGTTGTTTACTTCCACCTTGAATCGATGCAAAATTTCTTGATTGATTATAAACTTCACGGTGAAGAAGTAACGCCATTCTTAAACTCTTTAACAAAAGATGCAAATACCCTGTATTTTGATAACTTTTTCCATCAAACAGCCCAGGGTAAGACATCTGATGCCGAATTCATTCTTGAGAATTCCCTGTACGGTCTGCCGCAAGGGTCTGCTTTCTCGACAAAAGGGACGAATACGTATCAAGCTGCACCGGCTATTTTAGGCCAGAACGGCTACACTTCCGCTGTTTTCCATGGAAACAATGGATCGTTCTGGAACCGTGATGAAATTTATAAATCATTTGGCTATGACCACTTCTTTGATTCAAGCTATTACCATATGAATGAAGAGGATCTTGCTGAGTATGGGTTAATGGATAAGCCATTCCTTAATCAATCACAGCCTTTGCTCGAATCATTGCCGCAGCCATTTTATACAAAGCTCATTACCGTATCCAACCATTTTCCTTATCATATGGATCAGGAAAAAACAACGATTGAACCTCATACAACTGGAGATTCATCGGTTGATTCATACTTCCAGACAGCACGATATGCTGATGAGGCATTAAAAGAGTTCTTTGACTATCTAAAAGAATCCGGTTTGTATGATAACACCGTAGTCATCATGTACGGTGACCATTATGGCATTTCCGACAATCATAAAAAGGCGATGGAGCAAGTATTAGGAAAAGAAATTACTCCATTCGAAAGTGCTGGACTTCAGCGCGTTCCGTTATTGATGCATGTACCAGGCGTCAAGGGAGGCACCATGCATGAATACGGCGGACAAATCGATCTGATGCCGACGCTTATGCATTTACTAGGAATTGATACAAAGCCATATCTGCAATTGGGTACAGACTTACTATCGGAAGACCACGATGAACTCGTGCCATTCCGAAATGGTGATTTCGTAAGTCCTACTGCCTCTTACATTAACGGTAAGTATTATGATTCAACTACCGGCACTGTGATAGAGGAAACAGAAGAAGCAAAACAGCAGAAGGAAATTACTGAAACCATTCTGAATTATTCTGATAAGGTTGTAGAGGGTGACCTTTTACGTTTCTACACTCCTAAAGATTTTGTCCCTGTTGACCGTTCAAAATATAACTATAAAGATGAGAGCGAAAAGAACAGCAACAAAGCTGAATAGTTCCATTGTAGCTGCCGAGCTTGATAAGCCCGGCGGCTTTTTTGTATTTATTTTTGGAACAAAAGGCTGATTCTCATCTACTTTGTGCTGTTTGCCTCTATTTTTCAAGGAGAAACCATCGGTAAAAATAACTCAGGTATGAGAAATAAGGCCATTGAGTTTTCTCTGAGGGTGTATTTATTCTTGAAAGGATTTAATTAACAGATATAGAATTATTCATGAAGCAATATGATTTTAAATAGTATGGATGTAGTTGAATAGGCACTCTTTTTGAGTGGCATAAATTTCATGGTTAGAAAGCTTTTTAAAAAAGGAGTGGATTTTAAAATGGATATCCAGTTAATAAGACAAGCAACGATGAAAATACAATACAATGGCCACATCATTCTGGTTGACCCGATGTTTAGCCCGAGAGGCAGTCTGGATCCAGTTGCTAATGCAGCGAATGATAAACGCAACCCTTTGGTTGATCTTCCGTTCCCTGTGGAGGAAATTCTTAAGGAAGTGGAAGCCGTGATGATTACTCATATGCACAGGGATCATCTTGATGATGCTGCAATTCAATCACTGCCAAAGGATATCGTTGTTTTTTGCCAACCGGAGGATGAAGGGAAGCTGCAGGAGCACGGATTTTTAAATGTGGTGAAGGTGAACAGTGATGTTCAATGGAACGGGATCAAGCTTTCAAGAACAGGAGGCCGCCACGGAACTGGTGAGCTGGCAAGAGCAATGGGCCCTGTTTCAGGATTTATACTTGAAGCTGATTCTGAAGAGAATCTTTATATTGCGGGGGACACGGTATGGTGTGATGAGACTGAAGATGCCATCCGCAATTACAAACCAGGTGTAATCATCGTAAACGGCGGCGAAGCGCAGTTCAAGACAGGTGATCCTATAACTATGGGTCTTAAAGACATCGTAAAAGTCAGAAATCAAGCAGCTGATTCCCTGATTGTCGTTGTTCATATGGAAGCATGGAATCATTGCTTACTGAAACGAGAAACAGTAATGAATTTCATTGAAGACAACGAATTAAAAAATGTCATTGTCCCAAATGATGGTGAAAAGATTACTAGATAATCATATAACTGGAGGAATCATATGTGATTGCAACCCAATACAAAATTACATTGCCAAGTGATTATAATATGGACATAATCAGAGAACGAGTACGAAATAATGGCCATAAAACGGACGGATTTGAAGAGCTGAAATTTAAGCTCTATTTAATAACAGAAAAAGGGGTAAATAATAATTTGCAGAATAGTTATTCCCCGCTATATCTATGGAATGGCAGCAATGGGTTAAACAAGTTTTTATTCAATGGTTATTATGACAATATCCTAAACTCCTTTGGTTGGCAAAAGGTAAACATCGGGATCCCTCTCATTGATACAACAACCAATAAAATCATCGAGAATAGATATCTATTTCAAGTGGAGGGAGAAATTCAGCCACAGGGAAGTCTTAATGATTTTCCAGATAAAATCAGGGAGAGTATTACTACGATTGAAAACACAGAATATCTAGTGATTTACAGCCCGGACAAATGGAAGTACGAAGCATTCTATTTCTTAAACGACTTAACCAAAGTGAGTGGAAAGCGTGGAGTGATCTATCAGATTCTCCATATATCACAAGAGTGAATTTTTGATTAAAGTATCTAAAGCAGTTAACGCAACGTGATGGGTATTCATCTTAATCCTTTAGAAGAATGTAAAAGTACTTTTAAAGGATGATTCCAAGTATTAATTTTTAAATATAAAAGTCATGATCGGCGGAAGTTGGCATTATGACCCGCAATATTGCGCCTATCGTGTTTCAATCCTTTCGCCTATTAAAGCTATAAATGATATACTATTGTTCTATTATATTTGAAGAAACGGCTCAGCCAGACCGTTTGTCATATAGAGCAAAGGAGTTAAAGTAATGGCGAATGTACATATATTTACAAAGAGAGAAGAAATCGCAAACGCGCTCATCCATGGAATCGGAGGACTATTAAGCATTGCCGCCCTCGTCATTCTGATTGTCTTTGCATCATTGTACGGAACAGCATGGCATGTCGTAAGTTTCACCTTTTTCGGGGTTACCATGGTCCTGTTATACACATCCTCAACCCTGGTACACAGCTTCCCGCCCGGCAGAGCAAAGGACTTCTTTGAAATCATGGACCACTCATCCATCTATTTCTTCATAGCCGGCACCTACACACCATTCCTGTTCATCGCTGTAAAAGGAGCATTAGGATGGACCCTGTTCGGGATCGTCTGGGGACTATCGATTGCAGGAACAGTTTTCAAATCACTATTCGTCAAACGATTCCTGCATACATCAACAGTGTTATATGTGGTAATGGGCTGGCTGATCGTCTTCGCTTGGGGACCACTTACACAGAATGTTTCCTCACAAGGGCTGATATTCCTGGTAATCGGAGGGGTCCTGTATACTGTCGGATCCGTCTTTTACGTCTGGCGCGGGTTCCATTATCACCATGCAATTTGGCATGTTTTCGTACTGGCCGGATCGATCATGCACTTTTTTGCGGTTTTGAGTTTGCTGCCGTAGGGAAAACGAAAAAGAGTTAGAGGACGATGTGTCTTCTAACTCTTTTTAATATTTGTCAAAAGGTCTTCAAACCATTTGATATAAAGTTCATTCGTTTCCTTGTAATGTCTGTGGATCAGTTGAGGAAGTTGTTCTGGATAGTCAGTCTGGAACGAGTTTTCTTCCTTCAGCTCGAGGATCCATTGGTGAATCATATTCTTTATTTCTTCAACATTTGATGAATGGATGAAAAGGGTGGCTGGATAAAGAGAGCGAGGTTCTTTCAGCCTTTGTTCAAATACTAACTGAATCTCCTTGAACAGTTGAGTCTTTCCTTCATCCGTGATTTGGTAGACAGTCCTGTTTGGACGATTATTGACTTGTTCTTCTTTTTCCGCTTTCACCCACTCATGTTTTTCAAGCTTTCTTATCGCATGATAGACGTTCCCATCCGTTACCGGGAAAAGGTGGTCCCATTTATTTTCGATAATCGTCTTCTTCATTTCATATGGGTGATAGGAATTCTCCTGCAATAATCCTAAAAGGACAATCTGGATGGACATGGTTTCACTCCTTTCGATTGGACTAGAAATACACTATATCATTAAAACTGAAAAAAGGGTCACGAAAATAGTTTCTCACAAAAACGAAAGGCATTATAGTTTCAGTTTTAATCCTTCATGGGTTGCCGTAAAGCCTAATTTTTCATAAAACCTCAAAGCATTAGGCCTTTTTTTATCCGTTGTCAGCTGAACTAAGTGACAGCCCCGTTCTTCCGCACGGTTAATGGCCCATCTAATCATCTCGGTTCCTATACCTTTTCCCCTGACTCTAGCTGAGGTTCGGACTCCTTCAATAGTAGCTCTCCAGCCGCCTTGATGAGTGATGTAGGGGGTGAAAGTAATTTGCTGTACTCCAATCACTTCATTTCCTTCACAAGCAACAATTAATTCATTATTCGGGTCCGAGGCAATTGACTTAAATGCGTCCAGATAACTTTGGGGAAGTGGCCGCACATAAAGTTCACGCTGACTTCCTAAAAGATCATCAGCAAGCATTTCAACGATCCGGTCTAAATCATTTTCCTCAGCCATTCTAAACTCCAATTTAGCATCCATTCTTATTCGCCTCATCTCATTCATCTATTTGTTTCTATGCTAACTGATTTATACACATAAGTGAATGATGGAATTTTAATGAGATGTTATAAGGTCTCCTTATGTTAGCAAGGAAGTGGGGGAGAAGAACTAAACAATGAAAACAGACTAAACCATATGGCTTAGTCTGTTATTTAAAGCACCTATTATTGTGCAGAAAAACCGCCATCAATGACTAGTTCGGCACCTGTAATGTAAGCTGCATCATCAGAAGCCAGGAACAATACGGCACGTGCGACATCATCTGCTTGTCCAAGGCGCTGCAATGGTGTCGCCATAATCAAACGTTGCAAGACCTCACTTGATTCTGACAAGTTTGCCGTCATAGGTGTTTCGATGACACCTGGGAACACAGTATTTACGCGGATACCAAACCTACCATATGCAGTGCTAGCTGCACGTGAAATGGATCGAACAGCCCCTTTTGAAGCGGTATACGTATTCACGCCCAAACCAACCATAGCAGTATAACTTGAAATATTCACAACAGCACCGCTTTTTTGTTCCACCATATTTGGCAGCACATGCTTCATGCCAGCAAAAGGACCAAAGCCATTTATGCGCATCATGAGATCCCAATCTTCAATCGTTGTTTCGTCCATTTCCTTTTCTGTCGCAATACCCGCGTTATTAATCAGGATATCAATTCTTCCATGATCAGCAATGATTTCATCAACAGTTTTTTTCCAGTCTTCCTCAGACATCACATTTAACATTTTTCCTTCGATTGAATCATGCTGACTGACCACATCAAGCAGTTCTTTATTAATATCAGCGGCAATGACATAAGCGCCTTCCTCAACAAAAAGCTCAGACATACTTTTCCCCATACCTGAAGCTCCACCAGTGATCAAAACGATTTTATTATCAAATTTCCCCATCGTATATCCTCCCTTTCTTGTGTTCACTCATATTATATTCGAATATATACTTTGTGCAAAGTAATATGTTTTTCATTTTTAGCATTAAGTTGGAGGGGATGGAAGAAAATTCAATATGTGATAGATTGTGACTTGTACATGAGGTTTTGAGGTGTTTTTTTCAGTTGGATTATGTATTTAGGGTGTTTTCATATTTGGACTGAAATTGCTTCTGAAAAGTGGAATGAACACCTTAACTCAATTTTAGAAGTGGGAAAGAGTTCAGGAGAAAAGGAATTGATAAACTGATTCTAGAATATGAATCAGTGATCAAAGAGCTGGTGGGAAAATTAAACTTTTCTTCGAAGCAATCAGCGCTTCTATTGCTATCCATTTCATTTATTTTGCAGGTGGAACGTTAGTAGGCTATATCAATACGAAAAAAGATCAACACGAAGTTGCGGGTGCTTAATCGTCACAAGGATTGTTATTCGTAGTATCCATCATTTCCGCTTAGCGAGACTTTCATTACCATCATGCAATTTGGCATTTTGTATTAGTCGGCTCGATTATGCACTTTTTTGTGGTTTTGAATTTGTTTTCATGAAAATAGATAAATATCGATAAAAATCGGAGGGGCTTTGCATGCTTGCTGTGGAGGTTAGAAGACCGAGATTTGAGGATAGAGAACAGTTGAATGAATTTTTTAGAGCAGTAATCACAGATACGTTTACTAAAGAAGGTATAGGACATCAATTGCACGAAATTAATGAGGAAATTAAAGTTAAGAGAAAGTACTTAAATAATGATATTGAAAGTAATGGTGAGAATAGATATTTTCTCATTGCCTTTTATGATGACAAAATTATTGGTTCTATTGAATATGGCATGGCAAATGAAGTCATAAAGAATTGTACAAATAATCATTATGAAAGTCTTGTTGAAATTGGTACGCTATTTGTCCATCCTGACTACCAAAGGAATGGAGTAGGGAATTTACTATTGAAGGAAATGTATGAGACATTGCGAAATAACGGGATAGAAGAATTTTGCTTGGATAGTGGATATAAAAGTGCACAACTTATCTGGAAAAAGAAATTTGGAGACCCTGATATTGTATTAAAGGATTATTGGGGCAAAAATTATGACCATATGATTTGGAGAGTGAAAATCAGGGGACAAGAATAGGTTTTTCTTTTGCAGTCGGCTGCCCATTATGTCATCCTAATCAATCCTGAATTGATTCTATTTGGCAAATGGAAACGTCAGCTGGCATAAAAACATCATTAAAATAATCTTAGATTTGCAGCTTTTTTAAGTGTTTTGAATTCTATGATGATCCTTAAGAACCGACCCTACATCTCCTATAACGTCTCTTTCTAGTTAGGAGAGATGATTTAATGAATTCAGTACACATAATCTGTAGTCTACTTTAACAGCTTAAAAAAATTGTATTAGCATAATTACCAGCCTTATCCTTGAGGGATAGGGCTTATTTTTATTATGAACCCTAGTTCTACTATTTCTTTTTGGCTACTCCACAGTTAAAATGCACGAGAAAATATTGGGTCTTTTGATTCGTTTTTCTTATTTTGGAATAAACTTGAAGGATTGCGAATTTTTATGCAGAAAATAGAAAGTATTAATATTTCGGAATACGGAATAGATTAAAACACAGTTTTAGGGATGTTTACTGAAATAATAAATAAACAACGTCATTTATTATCGGAATATTCGCAAATATTTTTCAGAAAATATCAACAAGCTTTCAATTAATCTATTAAATCCATTATGGAATTAAATAGAATTCCACATCCTTGCAAACTTCTGATTTAAGATTCTTTTATTAACAATTTCCTAATAAAGGCCTATTTTGTGGGATTTATCCTAATTATATCAATGGTTTTAAACTTAAGGGAGGTGATAAACCCAGGGACGGCATCAAGCTGTGAATGGAGGCGATAAAGGGATTATTTTGGATAAGAAAAGACGACATAACTGTGGCATCAAGGGAATTGAAACATCAAACCTACATAAAAAGGTAGGGACTTTTTCTAATTGGGAGGAGAATAGATTTGAAGATTAGAGTTAAAATTGCAGCAGCAACAACCACTTTAATGCTTGCGTTTTCTTCAACAGCCGCTTTTGCTGCGGAACCAGGTCTAGAAAAAATGCCCGACCCAGTGGATCCTCAGTCATGGGTGAATCCAGATGATATGACTTGGAATAATTATAATGCTGTACCTGGTATAGATTGGAATTCAACGAATATTAAACCAGAAACTGAACTTAAAGGTGCGTTGATTCTGGTAGACTTTCCGGATCAGGATTTTATTTTGACCCAGCCAAAGGGTTCAGAGATTGCCGGAAATCCTCAAGTGGATGCTGTTCCTCGTGAAGAACTTGGGGAATGGTGGGAGGATTTTCTGAATGTCCCTAGCAAACTCAACAACTATCAGACGATTGATGGCTTTTGGAAAGAGAATTCCCAGGGAAAATGGGGCGTTTCGCTGGATTCTTATGGTCCGTATCGACTGGATAAAAACGAATTTCAGTATGGTCTTAACTATATGAATCCTGGTTCCCTTCCACCTCAATATAGTAGTGGAAACCTTTTTCAGGATGGGGTAAATGCAGCAGCAGCTGACATTGCCGCAGCTGGAAAAGAATATGACTTTGCATTTATTGTACATGCTGGTTACGACGAATCAACCGTATGGCAAGAATTCGGCGAAATGATGTTTCTTAATCAAGACTCGGTTTCTGATGCATTTGGGCCGCCGGATTTACCTGGATTTGAAAACATGCCGAACTGGGCACAAACTCGTTATGTTCCTTGGACTTCCTGGTATGCAGCCAAAACGATCTGGTCCGCGGCATCTAGTGCAGACATAAATGGCAAAAGGATTCGTGTCTCTATCCAAGGCGAAAGCGATGGCATGGGTACATTCGCTCACGAATTTGGCCATCTCCGCGGTCTTGGTGATAATTACAATAATGCATCTCTTGACCCTAGAACCTATTCTGGTTATTGGGAGACGATGAGCCGTGGCTCATTCAATGGTCCTGGGGGTACGCATACTCGCTGGATGATTCCATCTACTCTCGGTGCTTCTATACCGGCACCACATATGCTTCGTAATAAGATGAAACAGGGATTTGTATCCGATGATGAAGTCTTGAAGCTAAACCGTGATGAATTAAAGGAATCTGGACCGGTGTTTGCGGATATTACCGCACGACAAGCACCGATTGGCAGTAACTTCGGCAGAACCGGACTCCATGGTATTAATATCAGCATGGACGATTCTACACCATCAGATTACCTGGCTGGTGACTGGCGAAACGATATCCTTTCGGGTCGATTGTACAATAACTACACCCTTGAAGTGGTCGACCGTGTTGGTTCAGATTCATTCGCAGCTGATTCTGGCGTCTTGATTGCCAAGACGAAAAATGCGGAGTCTGCCCCGAATATCTGGGTAGTAGATTCACATCCTGAGGATATCAATTTGAAGGACTTTACTAGACCTGACGGCACCACAGCGATGGTTGCCAAAGGTGATCCACGGCAAACCCTCGATGCTTTATTCAAAGCTGGGAATGGGGCAAGCTTGGTTGCCGGACAATTTGATGGTTCTATTGACAAAGACACGGTTGTCAGTGAGTACAGCGATCCTTACAATAAACTTCATTT
Source organism: Mesobacillus thioparans (assembly GCF_965138835.1). NCBI lineage: Bacteria > Bacillati > Bacillota > Bacilli > Caryophanales > Bacillaceae > Mesobacillus > Mesobacillus thioparans. The sequence continues at coordinate 345,630 of NZ_CBCSFH010000002.1, read as the reverse complement.
CTACATTCTTGGGAAACAAAATGACAATGATGGAGTACTCCGCTACCAGGTTGCCGTCCGAAACACGGAAGGCGCGGGTGCCTTTGATCGTGGAGTAAATGTTAGCGCAGGCACTATAGAGCCCGCTGTAGAGGACAAAGTGGCGGTCTATCATTTTAATGTCACGAATACCGGTGAAGCAAAGGACCTTATTAGAGTCAATGCTTCGGCAGGTGATGATTGGACCGTTCAACTTGATCACAACGTAATTGCGGTGGAACCTGGTGAAACCGTCGCTGTTCCGGTTTATGTGAAAATTCCGAAAGGCAAGACAACGCCTGCCAAGCTTTTCTTTATGGCCACTTCAGAGACAGACGCTAATCAAAGTTTTACCGATACCAATTTCTTGCCTGGCAACCTAACTGCAGCAGGTATAAGCTCTGTTATTGATAGCTTTGCAAACGAAGGATCAATCAAAGCAGGTACATCTGAAGCTTTGAAGGCACATTTGAAAACTGTGGCGCAATTTGAAAAGAAAGGATCTGGGGATAAGGTTATCAAACACATCAATGATTTAAAAAAATTCCTAGAACTCAAAAATGATGCAGATCAAATTTCTGCCAAAGCGTATACCAGTTTGAAAGCGTACGCTGATGCAATGATTGAAATCTGGGAATAGGTTAGATTTACTTATCACTTTATTCTGCTGTGATGTACCTAATATCAGGGGAACAATTGAAACAATGGCTGGGACAGTTATCATACTGTCCCGCCTCCTTTAAGCAGGGACAGGAACGGGGTAATTCATTTACTATGTAGGTGTTTAACTGTGCACTAGATTGCGGTTTAAAATATTTCAAACATATCGATGGCATTTTAAAGCTTTTTCAGCTATTTATCTGGTAAATGATTTTAGGAAGTTGTCAAAGTAGGAGTGAAGATAATTGAAGAATTTGACCACAGTTATAGCCGTTTTATCATTGTTATTTTTACTGGGTGCCTGTTCGGCTCAAACTTCTGGGGAAGAGAGAGAGCTGCTTGTTAAAACGGAATTCGGAAATATATCAAAAGATGATTTATTTAAAGAGGTGGCAAGTACTGAGCGTGGTAAAGAATTGATCCAAAAGTTGGTTTATATGCAAATTTTGAAAGGGAAATATGAGGTATCAGATAAAGAGGTGAACCAACGGCTGGATGAAATAAAGGAACAGGTCGGTGATAAAGATGCGTTTACCATGTTCCCGCAAAAACAGGGCTTTAAAAACGAAGAAGAGTTAAAGGAACATATCGAACAATCCCTCTATTTCTTTAAAGCAACAACAGAAGATGTAAAAGTCTCAGATAAACAAATAAAAGATTACTATGAACAACATAAAGATCAATACACGGAGGTAAGAACCAGCCATATTCTCGTGGATAATGAGACAACTGCTAAAGAAATAGAAAAGGAACTAAAGAAAGGAAACGATTTTGCAGAATTAGCCAAGAAACAATCCGCGGATAAGGTATCTGCAGCAGAAGGCGGAGATTTGGGCTATCTTTCCGGACGAAGCCAGGACCTGGATCCGACATTTCTTTCAGCAGCTCTGAAATTGAAAAAAGGCGAAGTGAGTGAGCCCATCAAGACAGGATTCGGTTATCACATTATTAAAGTAACAGATATAAAGGAGACTCCATTAAGCGAGGCGAAAGATCAAATTAAGCAAGCACTCATGAGTAAAGAGGCAAAACCAGTTCAGGAGATATTAAACAATTTGAATAAAGAAATTGAGATAGAAGAAGATGCTTTTCAAGATGCTTTTAAGGATGTAGAACCTAAATAATCAAATATCTACCCTCAAGGTCATGCTGTAAAAAATAGAATTTTAAGACCTTATGTTCGAGGTCCTAAAATTCTATTTTTTTTTGCACATATGTACAAATCTTCTTCCATAAAATTCATATGGTGAACTTTTTAGATTCCACTTAGGGGGATTCAACGAATGTATAACGGCATTTGGAATGATGGTTATGGTGATAACTCGGATAGTATTACCGATTTTACTTCTACATTGGAAAAGATGGGATACATTGTTCAGGAGGGACGGCTTCAATATTTAGATGTTTTGAAGCTATGCAGTTTAGGGCTCATTGAAGATTGCTTTGGCAATCATGCAGGTGCTCCGTACGCTAGTTATATGCTGCCGCCAGCTCCAAACCAGGTACCAGCCAAAGGGCAGAGACCTCCAAAAGGGTTTGACCCTGCTAATCCTCACAATTATCCACCCAATATAAATTACTTAGGACCTGGAACCTATTTTAAACTTCGACCCGACGAAGCGATTGTCATGATAGGGAAAACCCCTCCACCTGCTTATTATTTTGGATATAGAAGTTACATTGGCTTCGCTCAAAATAAACCAGAAAAAGACTATCGCGATTATATAACAGTAGGCAATGAGGAAACGGGGAAGTATCATCGACTCTTTAATAGCCTGGGTGATCAAGTGAACAATGTGAATATCTGGACCGAAAATACTCAAGAGGGAACATACGGCAATCCTTATAGCAGCTCGACCATCATCATTACCACAGCAGACATGAATATCAACAACCAAATGAGAGACGCTCTAAAAGCTGCAGGTTTTAGCACTAGTATTATGAATAATGATAATATCCCAGTGGGAATGGCCAACATGGGACTTGAAAAGGGAAAAGATCACTTCAACTTCGTTATGAGGGCCATTCTGTTCGCAGATCCAACCGTCGGAAAGGAATATTTAACGAATCTATCAGACTACGTAAAGGTATTCCGTATTACACCAATAAATCCTGTAACTCAACTTCACCCCTGGCCGATCCCGGAACTTAAACGCAGAGAAACAAACACAACTGAATTTGAAATACTGCCAAATGCAAGGAATGAGATGACACACCTGCGAAATGAGATCATCAAGAAGTATGGCAGTAAAGAATATGACATTGTGGATTTGGAAACAGAGCTCTGGATTATAGATGGATTTGTAGCAACAGTAATGGATTACGATACGATCGGTGATAACAGAGACGCTGCCTATTTGAGGTCAGAAACATATCAATTAACATCAGATGATGATTTTGTCATCCTGTATGGGGTCAACCACGAACAGACGGGTAAAGCCATCATCAACAATGCTAGTTTCTATGGAGACGAACTGTTTAATGGTGTAGCGGTCGCACAAATTTCAGCACAATTTGAAAATTCCGCTGTTGAGTATTTTCCTGGGGGATATGAAAACGGAAAATTCTATTATGTATGTAAATTTTCAAGGAAAGAAGATGGAGAGAGCATTACAGTACCTTATAGTACAGGAAATCCCGATGGAAAAGCATACGGAGTAGACAATAATAAAGACGTTTTCATCGGATATAGGCTTTATGTCGACAAAGAAGCTTTAATTGGCCCAGCCCACATGGATGTCATCTGGGATCGGGCAATCCTGTTCACTAAGAAAAAAGATAATGACACATTAAAGGGAAAAAATGAAAGGAAAGATCAATCACATCAAATCTCTGTCAAAATAGGAAGTAATGAGAAAGTACTGTGAATATCTATATGCTAGCGTTTTTCTTTTGAAGTCGGCTGCCAATTATTTATGCAGCCGACTCCTTTATTTCTGGTGAAAAGTAACCTTCTATTTCGGTATTTTTAACAAGGTTGGCCCGGCAATGTACCATCTCTACTTAAATTCGATAACCCAAATCGAAAGGGTAAGAGGTTTGCGATATGATAGAAAGGAATTGACAGCCTCATAGTAGAATATGTATTAAGAATTAGTTATCAAAGGGGAGCTGTAAGGAAAATGAAGCTGTTTTTTCAAGCGACCAGCGCATCTGTTGCTATCCATTTCATTTATTTTGCTGGGGTCATGTTAGTAGGCTATATAAAAACGAAAAACTATCAACCAGATGTTACGGGTGCCTGGGTTCAGGTCGACACACTGCAAACACAAGTGGCATTTGGATATACTGGCTCACCTTTTTTGTTTTTATTTACCTTCCTAGCAGTTGCGATGATTACTGGAATGATCATATTTTCGTTTAAAAAAATCGCGCAATAGTGATGAATTCTTATTAAATACCTTTGGAGGCTTGCTATGGTTAATGACATCATTGTCGATGTAAAAGAAATTAAAAAACGATATGGTTCCTTCACAGCTGTCAGGGGCGTTTCCTTTCAGGTGAAAAAAGGAGAGATTTTCGGTCTGCTTGGTCCGAATGGAGCTGGCAAGACGACCACCATTGAAATGTTGGTTGGACTCAGAAAGCCTGACAAAGGCACGGCAACACTATCAGGCTACGATGTGATAAAAGAAGTGAACAAAGTCAAAGAGGTGATCGGGGTACAGCTTCAATCTACCTCTTTGTTCGAATTGTTAAAAGTAGAAGAAATCCTCCATTTGTATGGTAGCTTTTATCCGACACACGTGGACATCAATGGACTAATCGAAGATATGCTGTTGACAGAGAAGCGGAATGACAGGATCAAAGGACTATCCGGCGGACAAAAGCAGCGTCTTGCCATTGCACTTGCGCTGATCCACGACCCAGACATTGTGTTCCTCGATGAGCCAACGACCGGGCTAGATCCGCAGGCAAGAAGGACCCTTTGGGATATCGTTCTACGATTGAAAGAGAGGGGAAAAACGATTATTCTCTCGACGCATTATATGGACGAAGCCCATGTGCTCTGTGACCGAATCGGAATTATGGACCAGGGCGAACTGATTGCCCTTGATACGCCAATGAATCTTGTGAAAAAACTGCAATCTACAAGTTCAGTCGAATTCCATTTGAGCAATCCACCAGAGCAAGACTGGTTTTTGAAAATGGAAGGAGTAAAGGAAGTGTCGATCAAAGAAAACTTTGTCCAGTTATATACGGATGATGTTCAAGTCACCCTGACCTCATTGATCCATGCATCAGAAGAACATCAGTTCAAAATTGAGGATTTACAGACTCGATCAGCGACATTAGAGGATGTATTCATCCATATGACTGGAAGGAGCATAAGGGAATCATGAGGGCTTATTGGCAATTAACGCTGGCGCAATTAAGGATTTTTGCGCGTAACAAGCAAGTTTTATTTTTCACCTTACTTTTTCCGATCATTCTGATGCTGGCACTTGGAACTTTTGCCGGAAATGACAGCAATCTATCCTTATCAGTAGGGCTGATCGACCTCGATCAAACAGATGCTTCAAAAAACTTAACAGAACGTTTTTACAAAAATGAGGGACTTGAGGCGAAAAAGTTCAAAAGTGTTAAAAGCGGGAAAGAAGCCCTGAAAAATGGAGACATCCAGCTATTCATGGAGATTCCCAAAGGGTACGGAGTGAAACTGGGGAAGCAGAAGGAGGCTACGGCACTTCCTGTCTATTATAATGAAAAAAAACTCACAACGTCAGAGCTCGGCCTTTCTGTTGTGAGGGGGATCATTGATCAATACAGCAAGGACCTTTCAGATTACAAACCTGTCGTAACAGTTGAAAAGGTAGGAATTAAAGCACTGACCATCCGTTATGTGGACTTCCTCGTTCCAGGAATCGTTGCCATGATGATCATGAGCAACAACATGAACGGAGTCGCCGGGCAAATTTCCGCCTGGCGTGAAAGAGGAATTTTGCGAAGAATGCAAGGAACAAGACTGAAAGCTTCCACCTTCATCGCTGCACAAATCACTGCACGCCTGCTGCTTAACGGAACCCAGGCATTGCTCGTCGTCCTTATCGCACATTTTGTTTTTAGCATAAATGTCGCAGGTTCCTGGCTTGCTTTGATCTTCTTCATCATCCTTGGCACACTTGCCTTCATGGCACTCGGATTCATTATTGCCGGAATCGCCAAAAACCCAGAAAGCGCAGGCCCGATTGCTGGATTCATCACATTCCCGATGCTGTTCCTTGGAGGAGTCTTCTTCCCAATCAACAATATGCCAGACATCATCCAGCCAATCGTGAAAATCCTGCCGATCGCCCATTTGAGCTCCGCATTGAGGGAGACAATGAACCTCGGTACACCATTCCTCCAATTAGGGACAGAAACACTTATCCTCGGCGGTTGGTTAATTGGCGGATTCATTGTCGCAAGTTATGTGTTTAAGTGGGAGTAGAGGAGAGAGAGGAAGAAAGCGTCCGATATCTACTTGTCTCACTGAACTTTGAAAATCATCATTTGCTTACTTGGAAAAATAATTTGATGAAATCCGCCTATTGTCAATCCAGTATGTTATACTAGAAACAACCTTTTTATTTTTAAACCTTTTTACATTACCGGTTCCATCTCCCTGCTCAAATCTTGAGCAGGGTTTTTTATTGAGAATTATTTTAGAGAATATAAAAAAACAGGCTCTATATAAAGAACCTGTTCGTATAAATGATTTTAGATTAAGCTTTTTGAACGTTAGCAGCTTGAGCTCCACGAGCGCCTTGCTCAACGTCGAAAGTAACTTTTTGACCTTCGTCTAAAGATTTGAAACCTTCACTTTGGATAGCAGAGAAGTGTACGAATACGTCGTCTCCACCTTCGCGCTCGATGAATCCGAAGCCTTTTTCTGCATTAAACCATTTAACTGTACCTTGTTCCATTTTTGTTGCCTCCTAGTGCGTTATCGCACAACGTATTACTATCCTTGCCCAAAGTGATCATCAAGACGAAAAGTTGATACTTATACTATCCTTTACACCGAACAAAAATAATTCTTATTCATCATAACAAGAAACGGAGGATATAGCAAATTATTTCTGCATCAGCTTAAATCGTACACCATTTACGCTGACCATGCTAGGCTACTTTAATGGTTCTTGAACAAACATATGCTTTAAACCAGGACGGATTAACATTTTTGGTAGTAAGAAAGTTGAAGAAGGATTAATTTTAAAAAGCTATTAAAAGAGAATAATGTAATATCTCTTAGTGAGAAAGGTCAGGCAGTTGGTCGGAACGGTTTTAATCGGTTTTTTAGTCTGGCGCTGGTTCCATTAACACAAGTAATTTTGAACGCTACACAAGAACCCTCCCTGCGTCTCAATTTTTTTTTAAGTGATTAGATGCTACTTCTTTACAGTTGTATTAGTTATCACTCTATAGTCAACGCATTTTAAGTTTAAGTTTATATTCTCTTTTAAGGAGTTATCTTTTAACATTTTCTAGTTATTGTTATATTAATTATAACGGGAAAGGAGGGACAAACATATGCCCACATATAATAAATTAGTACGTGATCGCATTCCAGAAGTAATTGAAAACACAGGAAAGAAATTCTCTACTAGGATTTTAAGTGAAACTGAGTACTTAGATCAACTCAAGAAAAAAGCCTACGAGGAATTAGAAGAATACGTTAATACTGATAACAAGAAAGATGCTGTTGAGGAACTTGCCGATTTACTTGAAATCATTAACGCACTTTCAGAATATCATGGCTCTTCTATTGATGAGGTGGAAGAAGTCCGTAAACAAAAGGCAGAGAAACGTGGAGGCTTCAAGGATAAGATTTTCTTGATTGAGGTTGAAGATGAGTAAGGTTGAGCTTATTACGAATGACCTTGGAAGTCATTTGTTGGGTCAGATTGAGAAGTCGTCGTCAGTTAGTGTTTTGACTTCGTTTGTGATGAGGTCTGGTGTCTATTATTTGAAAGATGCTTTAGAAGCATCTGCGAGATCTGGTGCGGATATAAAGATTTGTACGGGTGATTATCTTTTTATTACGCAGCCGGAAGCTCTTGCTGAGTTGTTGTCTATTGATGAGCGAATTGAAGTTCGTCTTTGGAGGAGCAATGGGGTTTCTTTTCATCCTAAAGCTTATATGTTTCAATCTGCTGAAGAGGACTGTCTGTTTGTTGGATCTTCCAATCTATCAAAATCCGCTCTTGGGAACGGTGTGGAGTGGAATCTATTAGTAAGTGATGAGAAGAAGGTTTTTAATGCGGCGCTTTTGGAGTTCTTAAAGGTCTTTTACGCTGACCAGACGATCCCGTTAAACAAGGAAACACTCAAAGATTATACTGCAGCCTATGAAGAATACCATAAAGATCATCCTAATCTTGCCAAAACTTGGTCCAAAACGGAAGAACTTGATCTGATGCTGCCGGCGAAAAAAGAAATTCCTTCTCGACATGAAATAATTCACGATCCTCCGGCTGCAAAATATGGCGAGATTCAACCTCGTTTTGCCCAGGTTGAAGCACTTGAGGAACTACAAAACACGCTTGGTGAAGAGTACAATAAAGCACTGGTTATCATGGCGACTGGACTGGGGAAAACATATCTTTCCGGTTTTTTTGCCAAGGACTTTAACAGAGTCTTGTTCATTGCACACAGAGAAGAAATTCTATATCAGGCTAGGAGCTCTTTTAAAAATATTATGCCTGAGAAAAAGTATGGAATATATAATGGGACAAATAAAGAAGGCGGCGCCGACACAATTTTTGCCTCCATTTATACGTTAAGTATAAAAGCACACTTGGAAAAGTTTAATCCTGATGAGTTTGACTTAATTATAATAGATGAATTTCATCATGCTGCTGCTGTCTCGTATCAGAGAGTACTAAACTATTTCACACCAACATTCCTCCTCGGTATTACAGCCACACCAGATCGCAATGATAACAAGGATGTATTTGCCATTTGTGATGGAAACGTCGCATACAGGCTTGATTTTCTTGATGCGATTAACCGTGAATGGTTAGCTCCTTTTAAATATTATGGCGTTTATGATGAGACTGATTATAGTCAGATAACATGGTTGGGAACTCGATACGATGAGGAAGAACTACTTCAAGCTCAACTTAGAGATGAAATGGCTACGAAAATACTAGATGTTTGGGTAGATAAGAAGCAAACAAGGACAATTGGATTTTGTTCATCAATCCGACAAGCGAATTTTTTATCCAGCTATTTTAACCAGCAAGGTTATAAAACAGTTAGTCTGCATTCACAGCAAGTTGTAGTCAGCAGGGGAGATGCGATTAAGCAGCTGCAAGCTGGTGAACTCGATGTTATTTTTACTGTTGACCTGTTTAATGAAGGGATAGATATTCCGGCGGTTGATACACTCCTATTTGTTAGGCCAACAGAGTCATTAACTGTGTTTACCCAGCAAGTTGGACGAGGTCTGCGTCTTTATTCAGGCAAGGATTATTGCGTGATTATCGATTTGATCGGAAACTATCGAAATGCAGATGTGAAGTTAAGTCTCTTTGAAACGGTAAGAGGAGAAGGTAAAACAAAGAAAATTGAACCAAGAGTTCCTGCTGGGTGTGAATTGAATTTGGATGTACATGTGGTCAATTTATTGAAGGAAATGGCCAGGAAAAGGCATCCTCGTAAAGAACAATTGTTAAATGCCTATAACCATCTTAAGCATGATCTGGGCAGAAGGCCAACATATCTAGAATTGCACTTAAAGGGACATTCCGATTCCTCTCAATATAAACATGAGTTTAAGACATATATAGGGTTTCTTAAGTGGGCGGAAGAATTGGGTGAACAAGAGAAGGAAGTATTCAGACGCTATGAAAATTGGCTCGTTGAAGTGGAAAAAACAAGCATGCAGAAGAGCTATAAAATGGTGTTGCTGCTCTCTATGCTTAATCGTGGAGTTACAGAGTGGCACAGACCGATTACATCTAGTGAAGTAGCACCATTTTTTCATAAGTATTTAACTAAAACTGAATTCCGTAAACGAATTGATTTTTCCGATAAATCGTCCAGAAAACTATGGGATTATAATCAAGCAGCAGTCAGTAAGCTAATTGAAACTATGCCGATGACAATGTGGGATAGAGGAGAAGATGGATTAACCAGTTTCTCAGACGGAACCTTCAAGCTTAATTTTGACGTGTTGGAAGAAGATCAGGAGATTTTGTTTAGTTGGACCAAGGAAATTGCCGAATATCGTCTGCATGGACATTTTGAGAGAAGAGCGAAAAACAGTACTCACTAATCATGAGTGCTGTTTTTCATTTTCAAATAAGTGTATCCTGTAATCCTCTTCATCTATTCATCCATATATAGTACAATTTTACATAAAGTAGTAAATTAACTAAACATCAGAGTAACCTAATAAGGGGATAACCAGAAAGATAATATAGAATAATTAGAATATGAACAAATGCTCTTGAAAATATAAAAGTCTCTCAAATTTTCCACATGTTGAGTAAGGGAACCTCTTACTCTTAATGTTAAAGGGACAAAATAATGTGAAAAAAAAATACACAACCATAAACTACCTTAATTCATCCAAACAGGGGTTAGAGCTCTCTTAAATTTAATTTAAAATAGGTTTGTTAATTAGTGTCTAATGTCGAAAGAAGTATAGTATAGTGAGTGGGAAAAAAGTACTGTATTAGATCGGAGCAATCATGGTAAATTTCGTTGAGAATTTAAAAGAGTCATTATATAAAGGATTTATCGATCAATCTCATAATAAAGCTGATACTTTTAAACCAAAGTTATTGGTCAATAATTTAACCGAAAATGAAAATGTATTAACCTCATTACTCGAGGAACTTAGTGATTGTCAAGACTTTTTCTTTTCTGTTGCTTTCATAACTGAAAGTGGATTAGCTACCTTAAAGTCTCATTTATGGGATTTGAAGATAAAAGGGATAAAGGGGAGGATTCTAACATCAACGTTTCTTCAGTTTAATCAACCGAAAGTATTTCGGGAGTTGCAAAAAATCACAAATGTAGAGGTTAGATTAACAGATTTAAAGGGATTTCATTCCAAAGGGTATATTTTTCATCATCACTCACATTATTCTCTCATTGTAGGGAGCTCGAATTTAACAGCTCATGCTTTAAAAGTAAATTATGAATGGAATGTGAAATTTACATCCCATGAAAATGGAGAAATTATTCATCATTTTATCCAACAATTTGAAGATGTTTGGGATGGGTCCCAACTTCTAACTACCGAATGGATTGATCAATATGAACAATCATATGTTGAAAGAGAGTATCTCCCAGATCTAGAAAAAGTTATTGAAATCCCGAGTGAATATCATGTAAATACTTTAAAAGAAGCTGTTGAAGTAAGTCCTAATAAAATGCAGCAAGCGGCATTGCATAGTATTCAACTGGTTCGTGATACCGAACATAATAAAGGTTTAGTAATTTCTGCAACTGGAACCGGTAAGACTTACTTATCAGCCTTTGATGTTCGAAGGTTTTCTCCTAAGCGTATGCTTTTTATTGTTCATAGAGAGCAAATTTTACAAAAGGCAAAATCAGATTTCCAGAGAATATTAGGTGGAATAAGTAATGATTTTGGTATTCTTTCAGGAACATCGAAACAATCGGATGTACGATACCTTTTTGCAACGATTCAAACGATATCCAAAGAGAATGTTTTACACCAATTTGATCCAACTGAGTTTGACTATGTTTTGATTGACGAGGTACATAGAGCAGGTGCGGAATCTTATCTCAGAGTAATCAATTACTTTCAGCCTAGATTTTTATTAGGAATGACAGCAACTCCTGAACGGACAGATAACTTCAATATTTTTGAGTTATTTGATTATAACATTGCATATGAAATCCGACTTCAGGAGGCACTTGAAGAAGATATGCTGTGTCCGTTTCATTATTTTGGAGTAACAGACTTTGAATATAATGGTGAGTTGATTGATGATACGGTAACATTATCAAAGTTAGTAACTGAAGAAAGAGTAAATCATATCATAGAGAAGGTTCATTACTATGGACATTCTGGTGATACGGTCAGAGGATTGATGTTCTGTAGTGGAAAAGATGAAGCCAAAGAGTTATCTTCTGCACTAAATCATAAAGGATTTCGGACCGTCGCCTTAACAGGTGATGACTCTCAAGTAGAGCGAATACGCCAAGTTAACCGTCTAGAAAACGGACAACTAGATTACATTATCACCGTTGACATATTTAATGAAGGAATCGACATTCCAAGTGTAAATCAAGTTGTGATGCTTCGACAAACTCAATCGAGTATAATTTTTATTCAGCAATTAGGCCGTGGTTTACGAAAGCATGATTCAAAGGAATTTGTGACAATTATAGATTTTATAGGAAACTACCGAAACAACTACTTGATTCCGATTGCTCTATCAGGTGATAAATCGCAAAATAAGGATAATGTTCGTCGTAATATGAAGGACACAAGCTATATTAAAGGGGTTTCAACTATAAATTTTGAAGAAGTTGCTGCTAAACAGGTATTTAAAGCGATTAATAATAGTAAATTGACCTCACTAAAAGTTTTAAGAGAAGCCTACTTGGAGTTAAAAAATAGAATTGGGAGAATACCATATCTGGGGGACTTTGTTATACACAATTCTATTGATCCAGTTGTAATTGTGGAAGAGCATACAAATTATTATCGTTTTTTATTGAAAATGAAGGAAACAATTCCAGTTCTTAATGACTATGAACAACAAGTACTCATATTTCTTTCACTCGAAGTGTTGAACGGAAAAAGATATCATGAAATTTTATTACTAGATTTACTGTTTCAACAAGGTCGAGTTTCACATACCGATTATTTAAGGGAATTAGAGGCGGTAGAATGTTCCATAGATGAAGATACTTTATTTTCTGTGCAACGCATATTCAATCTTGAGTTTTTTACTCAGATAACCACAAAAAAGTACGGGGAGATCCCAATTGTAACCAGTGAGGAAGACATGTATAGGTTTAATAATTCTATATTACGGAGTCTAACTTCTAATGAATATTTTAACTTCCTGGTGAATGATCTTTTACAAACTGCTAAAGAGAAGGCAGGAATCTACAATCCTAAAGAGCCGCTTACCCTTTATCAGAAGTATTCTCGAAAAGATGCTTGTAAGCTTCTTAACTGGCATAATGATGAAAGCTCTACTATGTATGGATACAAACCTAAACACGGCACATGTCCAATTTTTATAACTTATCATAAAGATGAAAAGATTGATTCAAGTGTAAAATATGGTGACGAATTTTTGAATCCTAAATTGATTAGATATTTTACAAAAAGCAATCGAACTTTGCAATCAGAAGAAGTGAAAAAGATTATCTATGCCGATGAAAGGAACTTTGATATTCATATATTTGTGAAAAAAGATGATAATGAGGGCGGTGACTTTTATTATTTAGGAAAAGCTCATCCTAATGAAGGAACTGCTGAACAAACTGTCATGTTGGATAAAAACGAAAAAGAGATCCCAGTAGTTACGCTTGAGTTGGTATTAGAGAATTCCATAGAAACAAAGCTGTTTTATTACATCACAAAAGAGTAAATAAAATAAAAATAGTCTTCTCCAACGAGAAGACTATTTTTCTTTGATTAGTTGTTCAACAGCTGGAATATCGGCGGGAGCCCATCTTAATGACTCTAAATTTTCTCTTTCCAGCCAAATTAATTTCGAATGTTCACTTGGTGTTGGTGTACCTTCTGTAATCTTACACTTTAAGCAAAGAATATTAATAATGAAGGCTTCGTATTCGTGAGTATTATCATGATATAGATCAATTGGTTCAATAGTACAATCTAGTTCTTCATGAATTTCTCTTATTAAGGCTGTGTAAATATCCTCATCCTTCTCTACTTTTCCACCTGGAAACTCCCACATATTTGGAATCGCCATTTCAGGAGATCTTAGTGCACATAAAATTTCTTTTTTATCGTTTTCGATAATTGCTGCAACTACTTTAACTAGCTTTTTCATCTGATCCTCCAAGAAGCATTATGTATTATGCTAATCATATCATTTAGGGTAGAAATTATCTATTTGGTGAATAGCTGTTTAGGTCATCCTTTTTACGAGAGTCTACACTAATTCTTATATGTTGCTAACAAGATTATGATACATGAATTGTCTAATAATGTGTGTATTTTCCATATGGATATGTCCTGTTTTGGATCTAATAATAGCACAACCCCATTTCGCATAAATGCAGTTTACCTAGTTATGGAGGTTAATCCGTGGGAAAATTAGAAAAAATTGATGAATTGGAAACATATATCGATGACCTTGGCAATGAGATACAAAAGGTGAAGAAGGCTTCTGACTATTTAAAATTAATTGAACGACAACAAACTGAGATAGAAAAATCAGTTAAAACCTTAAATCAATCCAAGCAAGAGTTAAAAAGTTATCGTGATTTACTTGAGAGTAAATTAGAGTTATTTCTAGTTTTGAGTATGACTATTCTTGGCGTTGTTATATACTCTTTGATGTGAAAATACGGTAAGAATCACCAGGTGCTCTTATAACAAAATGAATAAGATAGCCGCTCAGAAAAAATTTGAGCGGTTATTTTTTGTGATTAGAATTAGAGAAACACTAGATATGTTTTATTGGTAGAAACTGTCTAATTCAAACCTTTAATTTAAATTACTATTCTAGTAAGATTAAAATATACTGGAAAATTTATTCAACAAGTACACACTTAAAGGTATTTTATTTAGGAGGTTATTTTTTTGAAAGAATTAATAGAAGCAGCAAATAATTTCACATTAGATGAAGAATACATAATTAGTAGCGAAAATAAGCGTCAGGAATTTATTACTAGATTTCCGCTGGAGTCATTGCCGGAGTTGACGGTTGAGGAATATGCGAATACTTCTACAAGGGATGCTTTTATATACTGGCTGGAGCATAAGGAAGTTCTGGGCGGTATAGGCGGTGGTAATGCTTCCAAATTCGGGATTTATAAAAGTGGTAATGGGCAGTATTGTAAGGGTGCCTCAACTAAGAAGCGGGAGCTTACCGGTGAGGAACTTGAAAGGGAGTTTGCAAGCTTGCGTGATCAGATTGTCACCAACTTATATCTTGCTGGAGAGAATCGGATAAGTGAAATCAACTATACAGGTTTAAAGTTGTGGCCTATGGTCATGTTGAAAATTTTGAATATCTATTACCCAGAAAAGTTCTTTAATGTATATGCAAGGAAAGTAATCGACCCATTGGGAGTCGACCTCAATATATCAAAGGACTTGTTGAATGCTCGTCCTCGGAATTATATCCTCTTGCAGCATCTTGAATATATGAAATTAAGAGAAACGGAGCCTTTTAAAAGTTGGGACTATGTCAAGGTTAGTGAGTTCATATGGAAAAGGTATGGGGAGAGACGCCAAATTAAGCATTGGTTAATTGAACATCGATATAAAGATCGTGATTATCTGCCTCTTTTTAATGAGAAGGAGGTTATTTCCTTACCGGTATTCAAGAGGGACTTATCACCCTACTTGGCAAGTGACGATCTTAGTTCCATTCTTTCTGAAATCAAGGATGAAAAAGAGAAGGCAGCTGTAGAGTCATTTTTGAATATGGAAAAAGGCGATATTGTAGGTGTGAAAACGACCTATTCTGAAAGGCTCGTAGATGGAACGCTGACTTACGTACTGAAGATCGCAGGTACGGCAAAATTGAAAAGCCGAGTACTTGACGGATACACCTATGATGAGTTGTTGGGTCACACGGTTCCAATTGAGTGGATTGAGCGTTCGGAAAGAGACTTGCCTGGATATGGAGGTTTCCGGGAAAAACTCCATCTGATTACGAAAAAGACGCATATTAAGAAAATTTTCACTAAGATATCTGAAGAAGATCCATCAGTGACAGGGATTGATACTACACAAGATGTTAATTCCTATAACGGGCCCCTCAATGTCATTTTCTACGGACCGCCTGGTACGGGTAAAACCTTTAATACTGCCAAATATGTAATCGATATTTTAGAGAGTAATAGCGAAGATGTAGACATTAAGGAACATTATAAGCTATTGCAAACTCAAGGTCTTGTCCAGTTCATTACTTTTCATCAAAGTTTCTCTTATGAGGACTTTGTTGAAGGTCTAAAATCAGATGGCAAAGGCGGTTTTAAATCAAAGGACGGCACTTTGAAAAGAATTGCGATTGAAGCGCTTTATGAGGGATTGAGTCATAGTAAAAAACTTGAGAAATATTCTGCGCGTAAGCAGGAGGTTCTGAATGCATTAAAAGAAGGTAAACCATTCGATTTCACAGCGGCTCCGATGTATGTATTGGTGATTGATGAAATTAACAGGGCTAACATGTCAAAGGTATTTGGCGAACTTATTACCCTACTAGAGGATGATAAACGACTTACCAAAGAAAATGAAACGCTGGTTTCCCTCCCGTATTCGAGGGATCCATTCATCTTGCCACCTAATCTCGTTTTGCTTGGAACGATGAACACAGCTGATAGATCCATCTCCCTGCTAGATACGGCATTGCGACGCCGTTTTTCATTTGAAGAAATGATGCCGAATTCATCCTTGCTGCAGCCGATTGAAAATATAGATTTGCCAGGATTGTTGGAAATTATTAATAAAAGAATCGAAGTATTATATGATCGTGATCATACCATTGGGCATGCATATTTCATGAGTGCTGAAACAGAAGCAGATGTATACCAGGTGATTCTAACCAAAATCGCACCACTGCTTCAGGAGTATTTTTATGATGACTGGGAAAAGATTGGGCTGATTCTTGGGGGTATTGGTGAAAACGAGGATGAACCTTGTATCGTCTATAAAGAAACCGTGAATCTCCAGAAATTATTCAAAGATTCTCCGATGGTTGCGACGATGGACTTGCCAGTAAAATACAAGATTAAGAAAAAAATCAAACTGGCTGATGTTCAAAGGATTTATGAGTAATGAAGACGGTCAGCATTAGGGAAGCTTATGATTGGCTCCAAATCGGTAAGCAATTAAATCAAACGGAATGGGATGAGCTTCTTCGCTTTATACAACACAAATATTTCAAAGCAGTAGAAATTGGTTATGGAAAAATAAGATTCATCAATCTAGTCGGCATCATCCAGCTGTCGACTATCCGGATTGAAATACTTCCAAAACTAGTAATTCACGAAGAGTCCGAGGACAAGAACAGGAAAGCATTAATTAATATGCTCACAGTAACAAGGAATCTGCCTGTTACTCTTAATGAAGGTACTTTAAGTCAACTCGCCAAATCAGATCTATTCCATGTTTTTGCCCAGGTATATATCCAGAGTCTGTTGAAGGAGCTACGTCGAGGAATTTATAAGGAATACAAGTTGATCCAGGAGAATTCACAGTCATTAAAAGGGCGATTTATGTTCCACCAGCATATACGCAAAAATGCATTTCAACCGGTCAAGGCCTATTGTGAGTATGATGAAATCCAAGAAGACGTGCTACTCAACAGGATATTGAAGAGAGCTGTCAAAATGGTCTACCCATACATTGCGAAGAGTTCTTTGAAATCTGAATCGTTATTTATACTGGAAATGTTTGATCAAGTAAATGATGTGCCAATTCTGAAAAAAGATTTGCGGAATTTTCTTTTCAACCGCCAGAATCAGAGATTTCAAGATGCATTTTTGATCGCCCGGTTGATTCTTGAAAACCAACTCATGACCTCTAAGTACAGCGGGGAACAAAGCTTTTCTTTCCTGTTTGAAATGAATGTCTTGTTTGAATCCTACATCGAACGGGCATTCCGGTTCCTAGAGTGGGAAAATAATCTTAAAGTCGTTCCGCAACACGATGAGAAAAGGTTATTGATCAATATTAATTCAGGTCAAGAAAACATCAAGCTCAAGCCGGATTTTGTTATATACAAGGATTCTGCACAAATGATTGTTGATACAAAGTGGAAAAGTATTTTAAGAGAGGGACGAGTAACTTATCAGCAGGCGGATTTATATCAAATGTACGCTTACGTTACCTCTTACGAACAAGCAAATCGATGTGTTCTGCTGTATCCAAAATCAGAAGATGGGCTGCTTCCAAAATGGCAGGTTCCAGGCAGAAATAAATACATTGAAATTCACACTATAAGGTTATCTTCCTTGGTAGAAACACTGGAAGACCTCAAGAGTATTATTAGCTAGTATCTAAACTCAGGAGGATTACTAATGACTAATCTAAAAAGTAAAATTGCAATAGTCACTGGCGCAAGCCGCTCAAAGGGAATAGGGGCAGCGATTTGTCGCTCACTTGCGAATGCTGGGGCAGATGTGTTTTTTACACATTGGTCGCCATTTGATGAGTTTAGCGGTAATGGATTAGATGAGGAATTTCCTAATACGTTATGTGAAGAGTTAAGATCCATTGGAGTGAATGCTGCCCATATGGAGGTTGACTTGAGTAGGAGTGAATCACCTAGTTTTATCATGGACCGGGTTGAAGAAACGTTGGGAACACCTAGTATATTAGTGAACAATGCTACCTTTGAATCTCCAGCCAATTTTCGAACTTTGAATACAGAGATTTTGGACATGCACTATAAAGTGAATAACAGTGGGACACTTATGCTGTCTCTGGAATTTGCGAAAAGGTATGAAAAGGGATTTCCTGAGGGGAAAGGTGGCCGAATCATAAATATGGTATCTAAAGGACCGGACCCTAACAATCTGGCCTATATAGCAACTAAAGGCATGATCCTCGCGATAACCGAACCTTTATCAGTTGGATTAGCGCCCATTGGTATCACTGTGAATTGTGTCGATCCTGGTCCTACTGATTCTGGTTGGATCAATGATGAATTGAGAGCTCAGCTGCTGCCACTGTTTCCAACGGGAAGAATAGGTGTACCTGAAGATGCTGCTCGTTTAGTAACATTCCTGGCCAGTAATGATTCTGGATGGATTACTGGGCAAACGATAAAGTCTGAGGGTGGGTTTTTGGGTAAATAAATTTTAGAAGGATTATAGAACTTTATACCTCAGAGATGGAGAGCATTCCTATTTTTCGGTAACCTATGATGAAAGCGAAAAGGTCATAAGAATACTCTCATATTATGCAGGGACGATTCGAGGTCATAAAAAATAATGTTCTTTAGACACTTGAATCGTCCCAACTGTTATTCTGATTTTAACCTGAACTAACCTGTTTAAAGCCTAGATCTGAAAGGGCATTTTCTAGAGATTTGCTGATTTTTGTAATGTTAAAATCTAATCCAATATGAGTGATTGTTTGAGCAATCGAAGGTCGTATACCTGTAATAATAATTTCTACCCCTAGCAGTTTTAACGTTTTAATAATTTGGAATAGAGAGTTGGCAACGATACTATCAATGATCGTAACTCCTGAGAGGTCAAGGATGAAGTATTTCAGTTTAAGTCTAATAGCCTCATTTAATGATACCTGCATAATCATTTTTGCGCGTTCGTTATCAATCGATCCTATGACTGGTAAGACTGCAATTCCCGACGCTATGGGAACGACTGGGACAGACAGCTCCTTTAGTTCAGTAAACGCTGATTTAATCCGGTCATGATTATGCTTTTCATGAACTTCACCAGTTATTTTGAAGATCGCATCAATTAGTTTATCGAATCTGTCAGTTATTAGAATCATAGAGTTACAAGGGATTCGATTTTGCTCTAATTCTTCGGTGAAAATTTCCCAAATGACCAGGCGGAACAAGGAAATTATTCTTAATGCCTGGGTTAAAGATACTCCATAGCGAATGGTAAGATTCGCAACCTTCCTTGCCCAAACGCATACAGCCTTATAAACTTCTTTTTGATCCTAATATAAAGCCTCTCCAAAGTATCCGATTAATTCCGCTCTAAATTCCATATATTCTTCTTGGGGCATTTTAAATTTCTCAAAATGCTCCGTTGTATACTTGGGGATATTCTCACTGAATAACTTAGCAAGTTCATGTCGGTTTTCAAAGATTTTCCGACCCATGAATTCAAATTCTTCTCTTGACATCTCACATCTCCTCACGAATGTAGTCTTAGACCTGTGATTCTCAAACTGAGTATTGTATTTATGTATGAATGAGAACCGAAAATTAAGTAATGGTGTATAAAACGGTGAAGCTCATGAGGCTCTATGAAGATTCTGAATGTTCTATAATTTTAACAGTTTAAACCTGCAAATCTAGGATAACTTCATGGTGAATAAATGCCATTAGTGACATTGGGGCAGCCTTCGTTAGAGTAAGATCCGTTTTTAAAGCCAAAAGAAAAGTTTGGCTGAAATTGTGCATCATCAACTTTACTCAGATGAACCTGGATTAAGAGATATCAAGAATTCTATGGGTATTGTATTCCGCCTTAATGCATCACAAGGATCAAGTTATAATGCCAGAAAAGTAAATGTTTATAAAAGCAATCAGTAAAGGTAGCTAGAAAAAGGACTAGGTTGACAGTTGCCCGAAAACTTGGAAAGGAAGTTGTTGTGTCTCCTTAAGCTGCAGAGTTGGGGAAACGGGCAAGTGACTGTATAAAAAAGTCAGAGGGCCAGTCATCGAATAAAATAACGCCCTAAGAGATTGCCAACCAGGAAAACCAGGATCATGATCAAACTAACCGGAAGACTGGTGAAGATCAATTGCCAGTCCATCTGTCCGGATTCGGCTAAAAAAGAATAGGTAACGAGGCAGTAAGGGATAAGGAGGAATAGGGATGTTATGATCCCAGGTGTATAGGCCCTGAACTTAATGCTTTGAACGATATGCATGGATGCCTGCAAAACAAATAAATTAAGAATGGCTGTAAACATAAGAAAACCTTCTCCGTTAGATGAAAACTTAGCGGTCATCACTGCAGTGAAGGAGATAATAAGTAAGATCCATGTAGCCGAAACAGCAAGCTCGGCAGCGGTGGAACCTAGCTTTTTCCGCATTCTTAATGTCATCTCGACGAAGTTGGTCTTCGGATATTTATCTGAAGCCATGGAAGATTCAATGGTGATGATTTCTTCGAGATCATGGAAAATGAATATGATGGGAAATAACCAGATTAATGTTTTCAGGTCTAAAAAATAGTGGAGTGCCTCTAGCATCTTTTTCGCTACCTCCTTGTTCTGTCATCTATTGTGCATTTTATGGGACAGGATTTAATATTATGCCAAACAAGAGAGGTTATGAAAGTACGTGTTATTCACCAGTTAAAAGCTGGCCTCCAGCTAATTTTTGAAAATGAGCCAGAGCTAGCAATGGAAAAACATATTCATAACAATGGTAATTGATATAAAAAGATCCAGCCATGCCTCTGCCTTTTGGATAGGTCGTCGTCCACTTTTTTTCCTTTCTATCCACTAAAAAAGCTGCACCGTTTTCAATTTCAGGCGTAACTTCAGTGGCCGCTGAAATCAGTGTGTCAAGAGCCCAGGCGGTATGCGTGCGGGTACTTTCACCCAGCGGCACATAACGATTTTTGATATCACTTTTACACGATTCTCCCCATCCGCCGTCGGGATTCTGGATTGTCCGAAGCCAGGTTAATGCTTTTTGAATGGCTGAATGCTTAGGGGAAACCCCAACTGAGATCATTCCCGTTACAGCCGCCCATGTGCCATAAATATACACGCCCCAACGCCCAACCCAGGAGCCATCAGAATTTTGATGCCGCAACAGCCAGCGAATCCCATCTTTAATCATCGGTTGGTGAAAATCCAAATTGGTATAGTTGCCGAAGAACTCCAAAGTCCTTCCCGTTAAATCAACCGTGGACGGATCAATCAATAAATCCTTGCCACCCTCTATCGGTAATAAGTTCAATATTTTTTTATCTACATTCTTTTCGAATGCCGCCCAGCCTCCGTCATTGTTTTGCATGGAAACAAGCCAGTTCACTCCACGATCCCATGCTTGCCGGTAATCCACCTTCTCTGTGGCCAAAGTACGGATTGCCCTCAGTGCAGCGGTTGTATCGTCAATATCCGGGTGGAATGTGTTCAAGTCCGCAAACCCCCAGCCACCTGGTAACAGGTCTGGTGCATGAATGGCCCAATCCCCGTATTTGAGATGCTGACGGGAGAGGATGTATTCATTAGCCTTGTGAACAGTGGGGGATGAATAGGGAACACCGGTTTCTTGCAGAGCATAACTAATTAATGTCGTATTCCAGACCGTAGCCGTTGTGTACTGGCAGTGAAGTTTTCCGTCAATCCGGGTGGCCATTGCTTTTAACCCTTGCACTGCACGGGTAATCACTGGATGTGTTTTATGATAGCCTCTAGCCATTAAGGCAAAAATCATCAGGGTAGTACAGCTGAAATAATTCAAGAAGGTGCCGTCGGGTTCGAGTCGGTCCAGCATATATTTTTCGGCACGATATAATGCCAGCTCGCGAAGGTTTCCATGGGATTTCAATCCCTTTATCCCTTGTTTAATCCAATTGATCAGCGAGCGCGCATCTTCTACTTGATCTTCTGTTAAAAAACGAACTTCTTTGTTTTGAAATAAATCGGAGAGATCAGGCGATCGTGGTGTTCGTTTACGGAAATTCGTATTGGCCAGAATCAAAAAAGGGATAAGGTTGGCTCTTCCGTATACGGAGATGTCAAAAAGGTTGATTGGGAAGGAGTCTGGTATAAGCATCACTTCAATATTTATGGGGAGGTGCGGCCACTCACATTGTCCTGTCAGTGCCAGCATGATTTTTAAAAACAAATGGACTTCCGAGGCACCTCCGTTGGCCAAAATAAACTTCCTGGCGGCCTGTATATCCTTGTCTTTTTTATTCCTGTAACCAGAATAAAGGAGGGCATAATAAGCTTCCACAGTGGATGTCAGATTTCCTTTTTCCTGATCGTGAAATAGCTTCCATGACCCATCTTCCTGCTGTTCTCCGGCAATCCGATCCACTAATTCTTTTATGAAATCTTCATCATTTATCTCCAACGTTCGTAATAAGATAATCATACTGCAGTCGGTTTGGATCCCAGTCTCGAAAGGATAATGCCAGGCACCGTTTTCTGATTGGTCCTGAATCAACTGATCAGCAATTCTATTCATTTCCTTATATACCCGATGCCTCATTTAACCCATCCTCTCCCGAATATTCATCTTTGTATACATATTCCTTGTGCAAAATGAATATGCATTCTTGACTGAACCACTAAAAATGAACTCTCATGAAGGATGATGCCGTTCTTGCTGAACTCTTTCTCAGATGTAAAAAAAGAATTAAAGAAAAAGGCGAAAAAGAAAGCTTTCGGTCATCTGCCTGATTTATTAGAAAAAGATAAACGATGGATTTATTTAATAAAAGAGCAGACTAGACAACTCAATCAAAACAATGTAACACGGACGCAGGCGTATTTTCAGTTTTACCTTCAGCGCCCTGAAATACATTGGGCTTTTCTTGGCCATATGGTATCGCGAAACGTCGGATGGAACATGACGGATTTAAAAGGGGAGTTGCTGACAAAGCTTTTATCTGATAGAGATCAGAAAGACTTTTTTTCGCTTTTGGAGCGCGGCAGTTGGTTGATATTTCAAGATGTGTATCCTCAATTTTTGATCTATGACCTGAGTGTGAGAGGCAGAAAGGAGATGTTCCATCTTTTACGTTATTTTCATGTTTCCACCTTCATGGAAACGATGTGGCGTTATTTTTGGAACAGTGGTGATCAAGCTGCATTGGCGTTTGCGATGGTGATCAATGAACAAAGCTATCTGGAAAAAAGATTGATCCAAAATCAGCATTATAAAAAAACCGTAACAGGTACGGTCAGCTTTAAAATGCACGATTTTTTGAATTTTAATAACATCATTTTTCCCTGTTGTACAGGGGATAAAAGGGAGAAAGCTTCGCTTACCGGTGGCACCCTACGCTATTTCACTTCGCTCCACGAGAGAATTTTATTCGGAAAAAAGTTGTATTCGCTTCTTTTTCAGCAAGAAAGAATTCTGGCTGGGGTCTTGAAATGGGCCCAAGAACATCCTCACACAGGCTCAAGGAAAGATTATTGGCCTCATTTGTTTAATGATATAAATGAATCTTTCCCCCGGTCCCTTTATAAGCGGCGGGTCAAGAATTGTGTGTTAAGAAAGGGGGCCGAACGGTTATACAGCCCGCCCTTAAAATACGCCTGGCCGGATACCCCTCATGAAAAGGCAGAGAGCGGGGATTGGTTTGAGGATTGGCATGTCCTCGATTATTTTCATAAGGAAGTCAGTGTGGATGGAGGAATTTTAACTAATTATTGCAAAACCATTGAAAAAATCGAACTTGCGGTTATGGCAAAGGAAACTATTCTATTGCGAGAAGAATAATTAAACATGAGCAGATTTTAAACATTATTAGGATATTCATAACTTTACAATCAAAAGGCTATCTTGATGTCTTTTGATTTTTTATTTTTTAAAACGAACAAAACATTATATCCTTTATTTATGGTGCCTTTTTAAGTGTTTCAACTGCTTTTGTCCCTCATTAAAAATTAAATTTTAGATAATTTATCCAAGTTCACACTTTTTTCGACACGAATTGTGTATAATTGAAACCAGCGGAAAATTTAATACATAAAGAATCTGGTGTCTGCTAAACGAATTTGAGTAGTTTAGAGACTTAATAGGGAAGTTGGTGAAATTCCAACGCGGTCCCGCCACTGTAACTGGGAGCTTCAAGCTTTATGCCACTGTACTATTTGTATGGGAAGGCGCTTGATAGCAATGACCAGAAGCCAGGAGACCTGCCTGATTCTTCGCGTCACAACCTACGAGGATAGGAGGTGTTTGGGAACGATTCTGGCTTTTTTAGGCGAACCGACACAAACATCTCCATGAGTAAAATGGAGGTGTTTTTTTAGTTTTATAGAACGGTTCTATTTTGTTGTGCAAAAAGTTTGCAGAAACAATCGAAATGATAATTCGGAGGAATGACAGATGAAGAAGTTGAATGCCTTTTTATTCGCACTATTATTAACAATCGGCGCTTTGGCTGGGTGTGGCAACGCAGAGCAGTCGAACGCGGAAAAGCCAAATAAAACTGAAACGGTCCAACAGGAAGAAGCAAAGTTCCCTGTTAGTATAAAGGATGGAACAGGACAAGAAGTCACCATTGAATCGAAGCCTGAAAAAATTGTTTCCCTGATTCCAAGCAATACAGAAATTGCATACGGGATAGGTCTAGATGAACAAATAATTGGAGTTTCTGATTTTGATAATTTCCCTGAAGAAGTGGCAGAGAAAGAGAAAATTGGCGGAATGGAATTTAATGTTGAGAAAATCGTTTCTTTAAAGCCTGATTTGGTACTTGCGCATGCTTCAGGTGCACATACTTCTGGGGCTGGCCTCCAGCAGCTTAAGGATGCTGGAATCACTGTTCTTGTCGTTAACGACGCAACTACATTCGATGCAGTTTATGAATCGATCAGCATGATTGGTACTGCCTCAGGTGAACAGGAAAAGGCCGATACTTTGATTGCAGACATGAAGAAAAAGATTGAAGAAATCAAAACACAAGCAAAGGAAATCAAAGAAGAAGACAGAAAGTCGGTATTTGTTGAAGTATCACCAACACCAGAAATTTATGCAGCTGGCAAGAATACCTTCATTGACGAAATGCTGCAAATCATTAATGCGGATAACACTGTAAAAGAAGAAGGTTGGCCAAAGCTAGACCCAGAGGCCATCATTAAAAGCAATCCTGATGTGATAATCACGACACATGGATACTATACGAATGAGCCGGTGAAAAATGTGATAAGCCGGAAAGGCTGGGACAAGATTACCGCTGTTAAGGAAAACCGTGTGGTTGATGTTCATTCCGATAAGGTGACAAGAACTGGGCCGAGGCTGACAGAAGGAGTAGAGGAGCTTGCCAAAGCCGTTTACCCGGATGTTTTCAAATAATTTGCAGACCAGCACAAAAAAGCAGGCACAGTCAAAGGCTTCTGCAAAGGAAATAGTCTTGAATCCAGCAGGCGGCTCAGATGAACCAGCACAAGTAAAAATAGGAGAAAATCATCTTAAGATGAAGCAAGATTACATTGTCTTAAATTCTCCGATCCCATTAAGAACGATGTCTTCCGGAGTTGTCGGAGCGGGAACCGGCTGGTACACCACTTTTGTAAACCGGCATGTGGACAAAGGTTATGACTGCAGCGACCATAGGGAAGAAATGATCCAATATTTGAAGGAGCAGGGATTACAGCCTGGAGATACAGTCGGGATGATGACGGCAGTGATGCTAGAGGATGTATCCTATAAGCACTATCAGGAAGAAGGGTTTTCAGTCTTTATCGTTGTTACAGCAGGTGTTGGAAACGCCATAGACGCTTCGAAAAGCAGTGAGTATTATTCTTTTGATATGTCGCCAGGAACGATAAATATTTGGATATTCGTCAGCGGAGAACTGACTGAGGAAGCTTTCATTCAGAGTATCATGACAGCTACTGAAGTGAAGACAAAGGCGCTTCACGATCTGGAAATAAGGGATAAGCTGTCAGGGTCAGTGGCAACAGGTACATCCACTGACAGCATCCTGGTTGCCTCAACACAACGGGGGCAAAAGCTTGATTACGCTGGCACGATTACTCCCCTTGGACGAATCATTGGCAAGGGAGTACATGAATGTACAGTGGAAGCAATCAGGAACAGCAAGAAAAGGGTGAGAATATGATCATGAACCACCTTACAGCCGTCACACTGGCTGTCATTCTTGATTGGTTTATTGGTGATCCGCCAAAGTGGCCGCATCCGGTGAAATGGATGGGAACACTTATTTACAAATTAGACAGAAGGATGAATAAAGGCAGAGGCAGAAAAGCCAAAGGAACAGCAATGGTCGCTGCTGTCCTGCTGGTTGTCGGAAGCATCGTTGTTCTGCTTACATTCTTCTTTTACTTCCTGCATCCTTTTGCAGGAATCCTTATGGAAGCTGTGATGATTTCAACAGCCATTGCCCAAAAAAGCCTGAAGGAAGCTGGATTATCGGTCTATTATCCACTTGCAGACAATGATATGGAAGAGTCGAGGCATAAGCTATCCTGGATTGTTGGCCGTGATACAGAGCAGCTTGAAGAACCAGAAATTGTCCGGGCTGCTGTCGAGACGGTTGCCGAAAACACGAGCGATGGCATCACAGCGCCGCTATTCTGGGCGGTGCTTGGCGGTGCTCCGCTTGCGCTAATGTACCGGGCAATCAATACCTGTGATTCGATGTTGGGATATAAAAATGATCAATACTTGGACTTTGGCTGGGCATCCGCAAAACTTGATGATTTGGCGAACTGGGTGCCTAGCAGGATTACCTCACTTTGTATGGTCGCGATGAACCGCCCGCTTTACATCACAAGAATTGCCGCCTGGAAAATGGTCAGGCGCGATGCCAAAAAGCACCTGAGCCCAAACAGCGGCTGGGGCGAGGCAGCGGTGGCAGCCATATTAGGTGTCCAGCTCGGAGGCACAAATTACTATAAAGGGATTATTTCAGAACGCGCTACAATGGGCGAAGCACTTGTTATGTTAGACAAAAATCATATTTTAGCAGCAAATAAAATCGTAACAGCTACTGTTCCGCTTTTTCTGGCAGTGCTGTGGTTTGGGGGGATTCTTGTTGAAATGGCCGTCACATGGTGCCAATCCACACTATTTATTTGAAGCGATGAATCTGCCGGTTCCAAACGAAAAGCTGGATTTCAGCGCCAACATTAATCCGCTGGGTCCGCCTCCTGTTTTAAAAGAAAATTGGTTTCGGCTTCTTGAGTCTGTTATGGAGTATCCGGATCCACATGGGACGATTTTGAAAAGTAAGATTGCAAGAAAGGAAGGATTGCACGAAAGCCATGTACTGCTTGGGAATGGCGGTGCTGAAATCATTTCGCTGATTGGCAGGATGCTTGCTGGAAAGCGGGCGGTGATTGTCCAGCCTGCTTTTTCGGAATATGAAGAAGCTTGCAGGGTGAGTGGCTGCCAACTGCAGTATCACCAGCTAGATGAGGGATGGGAATGGAGGGATGATGATTTAAATGCAAAGCTAAAGGGCGCTGATGCTTTATTTCTTTGCAATCCCAATAATCCAACTGGAGTGTACTATTCAAGGTCCACTATCCTTTATTTGCTGGAGGAATGCAGAAGGCATCAATGCTTGTTGATCGTAGATGAGGCGTTTTACGACTTCCTTGGAAAATACGAATCTATCACACATTACATAAAGGAATATCCTAATCTGCTCATCATCCGTTCGATGACAAAAATGTTTGCAATACCTGGATTGAGGCTTGGCTACTTGCTTGCAGACCCAGCTGTCATTAGCAAGATATCAGCATTCCAGCCGCATTGGAGCACAAATGCGATTGCCTTGAAAGCAGGTGAATGGTGTCTCGACAGTGAATCATACATAGACGAAACGAGGGCATTAATTGAACAGGAAAGAATGCGGCTTTTCCATTTCTATCAGAAACATGGCCTGCTGGTGTCCCAATCCAGAGTGAATTTTTATCTGTTGAAGGATCCATCTCTTGTTGACCAGCATTCCTTCCTGCAATACTTGCTTCATAGAGGAATAATCCCAAGACATACTGTGAACTTTCCTGGGCTTGAAGGAAAATGGCTGCGATTTGCCATCAAGGGACCTGAAGCCAACGACAAATTGATGGGGGAGGTGGAAAAATGGCTGGACAGTCGTCTTTGATTTTTATCAGCGGCGGTGTTCGCAGCGGCAAAAGCCGTTTTGCCGAAATCCTTGCAGGAAGTATGGAAGCCGAATATTCTGGACAGCTGCACTACGTCGCTGCAGGGCAGTCAGGAGATGTGGAAATGAGTGAAAGAATCATGCGGCATCAACAGGACCGTGAACTCAGCGGGCTGAAATGGAGAACATGGGAAATTCCAAGAAATCTATCTCCGCTTTCAACACTTCTGACTAAAAATGATATTGTCCTGATGGATTGCCTGACCACTCTGTTGAATAATGAATTTTTTCATGAAGATGGCCAGTGGGAAAAGACTGATTTCCCGAATAGGATCGTAACAAAGGTCATGAATGAACTGAGGCAAGTGGCTCAACAGGCAAGGACATTGATTGTTGTCAGCAATGAGGTCCTAGGGGAAGCAATAGGCGATGGTCGGCTTGTATTCACTTATGCTCAGGTACTTGGCCAGATCCACCAAGCTCTTATAAAAGAGGCGGATTATGCATATTTAGTTGAAGCTGGGCTGCCGATTTTAATGAAGGGAGAGGGTTCTCCGTGAGAGGGATTATGGTTCTCGGCACAGCATCCGATGTGGGGAAGAGCCTGATTGCCACCGCAATCTGCCGGGCATATGCAAAAGAGGGCGTTCGAGTAGCGCCGTTCAAGTCTCAAAATATGTCCAACAACTCGTATGTCACCTTTGATGGAAAAGAGATCGGCAGAGCCCAGGGGATCCAGGCAGAAGCAGCAAGGACAGAGGCGACAGTATGGATGAACCCTATTCTCCTAAAGCCGAGGTCCGACCAGGACGCTGAAGTAATCTTATTTGGTGAAGTGGCGAATACCTTATCCGGAAAGGCATACAGAGAGGTATTTTACGAGCGTGGACTTGAAGCCATTGGTTTCGCTTTAGAAAAGCTTGACGAAGAGTATGACATGATTGTAATGGAGGGTGCTGGCAGCCCGGTGGAAATTAATTTGAAGGACCGTGAGCTTGTTAACATGAAAGTCGCGGAAATCGCCGATGTTCCCGCTGTACTGGTAGCGGATATTGACAGAGGCGGGGTTTTTGCCAGCATTATCGGCACTTTGGAGCTTATGTCCCCCGAAGAAAAAGCAAGGGTAAAAGGCTTGATTATCAATAAATTCCGCGGAGACCAATCCTTGTTTGAAGACGGAATAAAATGGCTGGAATCCAGGACAGGGATTCCTGTTCTCGGTGTCTTGCCATTTCTAGAAAACCATATGATCGATGGCGAGGATTCCTTGTCGATTCCATCAGCTAAAAACAGGGAGGGTCTTGATATTGTGGTGATCAAGCCACCCTATATTTCAAATTACACTGATATAGAGCCTTTTTATCTTGAAGAAGACGTTTCAGTCCGCTGGGTCAGTTCACTGGAAGATATAGGTGTACCTGACGCGGTCATCCTGCCTGGCACAAAAAGCACCATCAAGGACCTTCAAAATTTTAAAAGTGCTGGCATTGACAGCTGGGTCCGCGATTATGCCGATAAGGGCGGTTTTATTGCCGGGATTTGCGGAGGTTATCAAATGCTAGGCGAGAAGCTCATCGACCCGTTCGGCAGTGATACCGGGGCTGTTTCTTCCGTGGAAGATGGAATAGGTATTATACCAGCGGAGACTACTTTTGCCAGGGTAAAAACAACCTCCAGGGCAGAAGGAGTGATTCATCCCTTGATAGGAACCGCACTTTCAGCAGCAGGTTATGAAATCCATCTAGGAGAAACTGTAATGACTTCAGCATACCAGCCGCTATTGCTATTAGACGGAGGCAGAGTGGAAGGATTCTATGGGAGTGATGGCCGAGTCATCGGCACATACCTTCACCATTTTTTTCATAATGATGAATGGAGAAATCACTGGCTGAATTCAATCAGAAGTGTCAAGGGACTGCCACTGCGAGATACGGTATATATCAGCAGGCAAAAGGACCAGAAGTATGATAAACTGGCCAACCATCTTGTGAAACATCTTGACTGGAAGAAGCTGAAGGAAATTTCAGAACAATGGAGAAGCAGACATGAAATGGTTTAAAGGGCTTTTGATCAATCTGCAGTTCTTCTCGACGGTTCCAATTCCTGTTGAATTGCCGATGGACAAAAAGCATCTTGAGAGAGCAATACAGACATTTCCTCTACTTGGGCTTTTGCAAGGTACCGTTTATTCAGCTATTCTCTTTGCGATTGTAGAGTGGAGTCCATTTTCGGATTTAGCGGGTGCCTTTGCAGTGTGGCTTGCTTACATTATTTTAACCGGAGGAATCCATCTTGATGGCTGGATCGATTCCAGTGATGCCTATTTTTCTTACCGCGATCAGGAAAAACGGTTAGAGATCATGAAAGATCCCAGGACAGGGGCGTTTGGTGTCTTGTCCGTAATAGTGCTGTTGAGTGCAAAGTTTTTCTTTATATACGAAATTGCAGGCATGCTGCACAGTGCTACCTATCTGCTAGCAATTGCTATTCCCTTCCTCGCCCGGATCGTGATGGGGACCCTGCTTGTTACTGTCAAACCCGCCAAAAATGAGGGGCTTGGGGCATTGTTTAATAATGCTTCTTCAAAAACAACATTATGGATTTACCCTTTATATCTTCTTGGGTTTGTGGGAATCCTGCTATTTTACGGCTTATATATTGGCGCGGCCAGCTATTTCGCTGCAGTCATTTTCATTGTGATGTTCCTTAAGAAGAAAATTATCGAATGGTTCGGCGGAATGACTGGAGATACGCTTGGGGCCAGTGTCGAATTGACGGAGGTTTTGCTGTGGATGACATTGTGGCTATTGCATTATTTCGCCATGGGATGACCTTGGAAAATAAACGACAGGCGTACCTGGGGTGGACGGATTCAACTCTGGTCACGGGACAGGTTTTAACTGAGATTCCCGTGAGCTTTGAGAGGATTTTTACCAGTGATCTTGGGAGGTGCAGGGAAACAGCTAAGATCCTCTTTCCAAATAATGTACCAGAGGTTGTACCTGAGCTCCGGGAAATGAATTTCGGTGACTGGGAAGGAAAAACATATGAACTGCTGAAAGATGATGTCATGTATCAAAATTGGCTGGATGAACCTTTCAAGGTTTCTCCTCCAAATGGTGAATCATTTTCTGCTTTTACTCTGCGCGTAGAGAAGGGCTGGAAAGACATAACTAAAAGAATAGTTGAAAATCGTATCCCGACAACTGCACTGGTCACCCATGGAGGAGTGATCCGGTATTTATTGACACGGTATGCTACTGAAGAGAGAGACTTTTGGGCTTGGAGCATTCCTTACGGCCAGGGCTATCAATTAATCTGGAGCAGAGAGGGTTTAAGGAGGGGAGATAGGTGCATTTCGTTACTGGAGGTGCCTTCAATGGAAAATCAAAATGGGTCAGAGAACAATATCAGTTAGAGGACCTGGAACATTCTTGGATTTCTGCTTACAAAGGGGAGGAAATCCCTGATCATAATAGTAAAAAAATCATCGTTCTGGAAGGCATCGAGGTATGGATTAGAGAAGTGACTCGAAGCATTCCGGCCGATGCATGCCGGGAAAAATGGCAGTCACTTGTCCGAGGGTGGATGAAGTGGGAAAGTATGGACGAGGAACGAAAACTGGTGCTGATTGGAAATGACATTTCGAAGGGCATCGTTCCCATTGCACCCGAAGATCGATTGTGGCGCGACGCAACAGGATGGGTTTACCAGGATCTTGTTTCAGCTGCTGAGCGGGTTGATTTGATCTGGTATGGAATCAGTCAGAAACTAAAATAAAGGGGAATGGACATGAGACTATATACGAGAACAGGCGATAAAGGAAAAACTAGCATTATCGGAGGTCGGGTGGAAAAAGATGATATTCGTGTAGAGGCTTACGGAACAGTCGATGAAGTAAACTGCTTTGTTGGCCAGGCTATTACCCAGCTGAATTCGGAGATTTTTGCTGATGTCCTTGAAGACCTTGAAAAGATCCAGCATGAGCTGTTCGATTGCGGCGGGGATCTGGCAAATGTAACAAAGAGCCGTGAGCTTAAGCTGACAAAGGAATCAGTTGACTACCTTGAACAGAAAATCGATGAATTGATTGTGGAAGCTCCGAAGCTTGAGAGATTCATATTGCCTGGAGGAGCTCCTGCTGCCGCATCGATTCACCTTGCCCGTACGGTCACAAGGAGGGCTGAAAGATTAGTCGTTTCATTGTTGAAAGCTGACCCGGACGTTTCGGAAACAGCTTTACAATTCTTGAATCGACTGTCCGATTATTTCTTCGCCCTTGCCAGGGTGATTAATTTCAGGCTAAATCTGCAGGATGTGGAATACGTACGAAGTGCAAAAGTGTTCAGGGAGGGGAAGCGCAAGGAGGAAAAGCAGAGTGAAAAATAGGGAACGATCCTGGTTAGCCATGTTCATCGCTCTTTCAGCAGTTGGAGCTTTCATTAAGATTCCCGCAGTGATAGGGAGTGTCGCTTTAGATACCTTGCCTGCCCTTGTGGCTGCAGGAGTTCTGGGAGGAACTGCAGGAGCAGCCGTCGGCGGAATTGGCCATCTCCTTTCTGCACTGGCTTCTGGGATGCCGCTGGGACCATTTCATTTCCTGATTGCCGGTGAAATGGCGCTGCTGGTTTATTTTTTCGGCGCGTTAAAAAAAATCGAAAAAAACTGGTCAGCAGGCGTACTA
The DNA here is from genome assembly GCF_965138835.1 of Mesobacillus thioparans. NCBI lineage: Bacteria > Bacillati > Bacillota > Bacilli > Caryophanales > Bacillaceae > Mesobacillus > Mesobacillus thioparans. The sequence goes on along the minus strand of NZ_CBCSFH010000002.1, from coordinate 312,596 downwards.
TTTATTCTTGGCAACAGCTTCGCTGCACCGCTGCCGTTTATTCTGTTGATGGGAAAGTCTTTTTACCTAGCAATCGTTCCGTCGCTGTTTTTTGGTTCCATTTTAAACACAATCCTTGCTTTTATCGTTTTGCCGAGGATTGCCAGAGTAGTTGGCAACAACCGGCCATTTTCGGGACAGGCATAAACTAAGTTAAAATTCAGCAGGGAGGAAAAAAGCTAGTGAGAGATATTTTAATCATTCCTTTATCAGAAGAAGAAAATCTGGTGATAGCAAGTGATAACAGTGGCAGTATTGGGATGAAGAGGAATGATGCGGTTCAGGTTCCATATAAAATGGTGGCTTACTATTTATTCCGAGTGGCTGTAATGGAGTGCATAAGTGCGGCTGCAACACCTTTTGCGGTCGTTATCCAGAACTTCTGCGGTGATAACGACTGGCATGAACTTTTAGAAGGTATAGAACAAGGAATAAGTGAGCTTGAAAAGCTAGACATCCAAATCACTGGCAGCACGGAAACCAATTTTGTGATGAACCAATCGGCAGTTGGCCTAACTGTACTGGGAAAAAGAAGGGCAAACGTACATAGTGATAAGCTGAAATACAATTCAGGAACAAGCATAGCTGTCATTGGCTCCCCGCTGGTTGGGCAAGAGCTTTTGGAAATGGAAGAACAGGTTGTGCCATTGTCGGTTTTCATGGAGGTTTGCGGTATGGAAGACGTGGCAACGATACCTGTTGGCTCCAGGGGGATCCTTCATGAGCTGAATGCCCTGTTTGACGGTACACCATTCACTGAACAAAATGTGGATTCAACGGTCAAACTAACGAAATCATCTGGTCCATCGACCTGCTTTGTTGCAGTTTGTCCGACAGAAAAACTAGATGAATTGAAATCGATTTCCGGCCGCTATTATTATGAATTAATCTATTCGGGGTGAAAAATGCTTAATTTATATGTTATCAGACATGGAGAAACAGAATGGAATAAAGAAAAAAGAAGCCAGGGCCGTCTCGACTCATCACTAACTGATAAAGGAAAAGAAGATGCCCGCTTACTGGGGGCCAGGCTTCATGATACAGAGTTCAAACAGATTATTTCGTCTCCAAGCGGAAGAACATTGGAAACAGCCAAGCTGATAAGAGGAGAAAGGGAAATTCCCTTGTTAACCGACGAAAGATTAATGGAAATCGATTTAGGGGAGTGGCAGGGAAAAACAGAGGATGAAATCAAAACGATATATCCCGATGAATTCCATACTTACTGGAACGAGCCAGATATCTATACAAGTATTGGAGGGGAAACATTTTTACAGGTCCAGCAAAGACTGGTGGATTTTTTAGAAGATCTGGAAAAGACAGTGACGAATGGCAATGTCCTGATTGTTACACATGGCGTCGTAATTAAAACTTTATACCTGCTATGCCATAATTCTACTTTAAAACATCTATGGGACCCGCCATTCATCCATGGAACCAGCTTAACGATTTTAACCCTGGATGCAGGTAGAAAAGAACTTTTGCTGGAAGCCTGTGTTTCTCATTGTTCCTGACCTGAAAATTAAATGTAAAATCGGGTCTTTAGTTGGGGAATTTCAAAAGCTTGTCATGTAAGATGCATAATAAGTAAAAGGCCCTGTAGTTATACAAGGCCTTTAAACTATCGTGCAGTCACTTTGTTTAAAAACTGCTGTGTACGTTTATTTTGTGATTTTTCGAATACTTCTTCTGGTGTTCCTCTTTCAAGGACGATGCCATCGTCCATGAAAATGACTTCGTCAGCGGCATCGCGTGCAAAGTTCATTTCATGGGTGACGATGACCATCGTGATTTCTTCCTTGGCGAGGTCTTTCATTACCTTCAGTACTTCTCCGACGAGTTCCGGGTCAAGGGCAGATGTTGGTTCATCGAAGAGCAGCACCTGTGGGTCCATCGCCATTGCTCTGGCAATTCCAACACGCTGCTGTTGGCCGCCGGACAGCTGGTGGGGGTAATTATCGGCACGGTCTTTCAGTCCTACTTTATCAAGTAGGGCAAGCGCCTTTTTCCTGGCTTCTTCCTTTGAACGCTTCAGCACAATCATCTGGCCTTCCATGACATTTTCTATCGCAGTCAGATGAGGGAAGAGGTTATAGTTCTGGAATACCATCCCGGTCTGCTTACGGAAGGCTACCAATTCTGCCGTTTTGATTTTCGCATTATTCCCGAACTGGAGAGTTCTGCTGCCAAGCTCTATCTTTCCAGCATCAGGAGTTTCGAGCAAGTTCATGCAGCGCAGAAGGGTTGTTTTCCCTGAGCCTGAAGGGCCAATGATCACCGCCGTTTTACCGGTTGGAATCTCAAGGTCGATACCTTTCAGTACTTCCAGTTCGCCGAATTTTTTATGCAGGTTTTCAATCTTAATCATTCAGGCACCTCCATCATTTTGCAACACTTCTTCCAAAACGGTCTTCTAAGTAGTTCTGGAAATAAGAAAGGACTGTGCTGAAAATCAGATAAATAAATGCAACCTCGATATACAGCCAAAGCGGCTCATAAGTGGCTGCTGCGATCTGCTGTCCCTTTTGGAACATTTCCGTCACCGTGATGGTCGCAGCTAGGGAAGTATCCTTAACTAGACTGATAAAGGAATTCCCGAGCGGCGGAAGTGATACCCTGACCGCCTGGGGAACGATGATTCGCCTCATTGCCTGGCTGCTTGTCATTCCGATGGAAGAAGCTGCCTCCCATTGTCCTTTAGGAATTGAAAGAATCGCCGCACGAATGATTTCAGAGCTATAAGCCCCTTTATTCAAAGTGAAGGCTATGACAGCAGCGGGGAAAGGATCTAACGTGACCCCCATACTTGGCAGCCCGAAGAACAGAATGAAAATCTGTACGAGCAATGGCGTTCCCCGGAAAATCCATACGTAGAACCGGGCAATTGCTACCACCGGTTTAATGTTGGATAGACGCGCAATCGCCACAAAAAACGCAAGGATCAATCCAAGAGTAAAAGTGATTAATGTAAGCGGGATAGTAAAATAAATCCCGGCTTTTAAAATAGGAAAAAAGGAATCGGTGAGGATTCCTATAATTCGTTCTGCACGTTCATCAAACATCTATATCATATCCTTTATTTCGATACGTCTGAGTTGAACCATTTTTTTGAGATTTCAAGGTAAGTTCCGTCTTCCTTCATGTCTGCAAGAGCTCCGTTCACTGCCTCGACAAGTTCATCGCTTCCTTTGCGGAAAAGGAAGGCATTGCTTGTTGCATCTTTTTCTTCATATACAGTCTTAACTGGAAGCTCAGGGCGCTGTTTCTTCAGGTCAAGGTAAGAAAGGCTGTCATTGATGGTTGCATCGATCCTGCCTGATGTAATCAAATCAATTGACTGATTGAAGCCTTCCACAACTGTGTTGGTTGCGCCATGATCTTCGGCAATTTTACGATAGTTGCTGTCCAGCGATTGTCCGACCTTTTTGCCGTCCAAATCGTCTAGAGTTTTGATTTCGTTATTATCTTCGTGAACGATCAGCACAGCTTTTGAAACGATGTATGGTTCTGACATATCATATTTCTCAAGGCGTTCTTCACGGATCGCCACTTCATTCGCAACCATGTCATAACGTTTTGCATCAAGGCCGGCAATCATGCCATCCCATTTTGTTTCAACAAATTTTGGTTTGATGTCAAGGCGCTTGAATACCTCTTCAGCAATTTCAATATCAAAGCCAGTCAACTTACCTTCCTTGTCATGGTAAGTAAATGGGGCATATGTTCCTTCTGTTCCGATTGTAATTTCGCCTTTATCTTTGATTTGATCATAAAGGCTTTGGTCCTTTGCCGTATCTTTGTCTTCACTGCTGCTGCTTCCGCATGCTGCAAGAGAAATCGCTAATACAAAAGTAAGTAAAATTAGTGCGTACTTCTTCACGTCTGCATTCATCTCCTAGTATTTTTATCGGTTTAATGTTGGATAACGTTTATTAGAATAATTCACCCCTGAAAAAATGTCAATATAAATAGCTCGTTATAAATATCAATCCCCATATACACTTCAATTCATGTACTGATCTAATAGGATTGGTAAATTTAAAGAGGATTTTTTATCATAACAAAGAATATTAATGTTAAATAGAAAATTAATACGCTTATAAGGAAGTGAATAGAATATGTTTAGCAAAGTCGGCCAAATTATGTTGTATGTGAATGACCAGGATGAAGCCGTAAAATTCTGGACAGAAAAATTGGGCTTTTCTGTTATAGCAGAAGAGAACAATAATCAGGGATTTAGATGGATTGAAATAGCCCCAACGCAAGGTGCAGAAACAAGTCTAGTATTGCACAATAAGGATTTCGTTTCTAAAATGTCTCCTGGTGTAAATCTCGAAACTCCTTCTTTAATGTTTTATACAGAGACGCTTGAACAATTACACAGTGACTTATCGGATAAAAAGATTACAGTCGGAGAAATTGTAAGTATGCCATCTGGCAGAGTATTTAACTTTGCCGATCATGAAGAGAACTATTTTGCGGTAATGGAAAAAAGGTAGTCAATGAGTTCAAAGCTACTGATCAAGCTGCCAAACCCAGGTGGCTTTTTTCTTTTAATATTATGTATTAGCGCGTGCATGTGAAAGTAGGCCCAACTTAAACTTCTTTTAACTAATCTTAGGATGAAGAAAATCTAAAAGAAATAAAGGGGAGAACACTGATGTACATACCGATACATTTTAAAATCGAGGATGAAGAAAAGATCTTTGAGTTCATTGAGAAGTATAGCTTTGCAACTGTTTACTCGACACATAAGGGAGAACCTTATGCTACCCATCTGCCATTGGTCCTAAATAAAGATGAAAATGTGTTATATGGGCATTTTGCTCGGGCTAATGGCCAGTGGAAAGATATTGAGAATCAATCCGTTCTTGCGGTTTTCCAGGGTCCTCATTGTTATATTTCGCCTTCCTGGTATGAAATAACTGATGCCGTGCCAACCTGGAATTACGTCTCCATTCATATTTACGGAATGATCAACATAATTGAAGATGAAAAAGTAATTTTTGATTCTTTGGATGAGATGGTCAATAAATATGAAAAGCCAGATAGTCCATATGATTTGAAAAAGGTAGACTCGAAATATAACGAAGGATTGAGTAAAGGAATTGTTGCGTTTAAGATGGCCATTACTAAAATGGAGGCAAAAGCCAAATTGAGTCAAAACCATCCAGTAGAAAGGCAAGAGTTGATTATTGAGAATTTAATTGAATCTTCGAATCAAAATGATTTAGAGGTAGCTTCACTGATGAAGAAGAACTTGTGAGAATACTTATCTACCAACAAACTAAAACAGACAGGAACTTATCCTGTCTGTTTTTACATACTATTTTTCCAAAAGGTCACGATACTGGTCTTTAATCAAATGTGTCAATCCCAATTGATCAATATAACTGGTTGGTGCCAGGAAGGTCACCGTGACGACTCCTGGATGGCGGCCGATTTCTATGGAGCCTGTGATGGTTGCTCTGTTCATGACTTCTGGAACTGTGATTCCAAATGCCTCGGCTGCACGCTGCAATCCGTTTTCGGTTGCTTCGTTCAAGTTGGCTCCTGTGCCAATGAAGGAGATTGGCAGTGAATCCTCCAGCTTACGGACACCCCATTGTCCGGCGACTTTCTGAGCGGTTGCTTTTTCTTTTTTCGTGATTGGTTTCGCCAGGTAAGGGAGGTCTTCACCAACAGGCAGAAGGATCGGGCCGTCGATGTTCAATCCTTTTATGACGATGGTCTGAAGGGTGACAATTCCTGATACATCTGTTGTGTGTCCTGCGATTTCGCCGTCTCCCTGCATTGCATGCATATCCCCAATATACACTCCGCCGCCTTCTACTTTTACAGGGCAAATCAGGATGGCGCCCTCGCGAACTCTATTAATATCCATGTGACCGTCTGTTCGGTCTTCAAGCTGCTCCCTGGTAATTCCGTATTCGTGAGGGGCATCAACGAGGAATTGGCCAAAGTCACCCGCATTGTGAGAATCAGGCAAGGCTCTTCCAGGTGTTGTCCCGAGCTGGCCAAGGAATGGACGAAGCCTTGCGACCGTTCCAACCAAATCATGTGGGGCAAAAGCGACAATTGGATTTTGTACTGAATTCTCCGGTGTGTTCATAAATGCGCGACCTTGCTGGGCAGCTTCTTCTGCGGCTTTTTTATGTAAAGTGACACCCACCTGTCTGTTGGAGTCAAACGCAATTGTATATCCATTTGTGAAAACAAAAGGGGTTACATCTGTTCCACAGTTGCTGCAGCGAACCGATTCAGGGCCGGTGCCTACAATCTTGGTATCAGGGTATAGTTCTCCGCAACCCGGACATTTCACGGCGACAAACGGGTCGCCAACAAATCTGCCTTCAACCGGTGCATCGTTCCCAGATGAAGTTCCCATCGAAGTGACCTGAATGGACTTTATGCGTATAGCAATTGCATCGCCGACTTCCGCACCTTCAACAAATACCGGTTTCGTTACTTCATGTCCTCCACGGATGCATGGTGTGATCATCGGTCCCCAGCATCCCGGCGTCGTGTTGGCAATAATATGCCCGCCATTTTTTACAGGGCCAAGCATTTCCTTCTCAGGGTCAAGGATTCCATTGGTAAACTCATTCACATACACTGTTTGCTGCGCTTCTCTCACTGTAAATCACCCTTTCAATTGTTATAGTTGCAAAAGTTGCCCCTAGTTCGGACAGCTTTTTAGCGCTAAGCACAAAGGTTGTCTGAAGTTGCCCCTAGTTCGGACAGCTTTTCAGCGCCAAGCACAAAAGTTGTCTGAAGTTGCTCCTAGTTCGGACAGCTTTACAGNGCNAAGCACAAAAGTTGTCTGAAGTTGCNCCTAGTTCGGACAGCTTTACGATGCTAAGCACAAAAGTTGTCTGAAGTTGCNCCTAGTTCGGACAGCTTTACGATGCTAAGCACAAAAGTTGTCTAAAGTTAACTTCTATTTCAGACAACTTTTTACCTGTGAATACAACGTTAATTATAGTTGTATTTAAAGAGGGAGGCGAAGGAAATGAATTATATTTAGAGATGTATTTTATGCTGCTTTAAATATTTTTACAACCCTATAATTTCCATTTTTGATCTAGTAAAATTAAAATATAAAATTTGATTTCTTAAGGAGTCGTTATACATGCGACAATTAACTGGCGCAATATATTTATCGTTCGGCTTTTTTTTCCACTTACTCAATCGTTTTGAAGGATATTACCCTCCAGTACATAGAAACTGGATCCCTGTTCTTTTCATTTTAGTAGGGTTCTCATATTTGTTTATTGATTTTAGGAGTTACGTTAAGAAGCATTTTAATAGTTAGATTGTTAAGGGGGAGACCAATTGGATAAAATCGAAATACTGAATTTAGTGCCTAAGTTTTTAGCTTTTTATCTTAAGGCAAATAAACTTGAAATTGATCCTGAAGAAAGATGGGCTCTTTGGGAGGATTATTATAATTTTGCAGCGGTCCCTCCTGGAGCCGAAGGAAGAAGGATGGCGAGAAATTTGCTGGACACAGCTTGGGCTAGGTATGCTGAAGCAATATCATTTATTGAGAACTGGAAACCCAATGAAGAAAAGGTTAGGGAGTTCTTATCAAAAGTTAAAACTTTACTAAGCTATGCTCAGCCAATTGATTTTGTCGTTGTTTATTTTGTTGGAGGTTTCGAAAATAATCCTTTTGTTGCTCTCTTTGATGATGGGCGATTGGCTCTTTGCCTTCCAATTGAACTAGGAAATTCAGATATTACTCTCGCACATGAATTGACACATGTGGTCCATAATTGTACTGCCAACCTTACTGCTGAATGGGAAAGAACAATTGCCTCCACCATTCTTCAAGAGGGATTAGCTACACGAGTAAGCCAATTTTTAGTTCCAGGCCATCCAGACGAACTTTATATTGAGCATAAGAAAGGTTGGCTTCAATCTTGTAAAGAAAACAGAAGAGAAATCTTAAGGGGGATTAATCCTTATTTAGCAGAATCCTCTTCAGAAGCCGTAACAAGATTCACGTTTGGTAATGGCACAACGAATCACGACAGAGAAGCATATTACGTGGGGTGGGAAATGGTCTATTTCCTTTTAGCTCAAGGAGTTAATTTGAGGAAATTGCTAGTATTCAAGAAAAGGATATTCCTGATTATTTTCAGGAGTCCTATTCAACTTTTTATAAAATAAACCCAACTATATAACTGTAATGTGAAAGAGGTAACAAAATAAATAAAGAATTGAAAGCACAGTTGAATGAACTGTGCTTTATTCATTTTTGGAAACTTAAAAGAAAATATCATAAAACTAATTTGCGTAAATTTACCCAGTATTTTTCTTGTTTTGGAAATTGAATTTTCTAAATATTCGTGTATAATACCATTTAAGGTCATTAAACGGAAAGTTTCCGTAATAACAAATTTATATACGGCAACTTTCCGTTTATAGTCTATATTTTCTTGTTCATACATAAAATTTTTGCAGAGAGGAGAGACATCTATGACATGTAATTTTGTAAAAGAATTATCTCCAAGATTAATTGAATGGCGTCGTTCCTTACATGCCTTGCCTGAATTGGGTTTCATGGAGTACATCACAACATACAGAATTGGGAAGGAGCTTGAAGCCCTAGGTTTTAAGCTGTTCGTCGGTAGAGATGCACTGGATGAGGAATCTCGTATGGGGGTTCCGCCGGAGAGTGAATTGAAGACGCATGAGTTGAAGGCTCTTGAATGGGGAGTGGAGGTGTCGTGGCTGGAGCAAATGCGCGGTGGCAACACTGGGCTGGTGGCAATATGGGATACAGGGAAAAAAGGGGACCATGTTGGTTTCCGCTTTGATATTGATGCTTTGCCGATTAATGAATCGCTGGATTCGAAGCATTTCCCGGCAAAACATCAATTCGTATCCAGGGAACAGAACGTCATGCATGCATGCGGCCATGATGGACACACCACGATCGGACTTGGTGTCGCCCATTATATTGCAACTCATCATGATCATCTGGCAGGTCGGTTTACCCTCTTATTTCAGCCGGCTGAAGAAGGTGGACGCGGCGCGAGGGCAATGGTGGCTAAAGGCTGGCTTGATGATGTCGACTATTTTTACTCCGGGCACATCGGCATTCAAACTCTTCCGGTTGGGACGATTGCCGCTTCAACACCAGGGTTCCTCGCATCAACAAAATACAATGCATATTTTAAAGGCGTGTCTTCTCATGCAGGGATAAATCCCGAGCTTGGCAAGAATGCACTGCTCGCAGCAACGACAGCGGCCAATAACTTATATTCAATCCCCCGTCACCACGATGGTGTGACCAGGGTGAATGTAGGAAGATTAGTTGCTGGAAGCGGCCGAAATATCATTCCGGAAGATAGTTACATGGAAATCGAAGTCCGTGGAGAAACGGTTGAGATTGCCGAATACATGGCTGAAAAAGCGACGAGAATTCTCCAGGCTGCAGCCGATATGCACGATGTAACCTGCACGATTGAACCCGTTGGCTTGACCGAAGTGGTTGTCTGCAATGAGGAACTGATTCCGAAAATTACTGAGTGGTGTGCCGAAAGTGAGTATGTAAAAGAAGTATTGCCATCAGTTACTGTTTCCGGGTCAGAGGATGTCAGTCTGATGATGAACCGGGTTCATAAGCACGGCGGGAAGGCAACCTATATGCTATTCGGTACAAAGCTTGACCATCCTCATCACCATCCCGTGTTCGATTTTCAGGAAGAGGTTTTGTTGGTTGCGGTCGATACATTCATCTCGATTATTAAAGGCGGTTCTGGATTAATTGATTAATAGTTTTATTTAAGGAGGAGACATGAAAAACAACGATGTGAAAACGTATCTGGCACAAAACAAAGAGACTTTTGAGAAAATCAGCATGTACATCTATGATCATCCTGAAACTAGATTCGAAGAATATGAGTCAGCGGAGTATTTAGCAGCTGAGTGTGAAAAGGCCGGATTTTCTGTAGAAAGGAATGCAGGTGGTATTGAAACTGCATTCGTTGCAACTTTTGGAAGCGGTTTCCCAGTCATTGGATTCCTTGGAGAGTTTGATGCTCTGTCCGGATTAGGGCAGAAGCCTGACAAAACAGCGTACGAGCCAACAGAAGTGAATGTCGGTCATGGCTGCGGCCATAACCTGCTCGGAACTGGTGCTTTTGCCGCTGCATGCACCGCAAAAAAATACCTGGAAGATCATAACCTCTCAGGTACTGTGAAATTTTTCGGATGCCCGGGAGAAGAAGGCGGGTCAGGGAAGACCTTTATGGTAAGGGAAGGGGTGTTTGATGGAGTAGACGCGGCGTTATCCTGGCACCCTTCCCCAGCAAACGCCATCATGAGCCTTTCCAGTCTGGCAAACTATCAAGTGTATTTCAGGTTAAAAGGAGTGTCCTCCCATGCTGCTAACTCACCGCATTTGGGCCGAAGCGCTCTGGATGCTGTAGAACTTATGAATGTGGGAGTCAATTATTTGAGAGAGCACATCGTTCCTGAAGCGAGGATTCATTATGCAGTGACCAACACGGGCGGCATTTCGCCAAATGTCGTACAGGCTGATGCCGAAGTTCTGTATCTGATTCGTGCTCCTAAAGTCCAGCAGGTCGATGATATCTACAAACGTGTCTGCAAAATTGCCGAAGGTGCGGCATTGATGACTGAGACTGAACTTTCCATCGAGTTTGACAAGGCTTGTTCGAACTATATACCAAACCGTAGTCTTGAAAAACTGCTCCATGAAAGCCTTGTGGAAGCTGGGACGGAAAAGCCGGGAGAAGAAGAAGTAGCTTTTGCAGAAGAACTCTGGTCCACACTTTCAGACGGGGAAAAAGAGAACTATTTGGATCTCATTAAAGGGTTTGGATATGTGGGGAATGGCAGTGAATTCGAGGGTAAGTATCTCGCGGACAGCATCTCGCCTTATGAAGCTTCTAATGAAGTTCTTGCCGGCTCCACGGATGTCTCTGATGTGAGCTGGGTTGTTCCGACCGCACAGCTGACTGCCGCAACTTCGGCATTGGGGACTCCGCTGCACACGTGGCAAATGACCACACAGGGAATAAGCAGCTTTGCCCACAAAGGAATGCTCCGGGCGGCAGAATCCATGGCATTGACAGCGGTTCAATTGTTTGAGGACGAGGAGAAATTGAAGGCTGTTAAACAGGAATTCGATGAGTTCAGTAAAGCAAATCCATATATATGTCCAATACCAAATGCCGTTAAGCCATCAACACTAAAATAATTTAAAAAGTGAGGGGAAAATATGGTTACAGAGAATAAGAAACCAGGCTTAGCCCAGCGATTCCTCAACGGAATTGAAAAAGTAGGAAACAAACTTCCAGACCCGTTTATTTTATTTGCTGTCCTTGCAGTACTGGTAATCATTGCATCTGCTATTTTCAGTGCCTTCGGTGCTTCTGTCGTCCACCCGGGGACAGGAGAGGAACTCGCAGTAAAAAACCTTGCCTCTGCTGAAGGTCTTAAGTACATCTTGACCTCCATGCTAGGTAATTTTACAGGATTTGCGCCACTTGGATTGGTCTTATCAATGATGCTCGGTATCGGTCTTGCTGAAAAAGTCGGCATGCTTGATTATGCGATTAAGAAGACCATTCTTAAGGCACCTCCCGCACTGATCACGTACACGGTTGTGTTTGTCGGGATCATGGGTAATATCGCTTCAGATGCAGCGATGGTTCTCATTCCGCCGCTGGCAGCGATGGTTTTCTACAAAGTTGGGCGAAATCCGATTGCCGGTCTGGCTGCGGGTTATGCTGCAGCTGGTGCTGGTTTCACTGCCAACCTGATGATTGCCGGCACTGATGCATTGCTGTCCGGTATTTCAACAGAAGCAGCAAAGATTATTGATGATAGTATTGTTGTTACACCAGTCGATAACTGGTATTTCAATATCGTATCCGTGTTTGTGCTTACGATCGTTGGCGGGCTTGTTACCACTAAATTCATTGAGCCGCGTCTTGGTAAGTATAAAGGGGATGCGGTTGAAGAAGCTTTAACGGAAGATCCTCCTAAGGCAGGTAAGGCTTTAAGGAATGCAACGATTGCCGGCGGAGCCTATATCGCTCTTATTTTAGCTGTGATCCTGCTGCCTAACAGTCCATTGACAAACGAAGATGGCGGTCTGGTACCATCTCCATTCCTGGACGGAATTATCCCGATTATTTTGTTCTTCTTTATCCTTGTCGGTACTGTCTATGGGGTAACAGTCGGCAATATTAAGAGCAGTAAAGATGTAGCAAGCTTCATGGGTGAAGCAATGAAGGATCTTTCATCCTATATTGTCTTAATATTCGCAATTTCTCAGTTCATCGCTTACTTTAGCTGGTCCAATATTGCTACATGGATTGCTGTCAACGGAGCTGAATTCTTAAAAGATATCGAGTTTACTGGTATCGGTTTGATCATTGGCTATATTTTGTTTACTGCGGCACTGAATTTCCTGATCACTTCAGGTTCAGCAAAATGGGCTCTTGAAGCACCGGTTTTCGTACCGATGTTCATGCAGCTTGGTTACCATCCAGCATTCACACAGGTAGCATACCGTATTGCGGATTCATCCACTAACATCGTGACGCCATTAATGCCATATATGGTCATCGTCCTGTCATTCATGCAGAAGTATGATAAAAAAGCCGGTATAGGTACGTTCATCGCATTAATGCTGCCATATTCAGTGACGTTCCTATTAACATGGATTATCATGATTTTGGTCTTCTTCTTCCTGAACATTCCATTTGGACCAGGAGTTACACCATTCCTGTAATTGAATAATAATAGGATGTGAATATCTAATGAGCAAACTAGAAGAAAAGTTAATAGAATGGCGCCGCGATTTCCACCGACATCCTGAAACGGGATTTCTGGAAATGCGGACAGCTTCTATTGTTGCTTCGGTGCTGGACGATCTTGGCTTTGAACTCAGAGTGGGAAAAGACGTCATGTCGTCTCAACATTGTATGGGTAAGCCTGGAAAAGAAGAAACGGAAGCACATTATCAATGGGCACTCCACAACGGAGCCATAAAAGAATATATAGAGCCTTTTTCTGAAGGATATACAGGGATTGTCGCCACATGGGATACGAAGAAGGATGGTCCAACGATTGCTTTCCGGATTGATATGGACGCCCTCGATATCAATGAATCCCAGGAGGACAGCCACTTCCCGCAAAAAGAAGGGTTCCGGTCCACACTAGCTTATAAGATGCACGCTTGCGGCCATGACGCCCACACAACGATTGGACTGGGACTGGCAACCTTGATTGCCGAGAATAAGGACAGTCTGAAAGGGAAAATAAAATTGATTTTCCAGCCGGCAGAGGAGGGTACCCGCGGGGCTCGGTCGATGGCCGAAGCGAATGTTGTCGATGATGTCGATTATTTTATAGCCAGCCATATAGGCACAGGAGTTCCGGATGGACATTTCGTTGCATCAAAAAATGGATTCCTGGCTACTTCGAAGCTTGATATCACCTTTAAAGGTGTAGCGTCACATGCAGGCGGAAATCCAGAACAAGGGAAAAACGCTTTATTGGCAGCTGCGTCTGCAGCCCTGAATATTTATGCCATCCCGCGCCACTCTGAAGGAGCGACAAGAATAAATGTCGGTGAACTTCATGCAGGATCTGGCAGGAACATCATCGCTGACTGGGCGTTTTTAAAAATAGAAACCCGCGGGGAAAACACGGAGATCAATGAGTTTGTCAAAGCCCAGGCTGAAGCCGTTATCGCAGGCTCCGCGCAAATGTATGGTGTAGAATATGAAATCCAGACGGTAGGAGAAGCAATAAGTGCCGAAGGGTCGAGAGAGCTTGCAGGCGTACTGCATGCCAGTGCCGAGGAATCTCCATATATTCTCGAAAGTGTGTTTGAGGATAACTCACCTGCTGGATCTGAAGATGCAACCTTTTTCATGGAAAGGGTTCAGAATAACGGCGGTCAGGCAACATACTGTATTTTCGGAACAGAGCTTGCGGCCGGCCATCATAATGAAAAGTTTGATATCAATGAAAAGACCTTGCTATCCGCTGTACATGTTCTATTTGAATCAATCAAAAAACTAAATTAAGTATTGGAGTGAGGCAGAGATATCTGCCTCATTTTCAATCTAAACAACTGAAGGGAGAAATGGAAATGAAGGATTGGCTTGAAAAGCATTTGTGTGAGTTGAATTTAACAAAAACCATGGAACGTCCGGAGGGTTTCTGTCGATTGGGATATACTGCTGAGGAGTGGAAGGCGATTGATGTTTTTGCTTCGCTTGCTGAGTATCTGGGTTTGATAGTACATAGGGATGAAGCTGGGAACGCCATTGCAAGATGGGAAACATCCGGGATGGAATCTTTACCTGCGGTTGCTGTCGGTTCCCATCTGGATACGGTTAAAGGCGGCGGAGGATACGATGGAGTTGCAGGTGTTCTATGCGCCCTTGCTGCGATAAAAAAATTAAAAGAAGAAGGCTTCATGCCGGCTTTCCCGGTTGAAGTGATTTGCTTTGCCTCGGAGGAATCATCGCGATTCGGTGTCTCGACAATTGGCAGCAAAGCGATGAGTGGAATATTGAATAAAAAGGAACTAGAATGTATACAAGACGAGCATGGCACCACAATCCGCCAGGCAGTCGAGAACGTGGGGCTTAATTGGAATAAAATAGACCAGGCAAATCGGACTGCAGCCGAATTGAAAAGCTTTTTTGAGCTGCACATTGAACAAGGTACCAGGATTCAGGACTATGGTGCTGAATTTGGTGTTGTTACTGCGATCGCTTGCCCAATCCGCTTGAAAGTGACGGTTACCGGGCAAATGGGGCATACCGGTACGACGCCAATGGGTAAGAGAAGTGATGCTCTTGTTGCGGCTGCACCTTTGATCAGTTTTATCTCAGAGACAGCGGAGTCCCTGTCGGCTGGAAGTGAAGTTCCGATTGTTGCAACGGCCAGCACCATTGAACTGAAACCTAACGCCATGAATGTCATTCCGGGAATCGTTGAACTTGGTGTTGATATCCGCAGTGTCGATGATATGTTAAAGGAGAAAATGAAAGAACATATTTACGATAAATGTATACAGCTTGAACAATCATTTGGTGTTAAAATGAAAGTGACCACTATGGTAAATAATTCATCCGTCCAATTGGATGAAAAAGTGAGAGGAAAACTGCAGTCTGCTGGTGAATCATTAGGCTATAAGGCAATGGTTCTCGAAAGCGGTGCAGGCCATGATGTGATGAATATGGCCGCTAAATGGCCATCTGGCTTGATTTTTATCAAGTGTCGAAACGGTTTAAGTCACCATCCTGAAGAGTTTGCCTCACTTGAGGATTTACAAATAGGTACAGATATTATCACACAATACTTAAGGAATGAAGCTGGGCATTAGTAGAGAAAGAAGTAGGTGTAAACGATGAAAATCCGTGTAGGAGTAGTGGGACCTGGGGACTCTGTTGCCCATATTCTTGCTTTAGGCCGGGAACATACTGATCTTGAAATGGTACCTTATATATATAAAGAAACAAAGGAGACGGAAAACATCATCCGTGATTTCCAAGATGAAGTGGATTTTTGGTTTTTTTCCGGCCAGGCTCCTTACTATTATGCACGCTCTAAAGGTTTGGTCAGGGAAGATACTTCTTATTTTCCGCCGCTGTATGGTTCAAGCTTGCTAGGGACGCTGCTCGGAGCTCTTTTGAAAGAAGGAGTCATACAAAATGTCAGCCTTGATACCATCAAACAATCAGAACTGGATACATTGACCAGTACATATTATTTGGGGGATATAAACATCCGATCTTTCTCCTATGACGAATACAAACCAGCTGAGGAAATCATATCATTCCATAAAAAACTTCATGATGAAGGTAAAACTGAGGTGGCTGTTACTTGTGTGCAGGAAGTGCATGACAAGCTGAATCAATTGGGGATTCCTTGTTACAGAGTCATTCCTTCTCCGGTCGCCATCAAACTAGTGCTGCAAAACCTGAAGGAAAGAGGCCAATCCAACTGGTATAAACAGTCACAAATCGCCATCATCGGGCTTGAGGTGATCCATTCAGCAAGTTCCCTGGATCAGCAGTATTTTAGCTATGAAATGAAACGCCGTGAACTCGAGATTAAGCAAGTCATGCTGGACCATGCCGAAAAATTACAAGGCTCCTTCGTCCAAATCGGTGACGGCTTGTTCTTTATCTATACGACCAGGGGTGAGATGGATATGCAATTTCAAGAATCCGCTATGTATTCCCTGATAGAAGAAGCAAAAGTCCACAGCAAGCTGAAGCTCAGAATCGGAATTGGCTACGGTTTGACCGCATATGATGCGGAACAAAATGTCCGGCTTGCCCTTCATTATGCCAGAGAAAAACAAACCCCAGCTGTTGTCAGTGTCGATGAAAAGAAGCAGATTAACGAGCATCAGTCAGAAAGTGGAGAACTAAACATTACCTACCAACATCGCAAATGGGGAGAAGAATGGGAAGAACGGTTTAAAGAAGCCAAGATCAGCCCCGGAATCGTGAGCAAAATCGAGTATCTCTCAAGACATTACAAAAAAAATATCGTGACAGCACAAGAAGTCTCAAGATGGCTGAAAAGAACCGAACGCAACTCAAGAAGAATCATGGTTGAACTCGAACGCCTTGGACTGGCAAAAGTCACCGGAGAGGAACAACCAGGACAGCGAGGCAGGCCTCGGAAGGTTTATGAGTTGTTGTTTTAGGGAGTCATGGTTGAAAAACAACTATGGTATTATAAAATCCCAGGAAGTCCTATAGTCAATAGGAATGTATCCTGGGATTTTCTGTTCATATAAATATAGTAGTGGTGCCCCGTTTAGGACCATCTGCAATTCAAGGTACTACGAATGTTAATCCCTCGAATGACAGAATGACTTATCAATTAAATTAAGATGAAACCAGAAACTTTATTGCTCCCAAAGTTTCTTCTCTAATTCCTTCAAAACAAACGTCTCCCGCTTCAACCAGCTGTTACGTTCATGTTTTTCAATAAGCCTTTCATTTTGGTCTATGGCTTCCTTGAGGGAAACCCATTTTGCAGTGAATTCAAGTTTTGCCTCGTAATCGTCTAATTGCTGGGGTTCCTTTTCATTTGTTGTCAATTCGCATAGATAATAATGGGAAGTCATTTGAAATAATGCATGTTTTTCATATTCATCCATATTTCGCTCGATGACAGTTCCAACCTTGTCTTTAACCAGGCAATTTATATAACCGGTTTCTTCCCTTACTTCTCGTTTAAGGCAGTCTTCGAGGGTTTCGTTGTTCTCCAGGCCGCCACCGGGAAACTTATAATCTCCTTTATTTGACTGAACCATTAGAATATGATTATTCACCATAATGATGGCCCTTACAGCGACACGCTCGGTGGTTCTCTCAAATCTTGTTAAATTTGGGTCGTCCAGTTCTAGATTGAAATTTATCATAATCACCTTTTCCAGAATAGAGAAATTTTTAGTGAAATATTTCCATTAATAGATTATCATATTTTTAACCAGAATCAGCCATTTTCTGGCTTGGTCTAGAATTATTGGGTGCAAGGAGGAAAGGTATGTTCAGCTTTCAAGTGAATGATTCTATAAGTCTCGAATTATTGCAGCAGCATCAAGCGGATGAAATATTCGAGCTGATTGATGCCAATAGGTCACATTTAAGAGAATGGCTGCTATGGGTTGATAAGAGAAAAGCGGCGGAGGATATGGTTCCGGTCATAAAGTATTGGCTGGAGAATCTTGCGAATAATCAGGGATTTGATGTGGCCATCAGATACGATTCAAGTCTCGTGGGCATGATTGGCGTCCAGTTTGATTGGGGGAATCGAACGGCGAGTATCGGTTATTTGCTATCAAAAGACTGTGAAGGAAAAGGGATCATCACAACCAGTTTGAAGAGTCTCATTCATGAGTTATTCTTCAGGTATTCGATGAATCGAATTGAGATACAATGTGCTGCGAATAACGTGAAAAGTCAGAGAGTTCCTGAGAGACTAGGGTTTGAAATGGAAGGAACCAAGAGAGCGGGGCAGTTCCTTTATGATCATTATGAGGATTTGATTGTATATAGCCTTCTGAAAAGTGAGGTCTGACAAAACAGAAACGCCTGGATTCATTTCCAGGCGTTTCTGTTGCTATCAGTTCACTGACTTTTTCTGTTTTTTATAGGACGAAGCGGAGAGGTCTTGTGCACTAATCGTAAGATATGGCTTAACTTAAATCAAAAGTTGAAAGAAAAATGTATAGTTGGCTTTACAAAATGTAAAGCTCACTATACAATAAGGTTAATAAAGGAAATAAGAAGTTGTTTTTTTACCTATAATGTATAGTTGGCTTTACAAAATGTAAAGTTGAGTATGCATTAACGCTGTACTGCTAAGGAGGTCGATGCCGATGGAGCTGACAAATCGTGTAAAAGAGTTAAGGGCAAAACATCATTATACGCAAAATGATCTGGCACTGGCGGTTGACGTTACCAGACAGACAATTGTCGCATTGGAGAAGGGAAGCTATATACCGTCCTTGTTGCTGGCCATGAAGATTGCCCGCACGTTCAAGTTGCCAATTGAAGAGATCTTTTTTATCGAGGGGGAAGAAGTACGATGAATCAAAAATTTTTCATGTCAGTCGCAATCTTCGTTTTGTTCGGATGGGCCATGGTTGCTTTTTATTATGCACAGATGGATTTTGCGGAAGTGATCAAAAATCCTGAGCCGCCATGGACTGTGACCATTAATGCAACGCCAGTTTTTGCAGCCCTTGTGATTGGAGGAATCCTGACAGCCATCTTGTTCATGAAAAGCAAAAAGAAGAACAAATCGTTTGCCAAAGCATTTTTCCTGCCGCCGGAATTTGAAGAAACTGATGAGCGAGAACAAGAAATCACTGCAAAAGCCTGCAGAGCTTCGTATGTCACGATGTGGTATGCCTTTCCGATCCTGACTGCTCTCATGCTGCTTTATCCGCTAATTTCCGAAACCGTTCCGTATTATCCAATCATTGTCGTCATGCTGTTTCCATTTGTCCAATCGTTTGCGTATTTTCTTTCATGGCGAAAGCATTATTAAGAATATGAACTTGCATTAAAGCAGATGGATCCTTAAAGGGTCTTGTCTGCTTTTTTTCGTTACGTAGGGGGACAATATGATGAGGTATTTTATAGGTAATCCATTACGAGTACCGTGACAAAATGTTTCAAGCTGAATCCATTGAATTCTGGCCATGTACTTAAGATTTGTTTAGGAGATCAATACAAGCAGAAGCACAGTCCCCCGTGAGCTTCTGCTTGCATTGAAAAGGCAACAAATGGGCCTTAATTATAGTATTCAAGGTCAAAGAATTGTGTTTTTCTAGAAATTTATACCAATCTAACTGCGTTTATATTATACTTTTAGAAATATCAAAAATTGGGGTGGTTTCTTTGGGTGATTGCTTTATTTGCAATAAACATAGCGGCAATATTCAAACTTCTGGTATTTCAATTTACGAGGATGAGTTTGTGTATGTTGGTCATATCGATCGAAATGGTAACCCGAACTACCTGGGTCACATTATGATTGACTTGAAAAGACATGTACCGACACTTGGAGAGATGAATATGGAGGAAGCAAAGGTGTTTGGCATGATGATGGCCAAGGTGAGTAAAGCTCTTATGGAGAGCGAGAAGGCTGAACATATTTATTCTTTTGTGGCGGGGGATTCGGTTCCGCACCTTCACATGCACCTTGTTGCTCGATATCCGAACACACCGAAAGATTATTGGGGACCCAACGCTGTGTACGAATGGCCAGATGCTCCAATGGGGAACAATGAGGATGTTATTGCGCTTTGCAGCCGCCTTAAATTGTATTTAGAGAGTCCAGTATGAGTAATAGTAGTAAGGAATTCAGCTGGGTAGGAAGCCAGGAAAATTTCATTGACCAGCCCAATACTCTTCAGCTAGGTAGAGTCTTGATTGGGCGTTATGGCGGAAATTCCAGTGCTGGCAAGTATAAGAATGAAGATGGATGTTTGGTCTGGGTCAATGAGCAGCAGGATTGGGAGTTTGCAATTATACTAGATGCCCATAATACTTCCGAGAGCGCGGAGTTAATTATTGAACAATTTAGAGATGAGCAGTCTGATCTTAAGCACCTACTTTCTTTGCCTGCAAACCAGCAAGCTTTTAAAAGGTTAGAAGAAAAGATTCTAAATATGTTCCAAGCTGAAGAATTTTTATCCTCCTGTCGTGAAGTTAGCGGGGAGACTGCTTGTTTAATTGTGGCAAGAAAGGATAAGTATGTTTGGTGGTTCTCGGTTGGGGATTGTGTGCTGTATTTATTCCACCACGAGCTTGCTGCGATGGGCCAGTACCAGGTCAATCAAAGACATTTTTATGAGTGGATTGGACAGGTGAATACTTTTGCCGAGGAAGTTCCTTGTTATAGTGTTGGGATTAAGGAATTAAGAAAAGGAGAGAATCGTCTTTTCCTTACAACTGATGGGTTGATTGAGTGCCCAGATGAACCATTTGCTGACCCAGTTCGTATTTATGATTCTTTTTCAGAGTCCCAGAATGATGATGAAAAGAATATCCTTTCCATATTGGAGAAGATTAAAAATCATAATGTAAGAGACAGTACAACGATCTTTTCCTGGATTGTAGAAGTTGACAAGGAATCTACCATGCCGAGTGACCAGTGACTTATACGGAATTCTTCAAAGTAGCGCAGGGATCTTCATCCTGTGTTTTTTTGTCAGGAGCTAATTTTTGATTTCTTCCTATACATTTGATACGATTTAATCGTACACGATTTATATTATATCGAGGAGGAACGCTGAATGATAACGGTATACGATTTTACAGTAAAAAAGACAAGTGGAGATACTCAATCTTTAAGAGACTTTGAAGGGAAGCCGATGCTCATTGTCAATACTGCTAGTAAATGCGGGTTGACTCCTCAATTTAAAGGCCTTCAGGAGCTTTATGACCAATACCAGGAAAAAGGATTGGAAATTCTGGGTTTTCCTTGTGGGCAGTTCAATAATCAGGAGTACGACAATATTGATGAGACCACTCAGTTTTGCCAGTTGAATTACGGTGTCACTTTTCCAATGTTTTCGAAAATCGATGTAAATGGTGCGAATACGGATCCTCTTTTTGCCTATTTAAAAGAACAAAAAGGCGGCGTACTGACGAAGGATATCAAATGGAATTTCACTAAATTCCTGGTTGACCGAAATGGACACGTGGTGAAACGTTATGCACCAACGACTGAACCCGATAAAATCAAGAATGATCTCTCTGAATTACTTTAATTATTATAAAGGGTGAGTCAATTGAAGGATTTACTAACATTGGAAAATCAACTGTGTTTTGCAGTATATGATGCAGGGAGCCAGTTTACCAAACTTTATACGAAAGCCCTGGATTCCTTCGGGCTCACCTATCCTCAATATCTGGTTTTATTAGCGCTATGGGAGAAGGATGGAGTAAGTGTTAAGGAGCTTGGTGAACGGTTGAACTTGGGCACAGGAACTTTGACTCCAATGATCAAAAGGATGGAAGCCAATGGCTGGCTGAAGAGGGAGCGTTCGACTGTAGATGAAAGGAAGGTTATTTTATATCTTTTTCCAAAAGCTAAAGAACAAAAGGAAGAAATTGTGCAAAAAATCGCTGCAGAGTTGAAGCTGTGTAATATTGAGTATACAGAATATGAGCAGTTAATGAAGATGTTAAACGTTCTGCGGGGGAAATTGAGCACATATAATCGGGCATGAAAAACACCGGTTCATGGTTGTCCAAGGATGGCGAGGAAACTAATCCTAGATTCATTCTATAACCTTCACTGAGCTAGAAATGTATTCACATGGATAGGAATGGAGCATATTTTGACGACTCAAAATATGCTCTTTTTAATTTATTTCACAGTAAGCTATACAATGACTGTATTTCTAGTTCTATGTATCTACATATATCTTTTTAATCTATAAAAAAACGAAGGGACGATTGTAGCTTATCATAATTGGAAAAATAGGGTCTTGCCATGATGGAATCGTGCCCGTATCTACCTTGTTTTAGACAGTGCTTACCTGTTTAAAGCCAAGATCGGATAAAGCGTTTTCAAGAGAACTGTTGATTATTTTTGGATTAAAATCTAAGCCAGAACGGTTAATGACATGGGCGATCGAGGGACGTACTCCAGTGATAATAATTTCTACACCTATTAATTGTAATGTTTTAGCGATTTGAAAAAGAGAGTTTGCAACTATACTGTCCATGATCGATACTCCTGAAAAATCTATTATGAAATAGTTCAGCTTCAGTCTAATTGCTTCGTTTAACGAAACTTCCATAATCCGCTTAGCACGGTCGTAATCAACTGATCCAATCACTGGCAGGACTGCAATACCAGAAGAAATAGGAACAACGGGGACAGAGAGTTCCTCAAGTTCTATAGAAGCTGACTTCTTAAGTTCATTGTAATGCTGATCGTGAACTTCTCCAGTTATTCTGAAAACAGAATCAATTAGCTTGTCGAATCGGCTGGCTATTTCCACGATTGTATTACATGAAAATCTATTTTGCTCTAATTCCTCGGTGAATATTTCCCAAATGACCGGGCGGAAAAGGGATATGACTCTTAAAATCTGTGTTAAAGAAATGCCATATCGAATGGTAAGGTTGGCTACATCCTTTGCCCATTTGCCTACAGATTTAAAAACTTCTTTTTCATTTTTGTAGAGTGCTTCTCCAAAATAACCTATTAATTGTGATCGGTAGTTCAAAGATTCCGACTCCAGCAATGTGAATTTTTCAGAATGCTCTTTTGTATATTCACGGATATTTTTATTCAATAATCTAGCGAGTTCAACACGATTTTTAAAGATTTTCTTGCCTATGAATTCGAACTCTTCTTTCGACATTTCGCATCTCCTAAGGTTTGAATTCTTGAATCCCGGGTTTTCCTTTCTAAAATAATGGATAGGATGTACTGATTTTGATTTAAAAATCAAAACAGTAGATGAAGAGGTTGAGTAAAGCGTTGATGCTCATGAGGATTAATGAAGATTTCAGAATGTTCCCTAACCCTAACATATAGGTTAAGTAAAAGCGAGGGAAACACAAGCAACTTTAAGTTATATTCTTCATCACCTGTAAAAGATAATAAAATGGTTTCTTGAGTTAGGAGGTTTTCTTCGCAAATTTTTATATACTGCTGGAAAATTATGCTGTATTATTATGTTATACGATATATCGTTATGCATAATAATTAATGAAGGGGTGCACGCAATGGCATATACCGGAGGGCCAATGACGGAAGCGATGTATTATGTGCTGCTGGCTTTAATGCGTCCAAATCACGGTTACCAGCTCATGCACGCTATTACGGAGGTTTCACATGGCCGAGTGAACATGGGACCAGGCACACTTTACGGAGTCCTTTCGCGGATGCAGAAGGACGGCCTGATTGCTCTGGCTGAAAATGATGGCAGAAGGAAGACTTACGAAATCACCCAGGAGGGAAAACAAGCACTGCGGATTGAGTATGATCGGTTGAAAGCATTGATTCAAGACAGTTGGATTCTAGAGGAGGGTGAAGGGAATGGGTAGACCGGTCTATAAACTCCGGCCAAGTGATTATTGGAGAATCGGAGAGCATGAAAGCTGGTTTTCCGATATGGCGGCCAAGGGGCTTTTTCTGAAAAAGATGGGGATCCATTTTGCCAGATTCGAAAAAGGTGAACCGCAAAAGGTGAGATATAGAATCGATGTATCCTTGAAGAAAAGGATTCCTGCTGAACAAATAGAGATCTATAGTGAAAGCGGCTGGGATTACGTCACCAGCTACAGGAATTTTCAAGTCTTTTCATCACCTGATGAACTTAATGCACCGGAACTTCATACAGATCCTGCCGAACAGGCTTATACATTAAGGGAACTTGATAAAAAATTGGCGTGGAATGCAATTGGCGTGATTGTTGGCCTTGTTTTAATGATTGGCATGATGGCTTCGATTTGGTTTCTTGATGGTATTCCTACATATGTCATCGTGGATGGAACAGCTATCCAGCAGACGATCCTAACGATTTTCATTGCTTATACCGCCTATCACTCACTGCGTGCAGCCTTATCAATTCGTGATTTGCGGAAAAGATTGGTCGAAGGGAAACCGATTAACCATCAAGCTCCCTGGAAAAAACATCATCGCATTCACACAACTGCTGCTTTTCTTTTTACAGTATTGGTGGGGGTGAGCGCGGTCATTCCGTTCATACAGCTTGTAAAAATGGATACGAAAACTTTGCCTGAAACAAGTGTCGACTTGCCAATTATCAGGTTGGCAGATGTAGAGAGGAATCCGGAATTGGTTCGTTCAGGAACAACCTATATGAGTGACAATGTTGATTGGGGGAATCGTTACTCGTACAAGTGGAGTCCGCTGGCGCCCGTGCAATATGAGACTGATGAATCCGGGCAGGTTCCGGGTAAACTGTGGGACGATAAAAGTGGTGAATATTCACCAGCAATTCATACACAGGTTTTCGAATTGACATTTCCAGACATGGCCGACAACCTGGTTTCAGATTTGATCAAACGATACCAATATGAAAACCGCCAGGAAAAGTATTTGAAGAAGAATCATCCAGACTTAGACCTTCTGATTGTCCATGTCGAGAAAGAAATGAAAGAAGTATTCGCATCAAAAGGAAACACCGTCATGTATGTCCAGTATCATGGGAATGCGAACGTAGGCACGGTAATAGATAATGTAGCTGAAAAGATTCGTTGATTTCCAGTATAAGTTTTCTTGAGATTGTAATTAAGCATTCGGCTGGGATTGGGCGGATAAGCAGGCATTGGTGATTTTGACAGGTTTTAAGTTGTAGGAGGCAAAGCTGTCAAGTACCCGTTGGTATTTTGACAGGTTTGGAGATGTAGAGCGAAAGCTGTCTAGAAACCGTTGTTATTTTGACAGGTTGGGAGTTTTTGATTGAAAA
Source organism: Mesobacillus thioparans (assembly GCF_965138835.1). Classification (NCBI taxonomy): domain Bacteria; kingdom Bacillati; phylum Bacillota; class Bacilli; order Caryophanales; family Bacillaceae; genus Mesobacillus; species Mesobacillus thioparans. Next base: position 287,560 of record NZ_CBCSFH010000002.1, on the reverse strand, counting down.
GCTGTCAAGAATCCGTTGTTATTTTGACAGGTTTGGTGATGTTGAGTGAAAACCTGTCAAGAAACTGTCGTTATTTTGACAGGTTTGGTGTGGTTGAGCGAAAAGCTGTCAAGAAACCGTTGGTATTTTGACAGGTTTGGTGATGTAGAGAGAAAAGCTGTCAAGAAACCATCGTTATTTTGACAGGTTGAGAGATGTTGAGCGAAAAGTTGTCAAGAAACAATCGTTATTTTGACAGGTTGAGAGATGTTGAGTGAAAAGCTGTCAAAAACCCGTTTTTATTTTGACTGTCATCTTATCGAGCGTGATCCATCAAGGATTAACGCTTATTTTTGTTGAACAACACGTAACAGTATAGCTAGGAAGATATACTCAAAAATATTTCGATAAGTAAGTTATTTAAAATGTTATTTTCAATATAAATAAGTTTATAAAGAAGGGGTGGGATTTTAATTCGAATGAATTCGGAGGAAAATGAATGAAAGCCATCGTTTATAACAAATATGGTTCACCCGATGTTCTTCAGTTTACAGACGTCGATAAACCTATTCCTCAAGACAACCAGGTATTGGTAAAGATTCATGCTGCCTCCTTAAATTATGGGAATTTAGTGCTTCTTAAAGGAGAGCCCTTCTTAGCGCGCTTCGCCTTTGGCCTTGTAAAACCAAAATACTCCATACCCGGAGGTGACATTGCAGGTCGGGTAGAAGCAGTTGGTAAAGACGTTAAACAGTTTAAGCCAGGTCAAAATGTTTTTGGAGACCTATCTCGCTGTGGCTGGGGAGGATTTGCTGAATATGTAACTGTTCCCGAGAATGCACTGGCATTAAAACCGGAAAACACCACTTTTGAAGAAGCAGCCTCGGTACCTATGGCCGCAGTTACAGCCTTACAAGGTCTAAGGGATAAAGGCAAGATTCAGGCAGGACAAAATGTATTAATTAATGGTGCGTCTGGTGGTGTTGGAACTTTTGCCATACAAATCGCCAAATCATACGGGGCAAACGTAACAGGTGTTTGCAGTACGAGAAATATTGATATTCTGCGATCCATTTGTGCAGATGAAATCATTGATTATACGAAAGAGGATTTTACCGAAAAAGGGCAGAAGTATGATTTGATTCTTGGAGTTAACGGACACCATCCAATTAATGCATAAAAGCGGTCATTGAATGACGATGGAACTTTTATACACGTTGGGGGTTCGGGGTCCCAAATGTTTCAAACAATGACCTTGGGATCCTGGTTCTCACTCACCGGAAAGAAAAATATGTCTACCTTATTACAGAGGCAAAACCAAAAAGATTTAATTTATATGAAAGAACTCCTTGAAGCCGGAAAAGTGAAACCTGTCATAGATAAAACTTTTAAGTTGAGTGAAGTGAAAGAAGCTTTCATATATTTTGAACAAGGGTGCGCTCAAGGAAAAGTAGTGATCACTATATGAAAACTTGATTCGATTTAAAAGTGAATAGAATGAAGGCTGGCGATATATAGGTTGGTATCGCCTTTTTAAATGAATGATACTTGATTAAATCGGATGTAATTTTAGTAAAGGGTACGTTAATCCGGAGTGGATTAACGCTTTTCGTATAGAATAAAATATTAACCAGCTGGAGCGACAGTTTAACAAGGAGTTTAAGATATTTATGTTGTATATTAATTAGTAATTCTTAAATAAATCAATAGGCAGGAAAAATTATGAGAAGAAAGAAGTTATTAATTGGCGCTCTTTTGGTAATGGCCATTTTCATTATGGGTGGAAGAGACTTCTATTTGGCAAAAGAAGATCATCCACCTAACTGTTCCTTATTAACAGAAGTTTATAAAGACGGAGGAACAAAAGTTTATACAGGTATAGGCTACAATGTCATTGATTATAATCAACTCGACGGACGAAAAGATGTGGTGTTTATCCCTTTTTATCTAAAGCCTTGGGAAATAAAATGACCTTTTTTTGTGGATAAAATAGAGGGAACATTGGCCTTAGGGGGCAATTTGGTTGCTCGGCAGGTAAGGGTTAAACATTTGTTACAAATGAGGTGAAATCTCTGAAATCAAAAAAACTCCTAATTTTAACTGCAATATTATTTAGTATGATTGGATTAATTTTTTATTTCTTTTATGGTACACCATGGGGCATGATTTCCAATAAAAACAAATTTGAGACCTATCTAGAAGAAAAATATAATCAGGATTTTACAATAAAAAAGATTTCTTATGACATTCTGCATGGAAGAACTTATCATGCTTATGCTGTTTCAGAAAATAATCCAAAAGTAACTTTTCATGTAGGACAAAACTTAACATCAGCTGGAATTGATGATGCCTATCATTATGAAATGTGGAAGTACCAGGCAGAAACTGAGATAACACCTCTAATTGAAGAAACTTTCCCTGATAAGGTTAATCATGCAGTTGAGATTAGTGATTTCTTGAATCCCGGAATTACCAACAGTTCGAATGTGCCTAACTATCAAGAAATGGTCATTTTAGAAATCGGTATTGCTATGGATCTTACCGAGATTAACGAAGAAAACGAAGAAACAGAATTGAGAAAGGCATTAACACTTTTAAAAGCATTGAACGAAAAACATTTGCATATTAGCCATTTTGGAATCAGCTATAAAAATAAGGCATTGCAATTGAACACTATTGGACTTAAGTCGGTAAATACGTATCTGGATTTAAAGAAACGTTTAATAGATTACAAATAATATTGGAAATGATCTCTCAACACCGTTTTTTTCATTGTGTTAGCGGGACAAGAAAAGAGCAGCCTGTTACGTTACAGTACGTAACAGGCTGCTCTTTTTAAGTATCTAAACCACAGAATTACATTGAAAAATGATGGATCCTGTGATAAATTTATATAGATATGCATTGTTAAATAAAATTAAAATATAATTATCCCTATTTTAATTATACAATGCTTTCGAATGGATAGTCAACTATTTTTATAAAAAATTTAGGGGTGTTGCTATGAGTAAGGAACTCCAGAGAGAACAAAAGCGATTAAACGGGGTAATGGAGACGATTCGAAATGAAATCGGCAAAATGGAAAAAGAAACTTCCAGGCTGAAAAACGAGGTTGTTCATATCCGTAAACACTTTTGGGATGAGGTCAAAGTAAATACGGACACTTTTGATGATTTCCTGGAGACCATTATCGGTTTAAGGCAGGAGGCACAAGCCCTTTCTGTTAGCCAAAGTACTCATCGTCATTCATCCAAGCGTTTGGCCACACTCCGCCGTATGGAAGAGATTCCTTATTTCGGCCGGATTGATTTTACCGAAGAAGGTACTTCTGCTCCGGAACCTATCTATATTGGCATCTCCTCACTCGTTGATGCAGAAGGTGAAGACTTCTTGATTTACGACTGGAGGGCCCCTATATCAAGTGTTTACTACGATTACCAGCCGGGCCCAGCTATGTATCGGACACCCGGCGGTCCAATTGAGGGCAATTTAGAGAAGAAGTGGCAGTACCTGATTCGCCGTGGCGTTCTTCAATCAATGTTCGATACGAGTCTGACGATTGGAGATGAGGTTCTCCAGCAGGTGCTCGGAAAAGGCACTGACAAACATATGCATAATATTGTGGCGACGATTCAACAAGAGCAAAACAAGATCATCCGGCATGACCGCGGCAGGCTGCTTATCGTACACGGGGCGGCTGGCAGCGGTAAAACATCAGCCGCGATGCAGCGTATTGCTTATTTGCTTTATAAATACCGCGACCAGTTGAACACTGATCAAATAATCCTGTTCTCTCCGAACAAAATGTTCAGCAGTTATGTATCCAATGTGCTGCCGGAACTTGGCGAAGAAAATATGCAACAGGCAACATTCCAGGAATACCTTGACCATCGTTTGAGTAAGGAATTTGATGTTGAAAATCCTTATGAGCAACTTGAATATGTTTTAACAGCAACGAATGCACCTTTTTATAGCTCGAGGGTCGCCGGGATCACCTTCAAGGCATCGGTCCAATTTTTCGAAGCGATTCAGTCCTACACGAAATCCCTTAAGTCATCGGGAATGGTATTCAAGAACATCAATTTTAGAGGAGAGCCCCTTGTGACCTCCCAGCAAATAGCGGACAAATTTTATCAGGGGTCTACAAAGTTCCATAGCCGTCTGGATCAATTGAAGGATTGGCTGCTGAAGCAAATTGCAGAAGCCGAGAAGCTTGAAGTGACTAAACCATGGGTCCAGGAGGAAATCGAGCTGCTTAGCGATGAAGAGTATCATAAGGCATATACCTATTTAGCTGAAAAAAAGGGATATAAAGGGGAAGCCATCCACGATTATGAGATTGAGGATGAAGGGTTGGCACGTTTGGTTGTTCGCCGGAAGTTCCAGCCATTACGAAAACGGATCAAGGCATACCACTTTGTTGACATCAAGGGAATATACAGGCAGCTATTCACCGATCACACCCTGATCGACCAGTTGTATGCTGGGGGAATACCAGAGGAGTGGCCTGATCTTTGCGTTTTAACTGTAAACATGCTTGACGATGGTAAACTATATTATGAGGACGCCACACCATTTTTACTTTTAAAAGAACTGATCTTTGGCTTTCAGTCGAACAGTTCAATTAGACACATTGTTGTGGATGAAGCTCAGGATTATTCAACTTTTCAATTCGAATTTTTAAAGCGCCTGTTCCCAGCGGCAAGGATGACTGTGTTAGGTGACTTTAACCAGGCGATCTTTGCGCATGCCAGTGAGACGGTCGATTTTCATAGATTGACCAGTCTGTATGGACCGGAAGATACAGAAGTAATCAATATGGCCCGGAGCTACCGATCGACGAAACCGATTATCGAGTTTACTCGAAGGCTTGTTCCAAACGGTGAAAGGATTATTCCGTTTGAACGTAATGGTGACCGTCCGGTGCTTACTCAATTGAAGGATCAAACAGAATTGCACAGATGCATTGCCTCCAAAGTCGACGAGTTGCGTAGTCAGGGGTATCAAAGTATTGCGATCATCTGCAAATCTGCTGAGGAAAGTTTAAAGGCATACCATTCGCTGTCTGGCATAGAAGGAATAAAACTTATAAAGAATGGATCAAGTGAGTATGAGCAAGGAGTAGTGGTCATCCCTTCTTATCTTTCCAAGGGAATCGAATTCGATGCTGTCCTTATTTATGATGCATCAGCGGAAGTTTATGGAGAAGAGAGTCTGCGCAGAATATTTTATACTGCCTGCACCAGGGCCATGCATTCTTTGCAGCTATTCAGTGTAGGTGAACACAGCCCTTTTTTGAGGAACTGTATTCAGGAAGATTTGATTCAAACAGAGTCTGTATGAAGATAAAGCAAAAAAAGCTGAAGAGATGCGAAGGGATCAATGCGTCTCTTCAGCTTTTTATCTATTCATTCAATTATTTACGGGTGATCATTTGTGGCGGCTCTTCCATCCATCCATTTTTAATCATGATTTTAGCGCCTTTATGTGCATACTCAAAAACATCTTTTGTAAAAATGCCCATTTTGGCAGGCAAATCATTACGTAAACTAAATGCGGTGCCAAGGGAGGTGCTTCCCAGTGAGAAACTGCAGAACAGGCTTGTACAATACATCATTAACTTATCCGAAAATGGTGCTTCTGTAGATTTAGTTGCATTTCCACCGGCAGTTTGCGGGACAGGGAGGTCATCCTGGATCATTAGTTCGCTCAATTCTTTCACGATTCCTTTAGCAAGCTCTGCTCCTTCAAAAAAGAATTTCTTCACCTCATTATCTTTGGCACACTGTGCGAAACCCAAAATCATTTGCATGCCTGTGAGGTTTGATTCAATCCCTTTATGAATATGCGCCACCTCAACCGTGTTGAAGGTCCTTTTCTGTGTAAATGGATTGAGGGAACTTGCGCTTAAGTAATCTTTTTCTTTTACAAATTCCACTGACTTTGGCATGGAGACGAATGGAGCCCTGACAAGGAGACCTTTGTCGAGCAGATACTGAGAACAGATCCTGTAATACTTCTGGGTAAGTGCAGTCAAATCTGTCAACAGAATATTGATATCTTCCCGGAATGTCATCGTTAGATTCAGTGCATGAAGTCCCATGCTGATTTCGTTTAATAGCCGGACAAACATTATGTCAAAGCCGTTATCATATAACTTGGGGGCATCCTTAAACACATCTTGTGAAGTATATCCAGTCGGAGTGACGGCTCCTTCTTGTTCATAAATGGAAATGATTTTACTTACAAACACTTCTAGTTCACTATGTAAACTACTCAAGATTTGCTTCGCTTGATCATCATCAGCTTTCTCAATGAAATATTCCAACATCCTTAACAACATCGTTTTTTCCTGGTAGGTGAGCCATAATGACCCTAGTTCGGATGAGGTTAAGGGAGCTTTTTCCGGCATGGTGAATCCTCCCTGAACATGTTTTTAATAGGGTTTGCTGAATAACCATTTTTCATTCCTATATGTAAAGGAATGAAGAGCGTTGGTAAGGGAAATTAATGACAGTCCTAATTAAAAAACTCATTAATCTGTATAATAATCCGAATTTATTCATCTCTATTTTTCAATCTGGAAGGTGGACGTCTTGCAAAGTAATATTTAAAATAAAAGTATTAAATTCAGGAGGTGTTACATGAAAACAGTAGTGAATGAGCCATCACTTTTTGAACAGATTTTTGAGAAATTGACATTTCCAGTGTTAATTTTGGAACTACTTGACGGAAATTTGGATAATTATCGTCTTTACGATGTGAATGATGCAGCATGTTCCTTATTGAAGTATTCAAAAGAGGAGCTGCTCACCAAAGAGATTTGGTCCCTATCCAGCAACCTAACGCCTAAAGTATTAGGCACTGTAAAAGACCTGCTTATCAAAGATGGCAAAATATCTACTGTATTGGACCTTCCTGAACGAAATGAAAACCTGATTACAGTAGAAGTAAATGCATCATTGATTAATATTGGCAATCAACAATTTATATTTTGCATGTTAAAAGAATTTTCAACCCGACACTGCCATCACGACGCACTCGAGGAAGAAAACCGCTATTTGCGTACTGTGATGGACACAATACAGTCGTTTATATTGATTCTTGATAAAGATGGAAGAGTAAATAATTGGAACCAATACGCGGAAAAAATCTCAGGCTATACCCTCGAAGAAGTTCAGTACAAAAAGTTTTGGGACTTTTTTATTGATAATTCAGAGAAACAGCGGATCGTGGAAAATTATTTATCCGGTAAAATCCCTGCAGATTACGAAAATTTCTGGCGTATGAAAAATGGTGAAAAAAGATTTATCAAATGGAAAAGTGAAACCGTTAAAGACCAGGCAGGGAATATTCAATTTATTTTAGCCACTGGTGTTGATATTACTGATAAAGTTCTTTCTTTTAAAGAGTTGGAGAAAAGCAGGGAAAAATATAAAGCACTTGTTTCCTCGATGCAGGATATCGTCATTACGATTGACCAATCCTATAAGATCACCAGTGTACATGGGAAATGGATCGAGACGAATGATTTTACTAGGGAAGCCTTTGAAGGTAAATCGATTCACGAACTCTTTAACGATTCGAGGATCCAACAAATGGAAGTCCAAAAAGCTCTCTTAGGAAAAAATACAGAATTCGAATGGGATTTAGAGATAAATGGTAAAACCCATTATTTTCATAGTGTTTTGTCACCAATCGTATTGAAAAACCACATGATAAAAGAGGTTGTAGGTGTTACTCGTGACATAACTTATAAGAAGAATCTCCAGGAATACCACAAGAGGATTTATGAAGCCTTGACAAGCGGCGTGATTCTTCAGGACACAAACGGGAAAATCGTCTATGCTAATAATAACGCAAGCGAAATTTTGGGATATAACCAAAAAGCCTTAATAAATATGACCTCCCTTAATGCGGAATGGGATGCCGAGAATGCATTAGGAGAACCATTATGTGGCAATGAGCATCCTGCAATGAAAACGTTGGAGACTGGTGAAGAGTTCAGTAATATCGAGATGTTTGTATTCAATCCTGTCAAGAACGAAAAAAGGTGGATCCTAATTGACACCAGGGCAATATTCGAAGCGGGCAGCAGCAATAAGATAGAATATGTCCTTTCAACATTCCACGATATTACAGAAAAAAAGGAAATGGACCAGATCATGCAGCAATCGCAAAAGCTAGCGATGATTGGCAGGCTGGCTTCTGGAGTGGTTCATGAAATACGGAACCCGCTGACGAGTATCATGGGACTTCTGAAATTCGTGGAGGAAGGTCAGGATCAGAATAAGGTTTTTGACTATCTTCCCGTCATAAAAATGGAGTTAGAGCAGATCAATAGGTTCACGAACGAATTTATCGAACTTTCCTATTCAAAGGAATATGACTGGACCGTGGCGGATATCGACAGCATCATTCGATATTCACTGAATTCCCTGCAGACTGAAATTAATGATTGCAATATCATCACCAAAATTGAAAACAACTGCAATAAGGATTTATTGGTGAACTGTATTGAGCCACATCTTAAGCTTCTGTTTATCAATCTGTTTAAAAACTCAATTGATGCCATGCCCCACGGTGGAAACCTGACGACCAAGCTGGAATGCATAGAAGAAAAAGTCGTGGTAAGTGTCATCGATACAGGAAATGGAATCAGCCCTGAACGCTTAAAGCATCTTTGTGAGCCTTACTATTCCACCAAGGAAAAAGGGACTGGTCTAGGGTTAATGCGTAGTTTGAAAATCGTGCATGATCATAATGGGAAAATCGATTTTTCCAGTGAAGAAGGGAAAGGAACAGTTGTCACGGTTGAACTTTTTCTGAAATAGAAATACTCATTCTAGTTTTATGAAGTGATAATACCATTACCATAGTGATTGTCATGAAATGAAGCCCTTCTTTGCTGGAGGGCTTTTTTAAAAATGAAAACGGAGGGCAAGCCCTAAACTAGGACCTGCCCCTAAGTCTATTATTTTGAGTATATCGATTTTTGGTCCCAGATGTTTGTCCGGGTTTTTAACTTATAATTATAGGTGGAATGCAAGTTGATTGTGACCTTTATATTTCTGAGTGAATTCTCATCAAGATAAAGTGTGTTTGGATTGTTTCTTTTTATAAAATCCAGGTAGGACCCTTTGTGGATCCTGAACCATTCTGTGCCCAGCCGGAGTACATCCGAATTGATCGTTAGGCCTTCCTTAAAGCTTTGATGTATTTCCTCATGGATGATTTCTTCAATTTCCTCTTGTATTTTCGTTTCTGATACGTTTTGAATGCTTTCAAGGATATCGGCGTCACCTTTTACTGAAACTTCGAAAATAGGTTTTTCTTTTTGCTGGACCAATTGAATATTCATTTTTGAAGTTGTCACTTTTACGACGGTATGCGGATTTTCTTTTTCACCGAGGATATAGGTATTCTTCGTAGGTGCATGTTCTCTCCATCTGATCCCCTTAATTTTATCAACAGATTTAAAACCTTGATAAGTCTGGTTTTCATAAAAGTAAGCTCCTGTAAAGGTTAAATTTTTATAGGATGATTGATCTTCACTCCATTTATCGTCTATTCCAATCGAAGGTACATAAGATGCTCCAACTGGTTCATAGAACTGAGAAATAAATTCCCTGTATGAGAAATGCTTGAGAAGGCTTTCGGTATCCTCTTTTCTTGGTTTCAGGAGAATCGTGTATAGCGGAGGATAAAAGAATAACCCATGGGTTGTGAATATATCTGGAATAGATTCCTTTGTGCCAAGGATGAAATTGGTTTGGCGAAAAAAATCCAGTCGGCCCAATTCTTGTGTGACTTTTAGAAATCTTGTCTGGAGAACTTCTTCAGATAACAAAATAGTCCGTACATGGCGCAAATATAATTGCGGCTGGGAACTTCTCTGCAATTTTGCAATGATTTCACTCAATGTTTTGCCTGAGCTTTTCCCAATCCAAATGGGGGAGGGTTCCGCAGGTTTTGCATTTTCAGGTTTGGCCACGCCTGAAAAATCAAGGGCCATTGTATAAACAATGTAGTCATTTGTCTCTTTATTGAAGTCGATCCCGATGGCGACTACATAGGTGAAATCCTGGATATTTTGGCTTGCGCCGCAGCTGGTTAAAATAGGGAGCAACAGTACTATCAGTAATTTCTTTAAAAGCCGCATTCTAATCCTCCTGTCGGGTTGGATCTTCTGGCCGCAAGGAAGCGTCTCTTCTGGTCAGCATATTCCACGGCATTTTGAAAAAGGATACACCCAGTTTTGAAAGTGAAAAAGGATAGGAGAAGGACAAATAAGGTACACCATGAGATGTCAAAGTTGAGAAATAAGAAATAATCAATAGTGTCCCGACGACAATCCCGAAAATACCGAAAAAAGTACCTAATAATAGAATGACGATCCTTAATAACGTTGCTGCGCCTCCGAGGGTGGGATTCACAAGAGTATAACCGCTCACGAAAACGATACCCCCAACAACCAGCATGGAAGGAGATGTCAAGCCGGAGCGGATGGCTGCATCTCCGACAATCAAGCCGCCAAGAACCGATACAGTTTGACCAACAGAACGAGGCAGCCTCATTCCGGCCTCATGGAAAAGTTCGAAAAGAAAGAGCATGATGACCATTTCCATGGATGTAGAAAGCGGAATGCCTAATCGCGAAACACTGATAGTGGCAACCAGCTGAAAGGGGATTTGATCAATATTATGGGTGGTGAGAGCAACCCAAAATCCAGGCAAAAGGATGGAGATGAACAGCGAGCTGAGACGCAGCATCCTCTCAAATGAGACATATAAATAATTTTGATTTAAATCCTCTGGTGATTTTATTAGGTTTGCAAGATGGACAGGGGCAATTGAAACTAACGGCTGCCCATCAATCATCAACGCATACCTGCCTTGATTTAAGGCTTCAAGAACAAAATCAGGTCTGCCGCTATTATCGGATGTTGTCATGAGAGACCTGGGTTGGTCTGCTAATAATTTCTCTATTTGTTGAAGACTTGTCACGACATCCAAATCAAGGTTGCTGATCTTGTTTTTGATATCCTCCAATAACGTTCTATTGATTATGTCATCGATATAAATAAGTGCCAAGTTGACATTGCTTCTTTTACCGATCACGAACTTTTCCACTTTTAATTGCTTGGATTTATAACGCTTTCTGATCAAAGCCAGGTTGGTATTCAAATCTTCAATAAATCCGTCTCTCGGACCCTGTACAGATGGTTCGATAGAGGATTCCTCCGGGGTCCTGGAAGGGATTTTAGTTACACTGATAGCAAGTATCGAGCTATCCAAAAAAATAAGAAGGCTTCCTGAGAGAAGCTGAAGCTGTATATCATTCATGGGGGCATCTGTCAGATCGTTGACGAGAAATTCATCTTTGGAGAAATTCGTGAAATCCTTTATTTTGCCTTCTGCGTTTTTTAATTTTGGCAATATGACCTGGTTAATATAATTCACATCGACTAAACTTGCGAAATAAGCGAATTCAAGGGAAAAATGGGTATACCTCTTTTGAATGAAAACCAGGTCGTCACAATTCAAGAACTCTGCTTTTAGTTGGGTGATCAGATCATGACTTTTCAAGAGGCTTATTCTCCCTTCTTTTTGATAAATAGACCAAAAAGGTTAATACAGTTGTAACAGTCACTACTAAAATTAAGCAGAATGGAAGGAAATATAGGTACAGGAATTTATTGATGTCATATGTATCAAGCTTCAAAAAGGTAGTACCATAGATTATCAAAAATAAAAATGGCAGGAAGAATTTATTTTTCCGTTTATTAAGATACTGGTTGATAATATAAAGGAACAATCCAATCCGGAAGAAAGCTCCGCTTACCCACTGAAACATAGCCAGGAAATCCAAGCGGGAGATGAATTCTCCTATTTTCAAAAGCTTCCATTCCTCATATGCTGGAAATGTAAAATTTCTTGCCTCGACCGGACCGAATTCCATAATAGCCGCCGACAATGGACCAATGGTTAAGCCAATTAAAACTAACCCCAACCAAAAGATATCTTTGAATTTTATTTTTTGTGTAAGATGATGCTGAATCAAAATGATGACAAAGATTTCGGTAAGACCTGATAATGCATAGAAAATCCCTTTTAAAAAAGGAGCATATCCATTCAGAAACAAAGGAAACAAGTATTCTACATCTTTTTGGGTGGTATTCACACTCATGATAAAAAAACCAAGAAAGACGACCAGCGGTAAAACAATGGTTGACATGATGGCAAGTACCTTTAAGCTCCTCGTAGAAAGCCAGTAACAGGATATAAGCAATACCGCAGAAACAAGAAAACTTGGAGTGGTCGGGAGAAAATATATCTCAGCCCAGTAAGACGTATCCAGGAATGTAATCGAAGCATGGACAAAAAGAATCAACAATAAGGGCAGCACAAACAGGGCGGCAAGAAACTTTCCATAACGGTGCTTAAGCCAGTTCGTGATCTTCTCCTGTTCAGTGTTTTTAGTAATGTAGTAAACCATCCAGATAAAAAGTAAAAAAGGGAAGAAAGAAGCCAAGACACTTACCCACGCATCCCTGGCCGCCGATTCCAGTAACATAGGAATCAGAATGACATGGTTAAATAACCCCGTCGACAGGACCATGATAAAGAAAACTTCCTTCGCCCTTAGAAGATTATAATTCAATCGAAATTCACCACCAGATTCATTCCCAACAGAGATATCGTTAGCATATTGGAATATTTTTATGCATGAGGGCTAGGCTTGCTTCTATTAGTCTAGAGTCGAGGTGGAAGTTGGGTGTAGAAGCAGAGTTGAGTTCGGACAGGTTTGGTGGGAAAAGGTGAAAAGCTGTCNGAAGTAGGGNCNAGTTCGGACAGGTTNNGNGGAAAAGNNGAAAAGCTGTCNGAAGTAGAGGTAAGTTCNGACAGGTTTNNCNGGAANAGGTGAAAAGNTGTCNGAAGTAGAGGTAAGTTCGGACAGNTTGCTGGNAAAAAGGTGAAAATCTGTCCGAAGCAGGAGTCACTTCGAACAGGTTTATAAAAATGACTCCTACATTACTGAATCTATTAATCCAGCTCCATCGTTCCTCTAGTGCGGGACTGGTATTCAGCATACTTGATCAATGAAATGCTTATGACAAAAAACACACTGCCTAACAGAAACTCTTCTCCTAAAAGGGGATAAACATTTGTGTAGTTTCCATCGTTCAAGACATCCTTTGTCAACTGGACTCCTCTTGTTAATGGTATAAACTGTCCCAGCAGCTGCAGCCATTCGGGCATCCTCGATACTGAATAATTAGCACCGCTGACGAGGAGCAACAAGCTTGCCAGTAAATTGGACCAAAGATGCATGGAAGGGGAGCAAAGACAAAAGCTGCCGACTATAAGTCCAAGCCCGCCCGCTGAAAAGATTGAAATCCCCCAAATAATCAGCAATACGAGGGCTTCTTTTAAAGAGATCGACAGCTGAAAAAGCATGATGCCAAACAGCAGTCCAATCGATGCAGTAACAAGTCCGTTTAAAACGTGAGCGACGGATCTTGAGAGAAACAAGCTCATTTTATTTGCTGGTGAAGTCATCACCAAATGAAGTGTGCCCATCCTTCGGTCAGAAGTGATGACAGACATGATCCCAAATACCGCATTCAAAACACAAAGAAGCAGAGCATTTGCAGCGACATACCCTAAGAGATTTTCCCCTTTGTAAACATAGTTTACTAAGGTGGAAAAGAAAAGCAGCTGACTGAGAGGGCTCAGCACCATGACTAAAATATAAACATTTGGATCCAGCCAGCCAAATAATGCTTTATATGATAAAAAACTATGGCGTATAAATCTTTGAGCAGCTTCCATTCCTAATAAACCCCCAATTTTCCGCTGATTCTTGCCTTTTTATCCATTAAACGATAGAAGTAAATACCAATAATAATGTATAGAGCTGTAAGGAAGGCAATGGCTGTAAAAGAAATCGTTACAGAGTTTGTTGATAGTTTTTCAGCGGACACATCCCGTAAAAGCTGGATCGCCCAGGTTGGGGGCAGAATGTAAGAAATTCCTTGTACCCAGTTAGGCAAATACGTAATTGGAAATAAGAAGCCGCAGATTAAGTAAATTGGATACTCGATAAAATTCATTAGTGCTTCAGCTTGTCGAGAAAGTGTGAAGGAAAGGGCTAAAAAGAATGAAAAAACAGAGAGTGCAGCCAATACAAATGCAAGTGCTGCAAGAAACAGCCAGGGATGATGAAAGACTAAATCCAATCGAAAAACAAATTTTAAATAAAGAAATGATAATACCATCGATACAAGGCCCCATAATGTATTTGCGAATATTTTTCCTATGAGAGTAACCGCAAAAGGTACGGGAGAAATGAAAATCATTTCAAGTGTTCCATAAAACCGTTCTCTGTTTACGTCACTTGCAGATGAAAAAACTATCGAAGACCAGAGGGCCATGAATCCAGAGCCCAAGACGACATAGTGAAACAAAGTCTCAGTTGATTGTGTCCCATAAATAAAGATGGCCAGTGTTGAATAGAAGAGTGGGGAAATCCAGATGATGAACTTAAACATAGGCCTTGCAATCGATAATTTCATATGAACAAGAATGGTATGAAGCAGGGACCTGGCCAACATCATGACACACCCTCTCCGATTGTCATGACATATACATCCTCAAGTGTGGGATTCGAGATTGTTAGGTCTGTAATCACAGAATTTTTCATTGAATCGTATATAAAAGGCACAACAAGCTGAGGTTCCGTGGTTTGTACACGTAATGAGCAGGCAAATTCATGCCGGTCAATAATGATATGGTGAATGCTTTTAAGGTTTTTTATCGAATCTATTTGTGATTGTGAAGCACCCATGACCGAACATTTTATAATTGACAGGTTACCTACCTTTTTCTTTAGGTTGGATGGTGTATCAATTTCTATCAGCTGTCCTTTATTGATAAACGCGATACGGTCGCATAGTTCGTCTGCTTCGTACATGTAATGCGTTGTCAGCAAAATCGTTGTTCCCTGGTTGTTGAGGTCCCGCAGTATGTCGCGAAGCTGTCTGGCACTCACTGGATCAAGTCCGATAGATGGCTCGTCAAGAAACAGAATTTCAGGACTGTTCACGAGCCCTCTGGCAATTTGCAACCGCTGCTTCATTCCCTTCGAAAAGGTCTCAACTTTTTGATGGGCCACCTCCTCAAGTCCAACCAAATTCAGTAATTCTTCTAACCTCTTTTTCTTAATCGAACTTGGCAGTTTATATAGATCAGCAAAATAGGAGAGGTTGTCATAAGCCGATAAACGCCAATATAAGTTCCTTTCACCTCCAAGTATGAAGTTGATTTTCGGTCTTAAAAACCTGTGGTCTGTTGCCGGGTCAAGCCCTAGTATGGAGACATTGCCCGAATGGGGGATCAGCATCGTCGACAAAATTTTAATCATTGTTGTCTTGCCGGCACCATTGGGCCCCAGCAAACCGAATATTTCTCCTTTCTTAACGGAAAAAGAAACTCCTTTAAGCGCTTCAACCGTCTTTTTTTCTTTCTTGAATAAACCTACATCGGAAGTGTAGGATCGTGTAACATTAGAAACTTCAATTACACCATGATTCACAACATTGCCTCCTTAATGTAAGATGATTATCTTATAAGATGATTATCTTATAAGATGATTATATTATTATAGACGGCAAAGTCAACCATTTTTTCGTAAAAAAAAACCAATCCTGTTTTGAGGATTGGTCATCATTGTGGAGCTATGAATTTTTGCAAATCTGCCAAAGTACATTCTGTATGTTTCTGGTTGTAAGAAAAATATTTGATTGTGCCGACTTTTTCTTCTTGCACAAAACCAGCTTTTTTCAAAAGTTCTAAGTGGTGCGAGACGGTTGCCGTTGTAATTCCAAGGTATTCAGCAATTTTAGCTCCATATTCTTTATTTCTGGCGAGCATTCTTAGGATTAAGATACGATTGCGATCTGAAAGTGCTTTTAATTGCAGTTCCAGCTCCGCACTTTTTTGCTTGAAATCGATAAGCGGTGCATCAACGCCATAGATGATGATGCAGGTTTTTGAATCAAAAATCCTGATTCGATTTGCGGAAAAGAAGTACGAAGGAATAAAGTAATACATCTGATATAAACTGGTGCGTCGGAATGTTTTTCCCATTATGTATTGCGCTAAAGCCAAAGGCTCCATTTCCATTGTCTGTACTTTCTTAATTGAATCTTGGGCAACTTTGCTGACCTCTAACTCCGCATTAAAGATCCTTGATTGAAAGACATCAAGAAGGAACGATAAAAATTTTTCGCGGAATTCAGGAAGGGTTTTAAACAGTTTTTTCATACTTGATTTTTGTTCATCAGTTTCCCACCAAATGGTATCGTCAGTATTCATAAGTTTTCCTGGTTCTTCAATTAATTCTTCCAGCAGCTGTGCCGGTATGGACTCCCCAAAAAAGTGATACAAAAACTCTGCTTCACTTAGTGTAGAGACTTTTTGAAGGAACAATTCGATATCATGAAAGTAAGGGCATGGAAGCAAGAAATTAAAAAGAAAGGTGAAATTCCAATCTGCCCGAGACTCCCAGAGGCTTAGAAACTCTACTGAATTCGTATTGAGTTCCTTAACGAAATTTCTTTCTGATGAAGATAAAAAAGAAATGAATTCTACAACTGGTGAATGAAAATGTTCCACCACTACTTCTCCTGTTTTTGAACGGTTATCCCATTCAATTGCCAATTTGATCACCTCATTTTGTACATCTTTTATTATAAGGTAATCATCTAATAAAAGATACTTGATCAACCATTTTTAGGTGATTTGGTTTTGCACACAGAATGAAAATTGACTTCCTTTCGTATCGATATGGTAAAATGAGAATATACGTTCGTTCAGTGGGAGGAGACCATCTATGTTAACGAGTAAAGAAGATATCATAAACTTAATTCAGTCCGACGAAGAAATGATGAAGATTATACATACTGCAAGCTCTCTAAATCTGCCAGACTGGTGGATTTGTGCCGGGTTTGTACGGTCGAAAATATGGGACACTTTACACGGATTCCCTGAGCGAACAATGACACCGGATGTTGATGTGATTTATTTTGACCCTGGAAATCCTAACGAAGAAGATGAAAAAGTTTTGGAACAAAAGCTTAACCACTTATTGCCGGGAGTTCCCTGGTCCGTGAAAAATCAGGCAAGGATGCATAGTGTGAACCAGATTGCGCCATATACCTCATCGGAAGATGCGATTTCAAAATTCCCTGAAACAGCAACGGCACTCGGTGTGAAGCTGGACAGGGAAAATAAATTGATCCTTACTGCTCCATGCGGGATAGAAGATGTCTTGAATTTAAAGGTGAAACCAACTCCTTTTTTTACAGAAACAAACGAGCGCGCTGCCATTTATAAGCAACGCCTGGTTAAGAAAAATTGGAAAGCAGTCTGGCACATGGTCAAAGTCCAGGATTAAAACTCTCGTGAAACTTTTTGACAAGCCTCCCTATTTAGAAGAGAGGGGAGAGGCTAGAGACAGAAATTCAAAGATGTTTTATACTATTATTCAAAGGAGGTGAGGAAAATGGAAGCACAAATACTAGAAATTTTAGTAGGTATGCAAAAAGATCTTGTTGACGTAAAAAGTGATTTAAAGGATGTNAAAGCAGANGTCAGTGTGTTAAAAGCTGATATGAGGAATGTAAAAGCAGACGTCAGTGTGTTAAAAGNTGATATGAGGAATGTAAAAGCAGACGTCAGTGTATTAAAAGCTGATATGACGAATGTTAAAGCTGATGTCATCAATTTAAAAGGTAATGTGACGAATTTAGAACATAAACTTGATGTTGTTCAAGCTGATGTCAAAGAGGTCAAAACAACAGTTGATCGGATTGAAGCGGCACAAACGGAAGATGTCATAGGGATTTTGAAAATCAGAAAAAAGAAAACAGACTTTGAAGTTGACTATTTGGGCAAGCGAATAACAGATATGGACAAGCGTCTATATGTACTTGAAAAAAAGAAACAAGATTAAGACTCGACGTGTAAGTTTTTGGTATTTATCATTAAAGTTCCAATCAACTGGATGATTCGTTTATACGTCTCTTCTTATCACTTCTAGATAATACAAACTTCTTCCTAGTAATCCTCATGCAAACGGATCATCAGTGCTTATTTGTTTAGTAATCTCATGATAGACGAAATTCCGCTACCCAATTCCTCAAATTAAATAAAAACTCCTCCTTTTTCTGCTGATATATACAATTCTCCATTTTAAATAGATTCCTCTGTTAACCTGTACCTCTCATCTTGTATTTCATTTACAATAAAAGTAATAGATTCAAATGATACGTACAAGAAAAAAGCGGGCTATCAGGAAGCATTGGTGGATTTGCTGATTGGTGACATAAAGAATCACAGGGAATAAAGTTGGCTGTCTGAAAAAAGCCTGCACGCCCTCATTTTGCTTCATTTTTATCATTTTACTCAATAGTTCATATGAATATTATAAAAAGATTTATAGTAATGGACGGGGGAAAATTTGTGGAAGAAATCTTAAAGCAAATTTTGAATGAGATAAAAGAAATGCGTGTCGATACTAAAGATTTGAAACAAGGACAGAATATGCTGGAACTAGATTTCAAAGATTTGAAACAAGGACAGAACATGCTGGAAGTTGATTTCAAAGATTTGAAACAAGGACAGAATATACTGGGATTGTATATCAAAGAATTGAAGCAAGGGCAGAACAGACTGGAAATTGGTCAGGAACAATTACAAAAGAATCTTTTCGATAGTTTAGGATTATACACAGATTGAATTGTTGAGCATATCTGATAAGACTGAAGCATTAAATAAAAGAGTTTACAAAGTTGAGACAGAGATCGAACGGTTGAGCAGACAGTAAGGAATTCCTTGCTGTTTTTTTGTTGTTTGGATATAAAATGGAGCAAAAAAAGAGCTCAACGTTCAATACGACGGATGAGATGGTACGGAGTTGCTAATGTTTGTTGTTTTTTTCAAGCAAGGCTATAATTCCATCTAGTTTCTTTTCAATTTCAGTGGTTTGGATCCTTTTAGCAGAAGTATTAATGATCATTCGGCGGATAAAAAGAGTGAAGGAAACAACGAACAAGATGATAAGAATAATAACAATTCCCAAGATAATTAGTGAAGCTATATTAAAACTTTCCATGATGTGATACCCACTTTCTGTAATATGATTTAGTTGAAGATGTATCAAAATTAACAAGAAAAACCCATATTCTTGACAGGTTGTCGGAGAAACTCTAAAAAGCTGTCAAGAAAATCCCCATACACACATCAAATTGGTCTCCAACCAGTTACTTCAGCAACTTCTCAGGGTTTTTAACTTTTATCGAGACCACTTCTCCGCATTCTAGACAAACTGTATAGATTCTCTCTGATCCAATGGACATTTTTTTATCCACTGGCCGAAGGTTAATATAATCCATGGCTTGGACAAATGAATTTCCGCCACAACTATGGCAGTTCAATTCTGATTTATTCATAAAGTTCATCCCCTTTCAATATATTTCCTAATACGTTTCTAATAATGAGAAGGTTTCAATATTATACCAAAGGAGGATATTCACTTCTTTTTGTTGAATTATTTTTTATTCGCATTAAAGGAGATATCATCTATGAACTTAAGAGATCACTTACTACAGTTAGAGGAAAAACTGTTAACCTCAGAAGTTCGTTCATCTAAAACGGAATTAAAAAAGGTACTAGCTGATGAGTTCTTTGAGTTTGGCAGTTCTGGAAGAGTGTTGTATAAAAATGAAGACTTTGTTGATGGAATTAGTATTATTGAAGTTACATTGAGCGAATTCGAGATTCATCCTTTATCGGATGAGATTGTGCTGGCGACATACCGAACTTTCAATGACCAAACGAAGCAGCATGCGTTACGAAGCTCTATTTGGAAACTCAATGAGGGTGTTTGGAAAATGGTTTTCCATCAGGGAACTAAAACGGATCAGCCGTTTTAATTAAGGTACAATAGATTTTTTGAAATTCATATTGAGCTATGATTGGCTTTGTGTGATAATAAAATGGAAATATTTTACTTGGTTAAAAGGGGCTTTGTGAATGGATGATCTTACAAAGGAACTGAAAAGACTAACCAAAAAACATCCAGTTCTGACAACTTTGTTCATCACCCTTTGGATTTGGTATGGCTCTTATCGTATTGGAGTTAATATGGGAGAATTCTTTGCTAATATTATTAACTGAGATTAGAGAATATGTTTGTGAATAGAAATATTGCATAATCCTTATTAATTGACATCTGAAAGGTGAGCGTATGAAGAATACATCATCGGTGAAAACAATCTTTGCGTCATTGCAATGGTTGTTTTTTATTTTTGCGAATACCGTCGTTGTTCCAGTGTCGATCGGGACTGCTTTTGGACTGCATAGCGGGGAAATTGCCGCCATGCTGCGAAGTTCTTTAATTTTTACCGGATTGGCTTGCGTCCTTCAGGGGAGGTTTGGTCATCGGTTTCCTTTAATGGAAGGGCATTCGGGATTGATGTGGGGATTGGTCCTGAACTTGAGTCTGGCATCATCTTCTCTGGGCATGAGCCTCCCTGAAATTGGCGGGGGGATTGCATCGGGAATTTTGCTTGCAGGCATTGCTACCTTGGTGTTTGGGCTGTTTCGAATTCTGTCTTATTTACAAAAAATATTTACACCAATGGTGATGACAGTTTACTTGTTCCTTCTTACATTTCAGCTCATCCTTATATTTTTCAGAGGGATGTTGAAAGTATCCGAGGATGGAACGCTTGAGCTGCCGATTTCCCTGTTTTCGTTTGCAGTGGTAATCCTGGTCAGTTTAATGAAGATAAAAGGGAATGAGATAATCGGTAATTTTTCGATTTTGATTGGAATGCTGTTGGGTTGGGTGATTTATGTGATTCTGTTTCCTTCTGAATCAGGGACGGGCAGCCAAACCTCAATGGAATTTTCTTTCTTTCCGCTTGGGTCACCAAACCTGAATTATGGAATCATCGCGATCACTTTTATTGCCAGTGTCATTAATTTAAGCAATACGATTGCATCGGTTCAGGCAGCTTCCAAGCTTACCGGCGAAGGGGCCTCGCAGTCCAGATTGGATCGGTCGTATCTGTTGACCGGATCGTATTCGATTGTTGCAGCTTTTTTGGGCCTTGTCCCTTATGCTCCGTTCACTTCGTCGGTGGGATTTCTCGAGAGCACGCGAATCTTTGACCGGAAACCCTTCCTGCTTGGCGGCGGCTTGATGGCCATCCTTGGCATCATTCCTGTCCTGGGGGCCTTGCTGGCAACTTTGCCGATCACAGTGGGAAATGCTGTTTTGTTTGTTGCTTATCTCCAGTTATTTGGTACATCATTAAAAAGTTTAAATGGCTACATATTTGATTCCAAATCGATTTTCCGTCTGGCTGCTCCTGTCTTGCTGGGACTGAGCATCATGAATTTGGATACGAAGCTCTTTACCGTTTTTCCCGTGATTCTGCAGCCACTTCTGTCGAACGGTTTCATCATGGGTGTTTTATTATCCATCATACTAGAAACTTTGTTTAGGTGGGATGAGCAGGAACATGAAATTGCCAGGGGAAACAGTAGATAACTTTTTTGAATAGTTTTTTTCTCTTCTAGTGGGGGCTCCATAAAGAGATTGAATACAAAGGAGCGGTCTTGTAATGATTAATAAAGTTGTCAAACAGTTGGGATTGCCGATTCAAACGATGAATGAGGTTGAAGATTCTTTTAGTTCAACAGTTTTCAGATGTGCTTTGTCTAATGGTGAATATGTTTTTTTGAAGATTCCTTATACAAAAATGAAGTTTCAGCGGGAGTTGGAAGCCTATGAAATATTAAAAGGACTTGTTTCCACTCCTGAGTTGCTGGATTATTGGCATGGCGATGAGGAGTGTCCGGGTGCTTTTTTATTATCTGAATTAAAAGGGCAACCGTTATCACTTGAAGTTTCCCCCTCAGCGGCTTTCCAAGTTGGAGTTCTACAGGCGGAAATGCATTCAATTCGTCCGCCTGTTGGAAAAAAGTTAACTGGCATACAAAATGAGTTCGCTAACTGGTCCGATTTTGTTGAACAGCAATTTTATAGTTTTGCCGTTGAAGTAAAAGATATTGTGGATCCGCAATTATACGATAAAGCGATTGACCAATTTGAGCTTCTTAAAGGCCAGCTGCCATCCCCAGATGGGCCAAGCTTTGTACATATGGATTTTCGCCCTGCGAATATAATCGTTGACCGTCATAAGGTTTTAGGAATGATTGATTTTGAAAGCGTTCGGTTTGGGTCGACTGAAGTTGATTTTACCAAACTGTATAGGGATTTTTTACGCTTTGATTCTACATTATATTGTGCCTTTCGAGAAGGTTACAACAGTATAAGACCATTAATTGACCTAGAAGCAGTCTTCCCTTTTTACCAATTTACCGATGCGTTCAATAGTATTGGCTGGTGTAAACGTAGGGGCATTGAGAAAAATGCTGTGTTTCTAGAGGAAAATTTAGCAAGGTTAAAATACTTTTTACAATAGCTCAGAGGTAAATCGTTTCTTGTAAAATGGGAAAGGTGATTTCTCTTAAAAAGGCGGTAAATAGAGTGGCGGAAAAGATAAGATTAAATGGCGGGTTTCATAACGAGGTGTATTATCTTAAGGGTGAAAATAGAATCCTGAGAATTTCGGATGTCCATAAAACAGAAAAGAGCATCCTTCAAGAACTTGAATGGATGGATTTTTTGCAAAAACACGGGGTACGTGTACCTTTGGCGGAAATGAAAATAAGAAACTACAATGGCCGTATAAGTACTTTTTTAGAATATATTGAAGGAAATCCGGTAGAGGTTACGAATCAGGCGTTCTGGAATAACAAGACATTTGAAAAGTTCGGCAGGATCCTCGGAAGGATGCATGCTTTATCTAAAACCTACGAAGTTACCGAGGTATACCGTCCTGTTTGGACAAAAGACAAACAGGATGTTTTTTCTATCAAAAGTAATTTGGAACCTGGTATGAAGAGGATATATGAGGATTTAATAGGGAAACTGCTGACGCATCCAATTGCTGCGGATACATATGGACTCATCCATAATGATTTTCATCAGGGAAACCTTATTGTCAGCAACCAAGGGGATATCGTTGTAATCGATTTTGATGAATGTTCGTATAATTGGTTCGCCCAGGATATAGCTGTATTCTTCTACCATGCATACTGGCAGCAGGAGTCCTTTAATGGGCTGACAGAAGATTTCTGCCGCGAATTTTTACAAAGTTTCTTTGCTGGTTATCAGGCTGAAAACTTAATCCATGAGGTCACTATTAATCAAATACCGATTTTTCTTAAACTAAGGGAAATCTACTTATACCAGCTATTTTTACATAAGTGGGACTTGGACCAACTGGAGGAATGGCAAAAACATACCCTGAATAACCTGAAGGATGTAATAGAGAATCAGCTGCCATATGCCGGTATCGTAGATTTTTCTGTTTATCTACAGAGTTGGGAAGAGTTTTTACTTTGAACAGATGTTGTAAAAATACAGATTTCAGGGTATTGGAATATATATTTGATTTACTTTACATGAAACGTTGAGATTAATGAATCAATCAGGAAACGATCGTTAAACTTATTATGAGGGATTCAATCTTAAGTGAAAGAGGGATTTGATGAGACTATCAGGGAATACAGTACTTATTACCGGCGGGGCTGCAGGAATCGGATTTGCGTTTGCCGAGAGGTTCATAAAAGCAGGCAATAAAGTAATAATTTGCGGCAGACGAGAGGCGAAGCTCCAGGAAGCCAAAAAGAAATATCCTGAACTGGTCATACGGGTTTGTGATGTCACCAATGAATCAGATCGAATTGCATTATTCGACTGGGTAACGAGCGAACACCCTGATGTGAATGTTCTAGTAAACAACGCAGGCATCCAGCAGCGATACAATGTTCTTAAAGCGAACGCAAAGGAAGATTGGAATTATTACAGTCAAGAAATAGCTTCCAACATCGAGGCTCCTTTTCATTTTTGCATGCTGTTTGGGCCACACTTTGCCGGAAAAGAATATGGTGCGATCCTGAATGTATCATCTGGATTAGCTTTTACCCCAATGGCGATTGCGCCGATTTACTCGGCTACGAAAGCAGCTGTTCATTCTTTTACGGTGAGCCTACGGCATCAGCTTGAAGATACATCCATTGAGGTCATCGAAGTTGCACCGCCAGCAGTTAATACCGATTTAGGCGGAGCAGGTCTGCATACCTTTGGCACTCCAGTAGATGAGTTTTCCGATGCAATTTTTAAAGGCCTTGAAGCAGGCGAAACGGAAATTGGTTATGCACGTTCTGAAAGTGCGAGAAAGATGTCGCGTGATGAAATTGATGAGTCGGTAAGGACCATGTACGAAAATCTGAAAAACACAATTTTATAAGAAAGCAAGTTTAGAAAAGGTAAAAGGTCGCTAAGGGGAGGCGATCTTTTTTATTGTTCAGTAAATTTAAAGCAGGATTATTCCTAAAAATAAAGAATAAAAATAAAGTCTTTATTCTAAGAGTAAGATTTGGCGTTTTAAAAGGGAGAGAAATTTCATGGCAAGCCTTCAAAAAAATAAGGTTTATATAGTCTCAGGTCCAGCAGGTGTTGGTAAAACGACAACATCTCTTCAAGTGGCTCAGAAACTCAGCAAAAGTGCTTATATCTCTGGTGATTATGTCAGTCATATGCATATTAATGGTAGAAAAAAGCCGTGGGAAAGTGAAGAAGAACATCAACTGATTTGGCGAAATATCTTAAGTCTTACAAAGAATTTTTTACAATCCGGGACTGATGTTGTGATCGATTTTGTTACATTCCCAAAGGATGCCGAATGGTTAAGCAACCACTTATTAAACCAAAATGCAGAAGTGAAATATATCGTTTTATGGACTGATTCCGAGACACTAATAGCCAGAGATAATCAACGAGAAAACAGGACGGGAGAGCGCTCCATCATCTTGATGAATGAGTTTAAAGAATCTGGAATCGCTCTGAACTACATACTTGAGACTTCTAAAATGAATCTTAGCGACCTGGATCAAACCCTCAATGAAATATTGGGAAATCCGCGATTCGTTTATTGAGGTTTTTGGGGGAGAAGTATGAAATGAAAGATAAATTGATTGTAAGCATTCAAAAGGTGTATCCTGACCTTTCCATTAATGATTATCGTTTAAATGAGATTGGTCAGAATAATGACGTCTTGATTGTTAATGATTCGCTTGTATTTAGATTTCCAAAATATAAAAGTGGGATTATCCAATTAAAAAGAGAAGCGGAAATTTTAAAGTATATAAGAACGAACGTTTCGGTATCTACTCCTGATCTTATTTACAATTTCTTTCATGAGTCAGACCCAGGGAAGGTCTTTACTGGATACAAAATTATTGATGGTGAGCCTTTCTGGAGGAAAAGTCTACTAGCAATCAAGGATAAAGGGAAGGTTATAGGGCTCGCAGCGCAACTTATTGCTTTTCTTGCAGAAATCCATTCGATTACTGGAGAAAAAGTAAGTAGGGAACTGAATCTTGAGATTCATCATCCACGTGAAGAAATGTACGAACTTTACGAGAAGATCCAACAAAAACTTTATCCTTTTATGAATAATGTTGCACAGGAGAAAGTATCGAAGTCGTTTTTGGGTTTTCTAAAAGGAGAGGCACTTTCGAATGTACAGGCAACACTCATACACGGTGATTTCGGAGCGTCCAACATCTTATGGAATCCAGGTAGTTATGAAATATCAGGCATCATCGATTTTGGTGGTTCTGGCTTGGGAGATCCGGCGTATGACTTTGCAGGCATACTTGCAAGCTATGGAGAAGAGTTTTTTAATATGTGCATTAGTCTTTACCCAGGCGGTGCAGAAATAGCTGACCGCGTAAAATTCTATAAAAGTACATTCGCACTGCAAGAAGCATTGCATGGAGTTGAGAATGACGACACACAGGCATTTGAAAACGGGATACAGGATTATAGGTAGGTGGTTTAGGCAGCAATTAATGAGTAAGGTCTTTTCAGAACCAGGTTCGGACAATATCGAATCCAAATCCACTGAATTTGTCCGAAGTAGGGCCAGTTTCGGACAAAATGGAAGCCAGATTCGCTGAAATTTTCTTAAGTAGAGTCCGGTTCGGACAAAACCGAAGCTGGATCCGCTGAAATTGTCTGAAGTAGAGTCCGGTTCGGACAAAACCGAAGCTGAATACGTTAAATTTGTCTGAAGTAGAGCCAGGTTCGGATAAAACGGAAGTCGGGGCCGCTGATTTTGTCCGAAGTAGAGNCAGGTTCGGACAAAACTNAATCNGAATCCGCTGAATTTGTCCGAAGTAGANCCAGGTTCNGACAAAACTGTAGCTAAATCTGCTGACTTTGTCCGAAGTAGAACCAGGTTCAGACAAAACTGTAGCTAAATCTGCTGACTTTGTCCGAAGTAGNGCCATGTTCAGACAAAATCGACTCAAATTCCGCTGATTTTGTCCGAAGTAGAGCCATGTTCAGACAAAATCGACTCAAATTCCGCTGACTTTGTCTGAAGTAGAACTATGCTCGGACAAAACCGAACTCGAAACCGCTAAATTTGTTTAAAGCTCTATGCTTGCACTTCCTTTCTGTTTTTAATCGATTTTTATATCCAAATAAAAACATTTTACATAATATACTTCATCCGTTATAATTACTTTTTATAAATCCGACTAAACTTATAAGAAAAGGAAGTGTTTAGTTTGGCTCAACTAAACGTTAATAATAATTCTGCTAATAGGTCAAATATAAACTTGTCACCAACGACAGTAGTAACTAAGCTGAATCCTGTCCAGAAGCCGTTTGTCATGCTTGGTGTTCTGGCTTCTGTGATTTTGCTGATCGCGATTTTGGCGATTGCAAATGGGACGCAGGGTGTGCTGTTCATTATTGGTCTTGCCCTCGGAGCAACTCTTCTGCATGCCCGCTTCGGTTTTACATCGGCTTTCAGAAGGTTTGCGGCTGTTGGGAACGGACAGGGGCTTCAGGCACATATGCTTATGCTGGCAGTGGCCTCTACGCTTTTTGCGATTATTTTAAGCACTGGTTTTAGTTTTACCGGCATTGAACCTAAGGGTTATGTCTCGCCTGTCGGTGTCAGTGTTCTTGTAGGTGCATTCATGTTCGGTATTGGAATGCAGCTTGGTAATGGCTGTGCATCAGGGACGCTTTATTCGCTTGGCGGAGGATCTTCTTCCATGATTCTTACCCTTTTATCGTTTGTTGCAGGCTCGACTCTCGGTGCGTACCACTTCTCATTCTGGATGGAAGATACACCTGCACTTCCTCCGATCTCGCTTGCCACCTCTACGGGTCTGGGATACGGGGGTGCACTGGCAGTCCAGCTTGTTCTGTTTGCCTTGATCTACTGGATCACACTGCAGATTGCTAAAAGAAGGAAAGCGCCGGTAATGAAGGCTCTTCCAACCACTACTGGCTGGAAAAAGATATTGCGCGGGTCATGGCCGCTGTTTGCTGCAGCTATTGTCCTTGCAGTGTTGAATGCTCTCACTCTTACAGTCCGCGGAACACCTTGGGGAATCACTTCTGCTTTCGCCCTTTGGGGAGGAAAAGCATTGATGACCTTGGGTATTGATGTGACGACTTGGGGATATTTCGCAACGGACGCCAATATTGCTGCGCTGAACAATTCCGTTCTTGCCGATTCCACCAGTGTCATGAACTTTGGAATCATTCTTGGTGCACTCATTTCAGCAGCATCACAAGGTAACTTCAAGCCCGGAAAAATAAAGCCTGGAGTTGCAGGAGCTTCAATTATTGGCGGTCTATTGATGGGCTACGGAGCTAGGCTGGCTTTTGGCTGCAACATCGGTGCGTATTTTGGCGGTATCGCAAGTTTCAGTCTTCATGGCTGGGTGTGGGCAATCATGGCGATGCTTGGAACGATGGTAGCATTATTCATCCGCCCATTATTCGGGCTGAAAAATCCAAAACAAAATGATTCGGTTTGTTAGTTGATTAATAATAAGGTGCTTTAAATGCTCGGAGTATGAATTTTACTCCGAGCCTTTTTGCATCCAAGCACAAGATGAAGGTTAATACATAAAAACGGATTGTTTGGAAACTCTATAGTTGAAATAAAAATTAGGAGGAAAGAACATGAAGTTTTTTCAAGGGTTAACAATCTTATTAACCGTTGCTTTAAGTGCAGGATGTGCGATGAACAATGGAGCCAGGGAAGATGTCAGGGATAACAATAATACAAGGATTCAGAATTACGACCAGACTGACAGAGGGGCGAGAATTCTTAATGATAACCTCGATGGAAACAATAATGATGTCCAAATGCGAGTTCACGATGATGTTAAAAACAAAATCGAGGATTTAAAGGAAGTTAGAAGGGCACATGTTATTGTTACAGATCATACTGCATATGTAGCTGTTGTTTTGAATAATGGCGAAACTGGAAATATCAGAAAAGATCTCGAAAATAAAATTTCTGACAAAGTAAAATCTACAGATAAAAGTATAGATAATGTTTATGTTTCAAGTAACCCAGATTTTGTTGACCGTATGAGTGATTATGGCAATCAAATTCAGAATGGAAAACCTGTACGGGGCCTGTATGATCAATTCAGGGAAATGGTTCAACGAGTTTTCCCATCAGCTAGATAACCGTTTAAAATAACATGGCGTTAATCTAAAAAGAGATTAACGCCTTTTTTGTGCATGTCACTGGAAGTATACTAAAAGTTCCAAACCAATCATCCAGCATTTCCTATCCAATTAAGCAGGTAATCTGAGTGTTTTGCAGAATAAATATAAACTATGGTAATCCAACCGTATAAAAAGAGGAGGGGAGAGAGATGCTGCAGAGAATTGGGAATGCACCTTACTTCTTATTAGTCATCGCTGCTTTGTTCTGGGGCGGTAATGCGGTAGCAGGCAAGTTTCTCGCTGGTTCGCTTCCGCCGGTGACAATTTCATTCACACGTTTGGCAATTGGGGTGCTGATTATGTCCCCGGTCATCATCAGGCTGTTCAAGTATGAAAGAGGGGCCTTACGTGAGCATTTCAAGCTGCTTTTGTTCCTGGCGGTTACCGGTGTGATTGGCTTTAATCTGCTGATCTACTGGGCTGTCAATTATACAACGGCCATAAATGCGACCTTATTGAACAGCACGAGTCCTTTGTTCATTTTCCTTCTGTCAGCGTTGTTGATTGGGGAGAAGATGGAGCTCAGGTACTGGGTGTCGATGGCGATTTCGATGCTTGGGGTGCTTGTTGTCATTACGCATGGATCCTTTGAAAGGATGCTATCCTTGCACTTTAATATTGGTGACCTGATCATGGTTCTGGCTGTGATATCGTGGGCTTTGTATTCTATTTTTATTAAGAAGATTTCCGGTCAAATACCTTCTTTAGCGATTTTTGGATTTACGCTGACGATTGGTTTTTTGTTGATGATTCCTGCGGTGGCAATTGAACTGTTCCTAGTCCCGGTAGGCACTGTAGGACTTGAGGAATGGAGTGCGCTATTTTACATAGGGATTTTCCCATCCATTTGTTCTTTTTTATTATGGAATCGTGGGGTTGAGCTGATTGGGCCGTCCAAGGCGTCGATATCGTTGAATCTGATTCCGGTGTTTGGCACCGTGTTTGCGTTCTTTGTTCTCGGGGAGGTAATTTCTTTGCCGCAAGTCCTTGGCGGATGCCTTGTTTTTGTAGGAGTGTTCATCACTTCTTTTACCAAAAAGAAAACTGTACAATTAGCAGAGGAAGCATAGGAGGGGGATGAGATGATGTACGAAGAAGGGTTTGTGGGGGTTACCGGCGGAAGAGTCTGGTATGAGATTTACAATAAAGATGCAAAAGGGACACCGGTGGTGATTTTACATGGTGGACCAGGGTCCTCGACGTATTCATTGAAAGGATTAAAGGCACTTGGCAAGGATCGCCCGGTGGTGATGTACGATCAGCTAGGTTGTGGGAAGTCGGACCGGCCGGATGATCTTTCGTTATGGAAAATTGATCGGTTTGTTGAAGAGCTTGGACAGGTTCGCGAAGCCTTGAAGCTAGACGAAGTACATATTCTTGGTCATTCCTGGGGTACGACATTGGCAGCCGCATATGTGCTGACGAAGCCAATTGCCGTGAAAAGTGTCATTTTCTCAAGCCCGTGCTTGAGTGCTCCGATGTGGGAAGAGGACCAGAAGAGGAATATCGCCAAGCTTCCGGCTGAGGTCCAGCAGACCATTTTACGCTGCGAAGAAAGCGGCGAAACAGATTCAGAAGAGTTCCATGCTGCAATCAAGGTGTTCAACAAGGAATTTGTCTTCCGTGGTGAACCAGATTTGGAGTGGATAAAGGCTGGTGCTGGAATGAGGAACACTGTTGTGTATGAAACGATGTGGGGACCTTCCGAATTCACGGTAAAAGGCAATCTTAAAACCTTCGATTGTACCCAGCAATTGAGCGAAATCGAATGTTCCACACTTTATACATGCGGCCGTTTTGATGAGGCAACTCCGGAATCGACGCAGTATTATGCCCAGATGAACCCAGGATCAGAGTTCCATATCTTTGAAAAAAGTGCCCACATGCCATACATAGAGGAGCCACAAGAGTATGTGCGGGTGATTGGGGAGTTTCTTGAAAAAGCTGATCGCAAGGTGTGACTTTTACTATATTCCCTCATGAATCCTTTGTGATATGTTAACAGTGTTAATCAAGCATAAAGGAGTTTTTTTCATGAGCTGTGGATGTTCTCGATTGGAAGATGGAAAGGCCATCGTCGACCATGTGAAAAGCAAAGGTAAAGAAAAAATCAAGCCGCGTGTCGCACACCGGATTGCCTGCGACTGTGGTGAAATGTTCACAATGGCAACGGTCATCACTAATTGCCCTAGCTGCGGTATGACATATGGCGTAACCCCATGCAGTTCCGGGGATATCAATAAAGTGAAGGCTGCCGGTATTGAATATGCATGATGAAAGATCCCTCTACGTTTGAGGGGTCTTTTATTTTCATTAATGTACATGTTCATTTGTTTTTGAAGAATTGTTGAATTTTTTATCCAATAAAATAATTCCCTCCATGCTCCCTTTAACCAACAAAAACGTAAATGAAAGAACCATAAACGTAATATAGCTATTCCATCCTTTATGATATTCAACTAAATCAGTGTTCTTTTCAAGCCAAAGCTCCAATATCGTCATTGGTCCACTGAATAGCGGCACGCTTAATATAGTCTTAAAAGGATTCATTTTGTAGGTGAATTGATTATATATCACACATGATAAAGGAAAAAGGACGTATAAAAAAACAATGTTGGAATCGAAAAATTTATGAAAATAGCGATGTGGGTATTTAACATACCTTGTCTTTATGACTGGACCGTCAAAAATGGTAGAGACCAGGGTCTTAATAAAATAAATAAGGACCCAATCCTTAAATTTGTATTTTTTTCTCGATAAAAAAAAGATGCTTCCGAAAATACCAAATAAGGTCAAGATATTTAATATGGTTCTGTCTTTCATGTGTACGCCGCCTCCTGACCTATAAATTGCCCTGTTCATAAAAAAATATGTGGATAAAAACCATTCCTAAAAACATTTGTATATTAGTTTCTGGAGTAAGTTTTTGTATATTGATGAACTGTTCCCAATGTCGGGCCGAGTCTTTCAAAGAAGCATTAATATGATAAAATCAGAGGAGAATAAAATCGAGGGAGCATAAAATGAATTCTAATACATATTTCTATCAATTTTTAGAACCGATTTCGAAGGAACTAGCTTTGCTGGCCAAGGAATTGGAGCATAGTATATTTTCCAGTCCAAGAACGATGCTGACTCATTCCCGGGTATTTATCGAAAACATTTTACTGCAGGTGACTAAACATGAGGAAATACCAGAGGACCCTCGTACGGGGCTGAAGGAAAGGCTGGATTTGCTCAATGATCAGGGATATTTGATTCCTGAAATTCGTGATGCCTTGCACTTAGTACGGAGAATGGGAAACCAGGCGGCGCATGATGCTCGGATGTTCCGCTATTCTGAGGCGCTTTTATCATGGGAATCTTTGTACAGCATCGTCAAATGGTATGTCGAGGTGTACGGTCCTGTTGATGTAGCAGTGCCAGAATATCAAGATCCTTCTCCACAGGCAGAGAAGGTTTTCGATATGACCGAACTTGAGATCAGGTTGAAGGGTTTGGAGGAGCTGTTGAAGAACCCGCCAGCTCAACAAGCTGAGAAAAAGGCAATGGAAGAAGTGGCGGCGGCAGTTGCTGCGCCGATAGCAAATGAAGTACAGGAGACACCGGGTTTTACGCCAATCAGGACAATCGCTTACAAAGGAAGATCCCTTAAAATTCCATATTTCCTGCGGGATGCGTTCCTGTTGCCGCAGCGTTTTGATAAGTCCGAAACCTTTTTGATTCGACTTGGTGCCGAGCAGGAGGCTCGAATCATGAGTGAACTGCCAAGTAATCTTGAAGGTTTGCATAAGAATGTTAAGCGTTATAGTGAAAAAAACGATGAACAGTTTTTCGAGGAGCTTGGGATTTTCATTGAAGAAGAGAAAGTGCGGAGGAACTTGACACTGAAGCGCCAGGGTGAACTGTTTTTCTTTTACAAAGCGAATCATCTTGTCGTGACAGATGAGCTGAAAAAGGTTCCGTTGACTGCTGAGGTATTCACGGGGATTCCCAGTTTGTTGAGGCAGTTGAATGAAGACCAGATTTACACCGTCGGTCAGCTGCCAATGGAGCTAGTCATTTTAGCTAAGTATGACAATGTCGGTGTTGGCACGGTCGAAAAACTGTATGAGCAGCTGAAGGCAAAAGTTGCTGAAAACTCGGGTCAACAGGAGGACGATTTTTCAACAGAGCGGAAAAGCTACAAAAAGTGGGATATGTTGTTTGTAGATGTGAAGCTTGGCAGTAAGAAATCCAGAATTGAGGGAACCAGTGTGCCTGCGATTTGGAAGAATGCCTTGAAATGGATGGAGGACAACCATCTTCCTCTTTACGATATGGTCAGAGAAGGTATCATTCTCGGTTCCACCGATAACGGCAAACGGTATGCCATCGCCTTGCAGCCGATTCATCCAGACCAACGTCCATTCACCCAGCTGCATACCTTTGAGTCCGGAACAACAGGGAAAGTCTATTATTTGGAGACGAAAATCAACCCTAAGTCTGGACTTGAGACACTTGGAAAGGTGCTTAGCCGGTTGGGTGCCGAGGTGCAGATTCCATTATTGAATGCTGAATAAAACTTGGAAATGCCGTGAATCAATCCACGGCATTTTTTTTGTCCATATTATTTCCTCTTCTGTGCTTTCAGTTTGTTCATTTCAAGTTCCGCAGCATATTCTTCCTGTGATTTCCCTTGCTTGAAGCTTTCAGACTGAATCTTCTTAAACTTGTTATCATTTTGATTAGGCATGCCAACACCTCCTTTTGAACAGGAGTATTATGTTCAAAAAACTTGTGATTATTCTATTATCAATTTAGAATAATTTTTCCATAATTCAATATAATTTTGCTATTCCGGATATAGTGAAAGCGCTTTACTTGTGAAACTATTCACAAGTATAATGAGAGTGTAAATAAAACATTATTCATTTTCCGGGAGGAATTAAAATGTTAGCTGACCTTATTTATGAATTTAAAAACTGGTGGATTGGAGAATTGCCAAAGGTCGGGCATGAGGAGTTTGACAGAATCGAATCAAAGCATACTAGAGTTCATCACGATGAAGATATTTATGAAATCATCCGTGTTCATTAAATAAATCAATGGGAGCCTTTCAATATAGGAAGGCTCCTTTTATATTATAATTGAAACCTATCACTGTCTTAATCGTATATTCACTAAAGGGATCAAATAGTCGCTTACTAGAAGGGAGCTGGAGTTTGAAGATCTTCATTAAATTTAAAAACATTATCGGATACATAATTTGCATTTTTTCCGTTATCACCGGAGGGATAGCGACTGGTTATCTTTATGAGGATTTCTCAATTGGATTCATACTAACTTATCTCGTTTTTGGCTTATTACCTTTTTGGCTGGGGCTTTTAATCGTTAATGGAAAAGAAATGCTCAAATTGCAAAAAGGTCAACTATTTCCGTTAAGGCTTTATTTGTTTTTCTCCGTAATCACACCGTTGTTAATCAACATCGTGGATGACTCATCGAGGAATAAGATTAGCCTCGTTTCTTCCCCCAACGATGTCTATTTGCAGCTGATGTCCCAGGAGTGGATGGGTTATGTCATGGTGTTTGCCGGGATTCTCGCTTATTTTCCGGCAATGTATTTGTTTATCAATGGCTGGAAAACGAGGGAAAGACATATTAAATGGATGTTTTTCATATCGTTAGCTGTAGCGGTTACTTTTGGTTTCATTACGAGAGATGATTATCAGGCAGTCAGGACCGATGGCATTGTCGTTTCAAAACATGGAGAAAAAGAGGAAATTCCCTGGTCTGAAATCGACACTGTGGACATTGACGGCCAGGTGTCAAGCGACGGATTTCACAGAACTTCAACCTCAAGTTTTAAGTGGTCCTTCTATTTTCGTCTGCAGGATGGCCGCACGATCGAGATGGGGGATTTATCGTATAACAAATATAATTTGAAAGATTCATTGGCGATAAAAAAAGTATTGAAGGACCATAAAATTCCCTGGAAAGTTTATGGTCTTTCTGAGCGGGAATGGGAATTTGTCGAAGTCGACATGGACTATGAAGAAGCAGATTCTGAAGATTTTTATCGCATTTTCCAGTACGACCCGGAGACACGGGAACCTTATGATGTGCCGTTTGAATAAATATTAAACTTTTCTTTTTGTTTTCCAGGTCATGAACCTACAAAATTATTTCTCGGGTAAGCGCAGGATTTGACTTTATTTTCACTGTTTGTCGAGTTTTGGGCTATTTTAGTTTTGATTTATATTTGCACCTGCCTCTAGCTTTTCCAGCTAGAGGTTTCTTAATATATCACGCCAGCGAGAAGATTTTTGCATGATTATGTCGAGAGAAATATGAGTATTATCCTAGACAGAAGTAGAAAACTTTGTTTAAGTTTTCAGTATAGATCGAAATTTCTAAAAGAATAGGGGATGGGGAATTGATTCAGTTTAAGAAGCCAGATGTTGAGAATTTTTATCGTACGTTTAATATTCAAGCTTTTACAGTAAGCCCGGATGAAAAACAATTGGTGTTCAGTACGAATTTTACAGGCAAGTATAATTTGTGGGCGATGGATTTGCCTAACCAGTATCCGTATCCGCTGACGTTCATTGATCAGACTTGCCAGGCATTGCGCTATTCAAATGAAGGCAAGTTTTTGGTTGTTGGTTTTGACCAGGATGGCGATGAAAACGGGCAGCTTTATGCACTTCCACCTGCAGGAGGCGAAATGGTACCACTCCGTACGGCTGAGGGCCACCGCCATATGCTGCCGTTTTTGTCAAAGGATGACCAGCGTCTCTACTATACTTCAACAAAAGGCAATCAGACCTTCCTGAACATATACCGTTATGATATTGAAAACGATGTGGAAGACATTGTCGTTGAGGGTGAAGGTGCTGCATGTTTCTTAGTGGCTGTTGACGAAGACGAGAATCATTTTGCCTATATCAAGCAATATGCGAATACATATGCACCTGGCTATATTTTTCAAAATGGGCAGTCGTATTCCCTGACACCGGAAACGGAAGAGCAATTTACGGTCGGTGAGGGAGTATTCGTTGGAAACGAATATTATTTTGTCACAACCTTTGGAGAGGATTTTGATTATCTGGCAAAGTTCAATTTGGAGACCCATGAATTTTCAAAGGTCCTTTCGATTGAAAAAGAAGAACTTGGTGCGATTCGATATGATAAGAGTTCCAATAATCTCTTTTTTGTCACGACAAAGGGTGTGGAAGATTATTTGTATCGATACAGTCTTGAGGACAAATCATATGAAAATATGAATCATCCGGCTTCGATCATCCAGGGCGGTGCGGTTGCCAAGAGCGGAAATGTGTATATTTTGGCCGGTTCAGCTACAAAGCCGAATAATATTTTCATGTTGGAAGCGGACAGTGGTGAATGGAAGCAATTGACCAACCTTGCTGTTCCAGGTGTGAAGGAAGAAGAACTTGTGACTCCTCAAGTGATCACCTACCCATCCTATGATGGACTGGCGATGGAAGGATTATTTTTCAAAGCGAAAGAGGAAGTAAGCAATGGTCATGTCATCCTTTGGCCGCATGGCGGCCCTCAGGCAGCTGAAAGGAAGTTTTTCCGGTCGATGTTCCAGTTCCTTGTGAATAGAGGTTACAGCATTTTCGCACCGAATTTCCGCGGATCAACCGGTTATGGACTGGCGTTCACTAAGATGGTCGAGGGAAATTGGGGAGAAGGACCGCGGCTTGATAATATCTCTGGCCTTGAATACCTTTACGAGCACGGATTGGCTGACAGGGATAAGACATTATTGATGGGTGGAAGCTTTGGTGGATATATGGCACTTCTGTTGCATGGCCGTCATCCGGAATATTTCAAAGCTGTTGTTGATATCTTCGGGCCGTCGAACCTATTTTCATTCATTGAATCAGTTCCGGAGCACTGGAAACCAATCATGAATCAATGGGTTGGCGACCCTGTCAAGGACTACGATAAATTGACAGAGTACTCGCCAATCACTTATCTGGATACCATGACAAAGCCAATGCTGATCATCCAGGGTGCAAACGACCCACGCGTTGTTAAGCAGGAATCGGACCAGATTGTCAAAGCACTTCAGGAAAAGGGCCATGAAGTCAAGTACTTGGTGCTGGAGGATGAAGGCCATGGATTCTCGAAAAAAGAAAATGAAATCCTTGTGAACCGGACGATCCTTGAATTTTTTGATCAGTTTGTCGGGGAAAAGGTATTGGCAGAATAGGGAGTGTGCTGGGGGACTTACCCCTCTAGTAAAAGCTCTGGTTAAATAAAATCTCAAACGTATGGCGTGGGAGTTCTCCACGCCATTTTTCATTCGTTAAAAGGACATCAGTCTGCATATGGTATTTTATGTTAAAATAAACATAATTTATTTTAGTTTGAAATGTAAATAATTTATGAATTTTCGCGAAGTTAGAAATAGAGGAGATTAATTGATGGGAATTCCAGTAGTAGTACATACAGTTTTAAAGGAATATATGAATCTATTTAATGAACATTTTCCCGGAACAATGAAAAGGTTATATGTGCACGGATCAATTGCCCTGAATGCCTACGTCGAAGATTCAAGTGACATCGACTTTATCACATTGACGAATCGACGTTTAACAGAAAAAGACCTAGATGCTTTAACATTTATACATAGAAAAATAGCAAATAAATATGAAAAGCCGGAATTGGACGGAGTATATGCACTCCGTGAGGACTTAGGAAAACTATACGATGGCAGTGATAAAAATGACTATAAATACCCGTATTACAACAACGGTGAAATCAGTTTTGGTGATTACTTTAATTTTAACCCAATCACATGGTGGGTGCTAAAAAGAAAGGGAATTTCCATTTTGGAGGAAGAACCAGAGGGATTTCATTTTGATATTCAGCCGCATCAGTTGTATTCCTATGTACTTGCAAATATGAATTCTTACTGGACAAACAGAGTTCAAACGGCAGAGGCTTCAATGGAACAATTACTAAAGCTTCCGAGCAGCACACTAGATTTTGAAATAGAGTGGACTGTACTCGGATTACTTCGCCAATTCTATACGATCAAGGAAAATGATATTGTTTCCAAGCTTGATGCCGGGGAATATGGTTTATGTCAATTACCAGCAGAATGGCACGATATTATTAAAGAAGCTATGAATATACGCAGATGTGAAATGTCAGAGATTTTCAACTCAGAGAAGGAGAGACTGGAAGTTACGTTGAGATTCTCCAGATTTCTCATTGGTTATTGTAATAATAGCTTTAAGAACCAAATTTCATTTTAAACCCTATTTTTCGCAAAACCCCTGAAAGGAGGGAGATATGGTAATGTCCTACTGGAAAACGAAAATAATTGAAACTGCCCGAGGTGAGTTTGAGGTTTTTGTTAAAGGAGAAGGTACACCAATTTGCGTCACGCATCATTACTCGGAATTTAATCATACAGGTGATTACTTTGCAGATTCTTTTACGGAAAATAACAGGGTTTACCTGGTGAATTTAAAAGGAGCTGGAAACTCTAGAAAACCAATGGAGTCTCATGAGCTAAGCATGTTTGATGCTGTATACGATCTCGAGTCAATCCGTGAAGCTTTAGGTTATTCCAAATGGAGCTATGCCGGTCACTCGACAGGAGGTATGATAGGAGTTCTTTATGGCATTCACTTTTCATCGTCGCTTAATTCACTGATCATTGTCGGGTCTGCAGCGAGGAAATATGCTAATTCATCCCCTGATTGTATCTATCATCCAGACCACCCACAGTTCGACTCAATGCAGCAACTTATTGAGATGTTAAAAAGGTCTGACTTAACAGCTAGTGAAAGAGAACGGCTCTCAAAAGAGAGAACTAAGTTATCTTTATTTCATCCAGATAAGTATGATGAATATTTTTCTGTAGGTATACATAAAAAGATGTCTGCTCCAAGAATGAATTTTTTTATTAGAGAAGAAATGATCTTTGATGTAACTCGTGAGTTAAGGAAGATCTCAGCTAAGCCATTAATTATAAGTGGCCGATACGATGTCCAATGCCCGCTTTCTTTCTCCGTTGAAATGAATGAGTTAATTCCAGAATCACAACTGTTTATTTTTAATAAAAGCAATCATTACCCATTCCTAGAGGAAAAACCATTGTTTAGACAAGTCATCTCAACTTACTTGAAAGAAACGGGTTCAATTTGAATGATTCCCCGCTTATCTTTCATTTGATAGGAGTTAAGGTCAAATCTAGCATTCCCCTTATAAAATGTCATTCTATTATAAATTATTAAGCTATTTTTCAAGTATGCGTATAATTTTGCCTATCCCATTCGTTATACATAGTGAGTGAATTAAAGGAGGTAACTATGGGAAAATCACAAGAAAACCAAATGGTAGCATTTACTGAGAAAAATCGCGAATTGAAGGGCGAGTTTAATCAGATCATTGATGAATTTAGGGAGGGATTATGGAAATATTGTCGCTATTTAACAGGTTCTCCGTGGGATGGCGAGGATCTCTTCCAGGAAACTATGGTTAAGGCATATGGAAGTATCTATCAACGATGGCACCCTACCAATCCAAAGTCTTATCTTTACAGAATAGCTACGACCACTTGGATTGATCATTGCCGGAAACAAAAGCGTATTGTAGGTCACCTGGAAGAAGAGGACGTTGAGGTAGAATATAATGCCGACAGCTTTGATGCAGAAGAGGCGATAACGTACCTAGTAGAATTATTTAACCCGCGTCAAATAGCGGTGTTTCTTCTTAAAGAAGTTTTTACATTTACCGCTAAGGAAGTTGCAGGTATGGTTCAAACGACACCTGGTGCTGTTTATGCAACCGTGAGGAGAATGCAAAAGCAACTGTCTGAGAATCCTATTCGAGAAAAAAATCAACGTCCTCCTTCCTTAGACAAAGCAGATAATAATAAAGTCGTACAATCCTATTTAAAAGCATTAAATGAGGGCGACGTTGATAAAGTTTTAGAACTGATGTGTGAACACGCACAAAATGAGGCTCCAATGGGCTTTCAAGAATTTTCAAAAGACGAAATGCGCTCTGGGTCTATGCGTTTTGGCCTGCCTGGCTTCAGAGCAGAGGAGCATCTGCTTTGGGGTAAAAATGTTATTATTGTTTTCTTTGATGCAGCAGATGGGACCAGGATGATTCATGACATACAATATCAAGAGGTAGAGAACGAGAAAATTGTGCTTCATAAAAGCTTTTATTTCTGTAAGGAATTTATTTTTGCTGCCGCTGATGAATTAAATTTTCCTCCTCAATTAGATAAACCAGTAGTCGATTGGAGTTCTGAATCTGTAGTTGATAATCGATAAAAATATGTAAAAGATTCACTCTGTATCTTCAAACTGATGCGTTGATTCAAGAAGGATTGACGCATTTTTGTAAAACTTTTCATTTATCAATAAGGATTAAAACGAAAATATTTTACCGTTCATTTTAGATATTAAATATAATCCTGGATTAAATGGCGGACTGGAGTTGGAGGTCTTATTTTGGAGTTCAGAACGGAAAGATTAGAAATTAGGCCGTTTAAAACTAGCGATCTACAAGATGTTTTTAACTTTTACAATAATGATGATATATGTAGATATCTTTTGCATGATAAGTGGACACAGGAAAATATGAAGGAGAAATTTAATAAGAAGATAGACAAAAGATTCAATGTTAAGTTTAGCAGTAGTAAATGATAGCAAAGTCATTGGAGATCTATCTGTCTGGTATACAGGTATGAAAGATTCTGTTGAAATTGGTTATTGTTTTGCTAATGAAGCTTCGTTAAAGGGTTGTGCAACAGATGCGGTGAGTTCTTTAGTCAAAATGTTATTTAGTGAGTTTCATGTTCATCGTATACAAGCCACCATTGATGCAAGGAATAAAACCTCTCAAAAGCTTTGTGAGCGCATAGGGATGAGGAAAGAAGCTCATTTCATCAAGGATTATTGGAGTAAGGGTGAATGGACAGATAGCATGGTGTATGGGATGCTGCTTTCAGATTTGGAATTGAAAAACTAGCAGTAGAATTGTACTGTTTATTTATTACGGCAGCATTATTCCCACGCCTGCAATTAGGTGGGAATATTCATAAAGGATAACAGTTTTTGAAAAAAGTAGGTTAATAAAATGGAATATCTTTAAGGAGATGTTGCTTTTACCATGGATTTTGATACGTTTCCTATACTTGAGACCGAAAGATTAGTATTAAGAAAAGTTATGAATGAGGATGCTAGCAGCATTTTCAAGTATATGTCTAATGAAGAGGTAATGAAATACTATGGATTAGAACCGTTTGAATCGATTAACGATGCATTGGATGAGATAGCATGGTATCAATCAATACATAACAACAGAACAGGTAGAAGATGGGGAATTACTTTAAAGGAACAAGGAGTCGTGATTGGCAGTTGTGGATTTCATAACATTGTTTCTAAACACTTCCGTTCCGAAATTGGCTTTGAATTAAGTCAAGACCTGTGGGGAAAAGGGATAGCTGCTGAGGCAGTTGAAGCAATTATTAACTATGGATTTCAGCATATGAATTTCCAACGGATAGAAGCATTAATAGAGCCACCGAATTGTTCATCACAAAAGTTAGTAGAAAAGTTGGGTTTCATAAATGAAGGATTATTAAGGGATTATGAGTTTACCCGTGGTAAATTCGATGATTTATTTATGTATTCTTTGTTGAAGCAAGACTTTGATAAAATTTGAAAGAAATAATTTTTACTTATTGAAGTTTCAGGACCTCCTATGAAAACTGACAAAGCTATATAGAAATACGGTTAAACAAGATTGTATATTTTTCCTGGACCCTGATCTAGTGGCTAATGATAAATTGAATTATGCTTAAACGCCTGGGTTTCCAGGCGTTTTCATTTTGAATGGAAATTTTTAAATGAGTAATGGGGACTAAAATAGGGAAAATAAACCCTGGAATCAATAGAGGAGGTTTTTATTAATGGCAAAAGTACTTGCAGTATTATCAAGTGGATATAAGGATGATAAAAATAATTATGAAACTGGCTGGTGGGGAGAGGAATTATTCGCGCCGATGCAGCTTCTTGAAGAGGCCGGCCATCAGGTTGACCTGGCTTCGCCGCTTGGAGGCAAGCCCCAAATTGATCAGGTGAGTATAAGTGAGGATTATGATCCGAAAGGCATTTATAAGGAACTTTACGAATCTGGCAAAGCTGATCACACGGTTAAGCTTTCTGATGTAAATCCAGTTGAGTATGATGTCGTGCTTATTGTCGGCGGTCATGGTGCAATGTATGATCTGGCAAAAAATCAGGATTTGCATAACATCATGAACAAAATCCAAGATGCAGGCGGGATTGTTGCAGCAGAATGCCATGGTCCTGCACCACTTGTATTCGCGAAGCGTCCCAATGGGGAAAGCTTCATCGCTGGCAAAAAGGTGACAGGCTATCCAGACGAAATGGAGCCAGAGGGTCTGTTGGACATCCTGCCTTTCAGTTTGGAGCAGGAAATGAGAAAAATCAGCGAATATGATCAGGGTGACCTTGAAAAAACAGGGCATGCTGTATGGGCAGACGATCAGCTTGTCACAAGCCGTGACCCATTTTCTTCAGAGTTGATGGGACAGGAGTTAGTGAAGGCACTTGAAAAGAATAGGAAGTAAGAGGAGTTAAGACTTTAATCGTTCTCCCGTAGAAGGGTTTACGTATAAATCTTGACGGAAATAAAAATCCGGCGTAAGGGATTCCTTACGTCGGATTTTTAGTAAGAATTGACGATATTTCAGTTTCTTAGCGATTGATAGTACTAAAATTTTCTGTGCACAATTATGCGGCTTTCCTACCCGGTATAGACGCCTTCGCAGGTATTTGCCTTTGGTTCATAATAACAATGCTGTTTAAACTGTCCGGCAAAAGGCTGGTCATACCATGTTGGCGGACATGGCGCGTAAGGATTGAAATACCATAGAGCAAACTTGGAAGGGTGCTGTCTCCAGTAATCCAAGGTTTGTTTCGCCAATCTTTTCTCAACACTTCTTGCTCTGTTATAAAAGACATTTCCCTTCTGTACAGCCTCAAACGAGTAGTTCCCACCTTGTATC
This sequence comes from Mesobacillus thioparans, assembly GCF_965138835.1. NCBI lineage: Bacteria > Bacillati > Bacillota > Bacilli > Caryophanales > Bacillaceae > Mesobacillus > Mesobacillus thioparans. The sequence goes on along the minus strand of NZ_CBCSFH010000002.1, from coordinate 244,746 downwards.
TGGAAAATCACTGATCGTATTGTACGTAAATCTTTAAAATCCAGGCAATTGGAAACTAACCGGTTGACCACCACATTGCCCACCATCAGCATTCCCAGCTGCCCCTCACCCTCGGCTTCCGCTCTCATCATCCTTGCCACCAGTGCAACATCATTATCCGTATAATTTGCCCTTGGCATTTTAATCACCTCTATAGAAATTATATTAGTAACAGCCTGTCATAATGTTAAAGGGTTCAGGATACATATTTATCGTCACTGGGGAGGTTAAAATGTGCCCATAATTAAAATGGAAAGGAATTACGGTCTCAACTAAAACAAAGATAGATTGGATCCCCTTTGCAGCTGTATACATGCTTCTACCGAATTCCAAGGTACCTGCAAGTCGTCTTCAGCGGGTCATGGAAAGTACATCTTTGTCACTCAATCCCTTCATCCTTAAAGAGGGCAGGATTTGCCGAGTTATTTAAGCTTTGTGTTGATGCCCATAAGTTTCCGAGGAATCTTGGCATCATTTGCTGTGATGGCAGCTCGCCGTACCGTGTGAAATAAATGAATAGTTTCAAATAAGTCCTTGCATTCCCTTGAAGGTGGATTTTTTTTGCGTAAAAATCGTTCTCTGTCACAGTCGCGAATGAGCGAGTTTCAAAACCAGAGATAAAGCGAGTTTTTTCTCCTTTATATTCATTCTCAATGAAATGGATTTTCTTGATGATCGTCGGGTCATCGGTTCCATCGTAATTTGCAAGCCGGGCCTGGTTAAAGGCAGCAACGGTATCAAGGTTTTCCACAATCGCTAACACATGGCCGTAAGCTTTGTCATGTCCCTCATAAAATGGCTTAAGCTCTAGTTTTTCCATGATATTAACAAGTTCAAGATGCTCGTCTTTTAAATAGGGAGGACAAAAAATCTGCCTCGACAGCTTCAATTCGTCTAGCGTGTCGCATTCCATTGAAAAGAAAAAGTACCATTGTCCCTGGTCATCGAGACAAACATCGTAGGATAGTCCTTCTTTTTTTAGAAGGTAATCCGTAAAACGATCCTCTTTATCAAAAGTAAAATCCCGCTCCGAATCTTTTCCGGGCATGAAGCCAAATGGAGGCTCGATTGGGACGGCAATTTCTGAGTAAAGTTTATTCTTCATTCTTTAACACACCTTTTTTGAGTAATCATACATTCAGATTACCCAATCACCGTTGGGGGAACACATAATATTTTAACTTGAGATACTCATAAAGTTAACAAAATGGTAATATTTAACTAAGAATCTTTGGTTTAAAGAAAGGAGATCTAATTAATCTGCCGGAATATCAATTTTATATATTCAGTCGGAGGATGATGTAGTCGACATCCAAGGATAGATGAAAGACCTTGAAGTATATTACTCTTTTTTGGATCGTGTCAAGCAAGGACAAAAAAGCGATATCAGGATTGTCACCTAAACACAGAGGAAGACACTATGTCACATGACTTGATTTTTGACGGTGAAACCCTTCAGTCAACCTATGATTCTACAAGGGATGGATACGGTTCCGGGAGTATAGAAAAATCTACATGCGAAAGAATAGTTGTAAAAGAGCTGAAGGATAAAACCGAGTATGTGCTGGAAGTGTGTGAAATCGAAGGAGCTGAAATCACGGTTCTCCTTGTCGAATAATATAAAGCTTGGACAGCCACTCTTTTAATTTGCAATGGAATATCATTTTGTATGCGGGGAGTACACATGAAAAAATTCCTAATACTTACTATTTTATTTTTGCTGGCAGGGTGCGGACCGGTTATGGATGAAAATGCTGAATTAGCGAAACAATTTCTAGAAGACAGAGGTTACTCCATTAAATCTTATGAAGGGAGAAACTCATATTCTTTCGAAAAGCAGGACTTATTGAATAAGCCTCATGATATGGTTTGGGCCGTCCAACCAGTAAAACCTGATCATTATATTGGAAAGGAAATAACCCAGGAAATTTTCATAGTAAAGAATCATCCACTTGGCAAAATTTACGGGCCTCAAATCGGTTTTTCCAGCAAAGTTGAAGTAAGTGTATTTATTTTTAACGATGAAATCATCGGTGGAACCTCTTTTCCCATTGGAAAAGGGATAACGGGGGCGCCATATTCTCTTGATGGACTTACAGCTGAAGAGTTTCTTGCTGAAGATTATAGAGAATGGCGGGCAAAGTGGGATGAAAAGTATGGGGACTAGTTACTATAAGTGTTAGACATCGTAAGCAGTTCCTGTGCTTTGAAGAAGGCAATTAAGATTAGTAGGGCGAAAAAGGATCAATCGATTTACAACTTAAATAAAGCAGAAGAATAAATTAAAAATTCTTCTGCTTTTTGTTGTGTCATTACTTTTCATTCAAATAGATTTTCCAATACTTAAACGTGGACTGGGAACTCATTACTGGAAATATACCAAATCAAATTAAATATGATATATTACAATTATCAGAAAATTTAAAAGGAAAATGAGTGGGGGAAAGAAACGTGGATTTCGATATTATTGTTGTAGGCGCAGGACTTGCCGGCCTTGTAGCAACTGCAGAAATGGCAGATGCAGGTAAAAAGGTCTTGCTTTTGGATCAGGAGCCGGAAGCGTCAATGGGCGGCCAGGCATTCTGGTCGTTTGGCGGATTGTTTCTAGTTGATTCACCAGAACAGCGGCGGATGGGAATAAAGGATTCAAAGGAACTTGCATGGCAGGACTGGCTGGGAACCGCCGGGTTTGACCGGGAAGAAAATGAGGATTATTGGGGCAGAAAATGGGCTGAAGCCTACATTGATTTTGCTGCTGGGGAGAAACGAGCCTGGTTAAAAGAAATGGGTGTCCGATTCTTTCCAGTTGTTGGATGGGCAGAAAGAGGAGGGTATCTTGCGGATGGACATGGAAACTCAGTGCCCCGATTCCATATCGTCTGGGGAACCGGTCCAGGCATTGTTGCCCCTTTTGAGCAAAGGGTTCGTGAACATATTAAAAACGGACTAGTAAAGTTTCTTCCACGCCACAGGGTTGATCAACTTATCACAACTAATGGTGCGGTTGTTGGTGTCAGCGGCTCTGTTCTTGTACCAAGTACAGCAGCTCGCGGAGAAGATAGCAGCAGGGAAGTAGTTGGTAGTTTTGAATATCGATCCCAAGCAGTATTGGTAACAAGTGGAGGGATTGGCGGCAACCTTGAGTTGGTTCGTAAAAACTGGCCAAGCCGGCTTGGCGAACCTCCCAAAGAAATGGTTACAGGTGTACCTGCCCATGTGGACGGAAGGATGCTGGCAATTACGGAGGAAGCAGGCGGCCGCATCGTAAATCGAGATCGTATGTGGCACTACACCGAGGGTCTAAAGAATTGGAATCCTATATGGAGCAACCATGGGATACGAATTCTTCCTGGACCATCCTCCATCTGGCTGGATGCAACAGGGAAGCGGTTCCAGGCACCAAATTTTCCGGGTTTTGATACATTGGGAACCCTTGATGCAATCAAAAAGACTGGCTATGATTATTCCTGGTTTATTCTCACACATAAGATTATTGAAAAGGAATTTGCGCTTTCAGGTTCAGAACAAAATCCTGATCTAACTGGAAAAAGCATTCGTAAAGTAATTGGAAGGGCGTTACAAAGGGTTCCAGCTCCTGTAAAAGCTTTTATGGAAAAAGGCGAAGATTTTATTGTTGCCGATCATCTGGCCGAGCTGGTTTCAGGCATGAATAAACTAACAGGTGAAAACCTGTTGAATCTGGAACATATCAAAGAACAAATAGAAGCAAGAGACCGTGAAATCGATAATACATTTACAAAGGACCTGCAAATAACCGCTATGCGCGGCGCGCGTAATTACCTTGGTGATAAATTAATCCGTGTGGCATCACCTCACAAAATCCTTGATCCCAAAAACGGCCCTTTAATTGCAGTCCGTTTGAATATCCTCAGCCGGAAAACCCTGGGAGGCTTACAAACTGATTTGTCGGGAAAAGTCTTGAACTCTTCTGGACACCCTATTCCGGGATTATATGCTGCGGGTGAAGTTTCAGGATTTGGTGGCGGGGGAATACATGGGTATCGTTCACTTGAAGGAACTTTTTTAGGCGGGTGCCTTTTTACAGGACGAGTAGCAGGTAGAACTATTGCTGCAGAATTATAGTCTTAGCAATCTTCAATAATCATATCTTTTAAAAATATGAGATCTTTCTTTATACTGACAGTTATTTTTGTTGAATAGACAAGAACAAAAGAGAACGCTAGGATGAGTAAAATCCTAGCGTTCTTTGGTTTGCTATTTGCACTGCAACGGTATGTTATTCACTACTATTTTTATCATTTCTCCATGTTAGGAAATTCACTTTATCTCACCCAAAATTCATGTGCTGAAAACGTCCGCGAATGATTTGATAGATTCCGTATAATATCAGCCCGATCGCGACGATTGCTAGCATCACCTGGCCAAATGGCTGATCTGCCAGCTCGGTTAACGCACCGCCCAGTCCTTTAGATTCGTTTGGATTATTAGTGTATGCAGTACGGATAAAGAAAAATCCAACCATGCTTAGAACAATTCCCCTGGATATTAATCCGATTTTGCCGGAAACAACCGCAATTTTCCGTTCTTTTTCATCCATTTCATAGGTCTTGAATTTAGACATGAATTTTTCTTTTGCTCCGCTATACAATTCAAAAACTCCATAGCCAATAATAATCGCGCCTACTATGCCAACCAGCCATTCGCCAAATGGTTGTTCCATTAACTTTGCGGAAATCGCTTTTTCGGAATTGTCTCCACCAGCGGAACCAGTGTTGCTGGCTAATTTGATTGCCCCGTAAGCTAGATTCGCATAGATCAATCCACTAATAAAGTATCCTGTCCTTTTGACCAGCCCTTTAGGATCAGTTCCTTCATTCTCAGGATCCTTTATCGCAATGATAAACTCCCATAATATATAACCAATCAGCCCAATTCCTATGAACCATAATGCAATTTCACCAAAGGGCATTGCAGCAATGGATTGCAGGGCTCCCGATGTTCCTGTTGTATCTCCTTTTGGACCGAATGCAGCCAGTGCAGCAAGCACCCCAACCATTACGTATACCAGCCCCTTGGCAACAAAGCCAAAACGCCCAAATCGGCGCACCCACGGTTTCATTTCTCTCACTTTATTCCTAACTTCTGCAGTCGACGGTGAATTCATATAACGAACACTTCCTCTATTATTCTCTTGTTACATGAAATGTTCCCCCTTTAGGCAAAAAGGAAACCAACAGAAGCGTGGAATGGTTTACCTGCATTGTATAGCTGCTGGGATGTGTAAGCGAATTGTTTCATTTTTTCACAGTGAGGGAAAATGAAAGCTAAATCTACTTAAATTAGGAGGTATAGAAATGCCTTACAAATCTCTAGGAGACCTACCCGATTCAGTAAAAGATAATCTGCCGCACCACGCCCAGGAAATTTTCAAGGAGGCATTCAATTCTGCTTCAGAGCAATATGATGAAGAAGAAACAGCATTTAAAGTCGCCTGGAGCGCGGTTAAAAACGATTATGAGAAGAATGACGATGGTGATTGGGTGAAAAAAGAGGAAGATTAGAAGTATGGGAAGGATTCCTTTGTTTCATTTAAATGTATAACTATTAAGAGGGCTTCAAATGCAGGAAGACTTTTTTACTATTAAGCATGTATATAGCTTACTTGAAAAAATAGTAGACTGATTATAATTGGCGATATCTGGTATAATAAAGCTTACAGAGCAAACTGAGATTTCAGTCTTGCTCTTTTTTTATGAAATTAAATGAAACGTTTTACATATCCCGTTTGTCTAACAGTGGAAGAAGGGGGGAGCACTGGTTTGGCAGATATCAAAAAGGTACGCCTTGCAATCAAAGGGAACAAAAAGGCTTTTCAGGAATTGATGGAAGAAGAGAAAGTGAAACTTTACAAAATAGCGTACGTTTATATGAAAAATGAAGCCGATGCACTGGAGGTTTTTCAGGAGACGATTTATAAAGCTCTTGTGTCCATTGGAAATTTGAAGGAAGAGCGGTATTTCTCTACGTGGTTGACGAGGATTCTCATCAACAATGCTGTTGATCTATTAAGGAAAAAGAAAAGAGTCATCCCGATGGAACGGAATGCGCTTGAAAGTAAGGCTCCGGTATATATTGAGAGTGAACGTCACTCCGAATTGCTTGAGGCTGTGATGGAGCTTGAGGAAAAGTATAAAGAGGTGTTGATTCTTCGGTTTTATAAAGACTTATCAGTAAAGGAAATCGCGGAAATTCTCGATTGTCCTGAGGGTACTGTGAAAACGAAAATCCACCGTGGCGTGAACTTATTAAGAGGTAGATTAAAGGAGGATTGTGTGAATGAGTAGCCAATTCCCGAATGTTAAAAATGAAATGGACCAAATTTCGGTTCCAGTCGAGAAACTGGATAACATTATTGCACAGACAGTTAGTGGAACGAAGGTGAAGAAGCCTAAAAAGCGCATTGTTTGGTATTCAATGAGTGCTGCGGTTGTAGGCTTCGGTTTATTTATTGGCTCGGCCATGGTTTCTCCAGCGATGGCGAAGGTTGCTGCAAATATCCCTATCGTAAGCACTTTTTTCAATGATGTAGGTGATGAGGGTTTAAAGATAGCGGGGCAAAAGGGATTAACGCACACTGTGGATCAGACAGCAAAAGATAAAGGCATCACATTGACAATTAATGAGGTATTTTACGATGGGACGCGATTGACATTAGGGTACACACAGGAATCCCTTTTACCGCTAGGCGAACTTGAGCGCCCGGTAATTAAAGCGGATGGAAAGGAAATCAACTTTAGCTCTGGTTATTCTGGTGAATTTATAACTCCTCAAAAGTATAAGGGCATAGTGGATATTACCCCGACGGAGGAACTTCCTGAAAATTTCGATATGAAGATTCACTTCGATGCAGTAGGACTAGTACCGGGTAATTGGTCGTTTCAGTTTCCTGTCAGACAATCAAATGAGGTGAAGGTTATCAGTCTTGATGAGAAAATGAAGCTTATGGGAGCTGAGCTTAATGTAAACTCATTGAAGATTGGGCCTGCTGGCACAGTTCTGGATATGAAAATCATTGCTGACTCTGGATTGCTTGATCCTAATAGTCTGGAATTTTACCTTATCGATGATAAAGGGAGTGTCATTAATTTCTTGAATGGGAGGCTTCAGGGAGAGACAGTCGATGGGAAAGAGTATGGTGCACTTCAAAGACTATATGAGCCACTTGATGAAAGCGTACGGAGTGTAAAAGTTATACCTTATCGTATTGAATTTCCTTTGGGAGACCTAAAGGAAGAATCGGTTAAGCTGGATCATATCGAGTTGCCATTTACGATGAGTCAAGGCGAATATGGTTACATTATTATAACGGATATAAAGTATGAAGGGGACCGCACAATCGTTTACTATAATGTCAAAAGTGAGGCTGTTATTGACAATAATGCGAGCATGAACCCTCTTTGGATTGAAGATGAAAATGGTGAAAAACTGTTGCTGGATGAAAAGCCATTTGCTGAACGAATTAAGGATCATAGTTTTAAGAAAGAATTCAATACCGGCAAAAAGAAGGGATTGACGCTGAAAACACGTCATCAGCCTTTACCCGAGATGTTCGAAGGATTTGAAATCGATATCCCTGAGAGATAGAATTAACAGCAATGGAATGACGTATGCAGTCAAGCATACGTCATTTTTCTGTTTAATATTCGGCTAAAGTGTCTTGCACTTAGGGTGCAAGATTTAATCATGATGGAAAATTCTGCTGATTTTATGATCAGAAAAATTTATACTAAGGAAAGAGAGTTTTAGAAAAAGAGGAGTTATCAAAATGTATAAAGTAATGCTGATTGAAGATGATCACCAGCTTTGCGGACTGATTAAGGAAAATTTGGAGCGCTATGGATATGAGGTTATTTTGCCACAGCATTTTGCCCATATAGAAGAAGAGTTTTTGAATATCAAACCGGACTTGGTTTTACTGGATATTAATCTACCATATTATGATGGATATTTTTTATGCAGGAGTATCAGGCAGAAATCGACTGTGCCCATTCTGATGATTTCGGCGCGCAGTCAGGAGATGGACCAAATTTTGGCGATTGAACTGGGAGCCGATGATTTTATAACAAAGCCGTTTACATTCGATATGCTGCATTCCAAGGTCAAAGCGACCATTCGCAGGGTGTATGGGGAATATGCAGTCATTGACGAGAGAAACACACGTGTCGGTCCACTGTGCCTTGTGGAGAAAACAATGACACTTGAATATAAGGAAGCGAAGGTCGAGGTTTCTAAAAAAGTGTTTAAACTGCTGAAAAAATTAATGGAAAAAGAGAATTCATTTGTCTCAAGGGAAGAGTTAATTGAAGAAGTCTGGGACTCAGTTTCATTCGTGGATGATAATACACTAACTGTAAACATGACAAGAATCAAACAAACACTGTCAGAACTCGGGCTGAAGGACTTGATCAAAAGCAAACGAGGAGTAGGGTATATGCTTCAGTATCCTGCGGGTGAATGATATGGTGAAAACGTTTTTAAAAGACCGTCTTCTCCTGATTCTGATATACATAATGAATCTAGCTAGCATCCTGTTGTTTTTTTACCTTAGCGTGCAGGGTGATACAGAGTTTTTCTATCCATTGATGATTGGGCTTTTTTTACTGCTGATTTATTTGTCGATTGATTGGCTGCGATTTTATCCGGCGAACCGGAGTGTTGCCGGGCAGTTAAGGAATGAGGATGTGGAAATCGTGGCTCACACGGAAGAACAGAAGGCTTTTAAAAAGTTAATAGAAAAGACAGTGAGTGAGCACTCTTATAAGTACATTGAATTGAAAGAACAAAATAAAGAGAGATTTTATTTTCTTTCCCATTGGATGCATCATTTAAAAACACCCGTTTCGGTGATTGAGTTGATGATCAGTAAAGAAGGGAAATGCCCTGTACTCGATAATATCCAAAATGAAAACTCACGGCTCCATTCCTCGATTGAACAAGGTCTGACTATGATTCGGATGGACAGCTTTGAAAACGACTTTGAACTTAAGTCTGTTGACATACTCGCTTCATTGCGCAAATTGATCAATGCGCGGAAAAGGGAGTGTATTTACCAGTCCATTTTTCCTTCGATCGAATTTGCCGAGGAAGCTGCGTTTATTATCACGGATCCAAAATGGAATGAAATTATGATTGAGCAGGTTATATCAAATGCGATCAAGTATTCCGGGCAGAAGCCTGGCAACAAGAAGTTAATTTTCCGGATAGAGAAACAGAAGGAACATGTACGGCTTTCGATCCTAGATGAGGGGGTCGGAATCCCTGACTATGATTTAGAGCGGGTCTTTCAGCCGTTTTTCACGGGAGAAAACGGAAGAAAGCATCCTAATTCAACCGGCATTGGCTTATACCTTAGTAAAAAAATTGCTGACAAAATAGGTGCCACCATTGGAATCCATTCCAGGCAGCATGAAGGAACAACCGTCATCTTCCAATGGCTAGCTGGAAAGAAACAAAATAGGCTTTGAATACCTTACAAAACTGTAAGGTATTTTTTAGCATCATCGATGGCTGTGAAACTTCAAACGGCTTAATATTGGCTTATAAGGTTGATGGAAAGCCTCTTCAACTTCGGATGTCACTGGGGAAAGCGGAGGAAATATCTGAAGCCGAGACAAATTTTTCAGGTGAAGCCATGGGAGTGTCTGATCAAATGCAACTACAGAAAAATTCACCGGCGAGAAGTGGGGGAAAAAGATATGCCTATTTTAGAAGCAAATACGATTGTGAAAGTGTACGGCGGTTCGAGTGAAGAAGGGGCAACGAGGGCTCTTGACGGGGTCAGCCTTTCTGTGAACGAAGGAGAGTTTGTTGCCATCATGGGTCCCTCTGGGAGCGGTAAAACTACTTTGCTGAATATTCTTAGCGGGATTGATAAGCCCACATCAGGCACGGTTTCAATTAGAGGTACTGAATTGAGCGAGATGACGGGAGATGAGCTAGCGCTGTTTCGCCGCAGGCAGCTTGGCTTTGTGTTCCAGGAGTTCAATCTGTTGGATAGCTTGACAGTTAAAGAGAATATCATGCTTCCAATGGTGCTTGAAAAGAAGTCAGCGGCTGAAATGGAATCTAAAGCAAAGAGCCTGGCAGATCTTTTCGATATTCAATCGACATTGGATAAATATCCATATCAAATCTCGGGCGGACAGCAGCAGCGAACAGCTGTGAGCCGGGCCCTTACGAATGATCCAGCAATCATTTTTGCCGATGAACCGACGGGTAATCTGGATTCCAAAGCTTCCGCGGTCATCATGGAATCCTTTGAAAAAATTGTTGCACAACTTGCAACGACCGTCTTGCTTGTGACGCATGATGTATTCGCAGCCAGCTACTGTCAAAAGGTTGTTTTTATCAAAGACGGGATGATTCATTCGAGCATCGTGAAAAAAGGGAGCAGGAAGGAGTTCCTGGACCGGATCATGGATCATCTTGCCGTTTTGGGAGGAAGATCCTATGACCTTTAATCAAGTAGTATGGAAGATGGCGAAGGTAAACAATAAGAAATATATTTTTTATTACCTGTGTAACAGCTTTGCCGTGATGTTTTTCTTTATGTTCTCTACGGTCTATTTTAACAGCAGGGTGGACGAGGGAAAACAAACGGAGAGCCTCCAGGATGCTCTCTCCATCCCTGGTGTCGCACTGATTATCTTCACCGTCTTTTTCATCAGCTACGCCCACAATGTTTTCATGAAAAAGAGGCGAAGCGAGTTCGGGCTGTTCATGACTCTCGGGATGTCGAGGAGGGATATTAGCAAATTGCTGGTCCTGGAAAATGGGATCATTGCCCTTGCATCTATTCTTTCTGGAATTTTAGCCGGAGCCGTGTTCTCGAGGTTATTTTTCATGCTGTTAATGAACCTGATTGAACTAGAGGGGATTCCGTTCCATCTTTCTGGAAAAATGTTTGCTTACTCAATCGGCGCTTTTGCGGCTGTATTTTTACTAGCTGTTGGAAAATCATTGTTCCAAATGCTAAGAAGCAGCGTCATCCTTAGCATGAAAAGCAACAGATTTGCAGAGACAATCAAAATGAGAAGCCCGCTACTCGGTGCATTCGGCCTGGTAGTTCTTATCGGCTCGTTGCTGATCCTCTATTTAACCTATGAGGACTCTTCGGGTTCATACCTTCCGCTTTGGACAATGTCCATGTTTCTAGGACTGTATATCTCTCTTAATCAGTCAGTTAGTTTCCTGATTTATATTGGTAAAAGATTTCCAGGGTTTTATTATCGAAGACTGCTTTTCCTTAGTAACCTTGATTATAAATTCAAACAGCTTACTTCCATCGTTATGCTTGTGTCGGTAATGATCATGATCACGATTTTTTATAGCACGCTTCTGTTGACGTTTTATAAGGCTTCGGAAAAAGATGCTGTAAACAATAATCCATATGATGTGGCCTTTTTTCAGACAGAAACCAAGAATTCGATTTCAAACAATGAACTCGACAAGATATTGGATTTAAAAGAACATGAAACGTTTCCAGTATTCAACTACTATGAAAAACTAGTGTATGTGGACGGATACCAAACTTATAACTTTATGTCATTAGATGATTTCAATAGGCTGACTTCCAATAACAAGGAATTAAGAGAAAATGAATATCTATTCTATTTAAACTCAGAACCAGAGTATGCTCCTGCAGATATTGCTGACCGTGTTGAAATTTCGGTTGAAAATGACATGAAAACTTTTACGAAAAAAGGTCAGGTCATTGAAAGAAACATCAATCTCCTCCCTAATGCGTATGAGTTCATTGTTATTAACCCTGAAGTTTTCAAGAATTTGGGGGAGAGTGCTGAAGGGTACTTTTTAAATCTTCATTTACTCAACGTGGAAGACTGGAAATCGAGTGGAGCTGCAGTGGAGCAGTTAAAAGAGCAATTAGCTGCCGGAAATCAAGAAACTCCGAAAATTGAATATCCCGGCAACGAATCTGTCCAAGAAGAGGAATTGTTCAGAGTAGCATCTAAGGTAGATGACTATGAATCCAATAAAACGATCAATGGCATGATGTTCTATGTTACGACATTCCTAAGTATTATGTTCTTTGTGGGAACGTTCGTCCTGCTGTATCTAAATCTTTTTTCCGAAGTAGAGACCGAAAAAGCCAAATATCGGAAGTTGAATAAAATAGGGATGTCCGCAAAAGAAATAAAAGGGAATATTACGAGAGAACTGGGTGCGATTTTCTTCGTCCCAACCTTGCTCGGAACGACACTAGCCTTCCTGTACCTGGTAATTCTATCGACGGACGTAGGAGGAATCATGAACAATCCGGATATTTTGATGCACTTCCTTTTAACATCAGGAACATACTTGATCATTCAGATAGGATCATTCTTTTATGCGAGGAAGAACATGTTGTTGAACCAGTTGCAAAATTAGAAAATGGGTCGCCAATAGAACAAATTGGCGACCTTAATTGTATGTTTTAGGAGAATATGGTCACCTATAGAGTGTATTGGAGCACTGGTTTGTAAGGAAATAGGAAAATGTGGTCACCAATAGAGCGTATTGGAGCACTCATTTGTAAGAATATAGGAGANTGAAGTCACCAATANAGCGTATTNGAGCACTNATTTGTAANAANATAGGAGAATGAAGTCACCAATAGAGCGTATTNGANCNCTTATTTGTAANAAAATAGGNGAANGNGGTCACCAATAGAGTGTTTTGGAACATTATTTGTAAGAAAGTAGGAGAATGGTGTAACCAATAGAGTGTATTGGAACACTGAGTGGATGAAATACAACTCAATTATACTTTTGTTCTCATTCTATTAATCTTCCAAAACTTCGTTGAACTCATTATAACTTTAACCGCTTATATTCTTCATAGTGTTATAATTATCATAATTATTAGAAAAATTATCGACTAAAGAAAGGTGATGATATGCAAATTCTTCGTCATCAATGGGAACCGTATTTGTCATATGGGCAACTGTTTGAGTTTGGGAAGAACAAGGTTGTCTATTTGCAAGGGGAAGCTGGCAGAGGTATCTATTATTTGAAGAAGGGTGGAATCAAGGTTACGCTTCTTTCGGACAAGGGAGATGAGCGGATCATCAATATGGTTCCCCCTGGTATGCTGTTTGGTGAACATGGGATTCACCGGGAACCATATTTGACGAGTGGGACGACGACTTGCCTATCGACTGTATATTATTTTTCCGATGAAGCCATTTTGAAGATATGCAAGAACCATCCCGAAGCTGCGAGCATTTATACAGATTCATTGATTTATAAGTTCAGGACGCTTGCCGAAATCATTGCTCATTTGGACTCTCCTGTTGAGCAGCAAATGGCGTTTTATTTGCTGAAACTTGTTCAGGAGAACGGGAATGCTTCGATGAACCAGACGGCTTTTTCTAAATACATTGGCACGTCCCGTATTACCGTGAACAAGATTATTCAAAAATGGAAGCAGAACGGATACATAGAGCTTAAGAAGCGTGAAATCATCATCATCGACTTTCATAAAATAAGGGCCATCGCCAGTTATCATCATGCGAATTAACCAACCAGGTTTCTCAGGAAATCTGGTTTTTTTATGAAGTATTTTCGCTTGTGAATTTCGATAATACCTGATTCCTGCCATTTTCTCAGTACTTTGTAGACGGTTATTCTTGTCAGCCCCGTGCAGCAGGCAAGGTCTTGCTGAGAAATAGGAATTTCGTAATTTTTAAACTCATCGCAAATGTTGTGGAGTAAAACGGCTAGTTTTTGTTCCGATGTAAGCGCATTCAAATTTATGCGATCTAAAAGGATTTTCATTTTGTGGATGACACTTTTGGAAAATAGTTCGAAGAGTTCTGGGTGGATGATCATCAGTTTACGGAATTCATCAGCTGAAAAATGATAAACTACTGAATCTTTAACTGAGATAGCGGTGGTGAAATGTGTTTTCTGGTCAAGTGACTGGACTCCCAACAGCTGATTCGGAATGACGATGTTCAGCATGTTTTCCTTGCCTGTGGCTGTTTCAGTGACAATTCGAACAAGGCCTTTATGAAGATAATAAAATCCCTCTCCATTTTCACCTTGTCTGTAGATGCATTCTTTTTTACCGAAAAACTGGCGTGTACCGTACTTCAAATAATTCTCCCAGTGGAAGACTTCTTCATAAACCGTAACCATACCATGACCTCCCATAAAGTGAAGATGGATATTTAACATAATCATAGGGGAAACCGTTAAAAAATTCTATAATTTATTAGAGTATTTAGACTTTTAAGAAAACAATTCTATAAAAAACGTTAAATAGACTACAGTTATGAACAAATTTTAGTATTACAATTCATTATGAATTTTCAATTAATTTTTCAGGAGGGTGAATATGGGAATTAGGACTGGGGCTCAATATATTGAAGCGGTTAAAGCACGTAAGCCTGAGGTGTGGCTTTCTGGAAGGAAGGTCGAAATTTTATTTGAGGAACCGGTGTTCAAGCAGCCGATTCTTGAAATCGCGAAGTTGTATGATATGCAGCATGATCCTGAATTCCAGGATAAAATCACTCATGTTTGTGAAGAAACTGGTGAGCGAGTGAATAATTCGTTCCTGGTCCCAAAAAGCTATGACGATTTGATTAAGCGCCGTAATGTGTTTGAAGCGTATGCGAAGGCAACTTTCGGCCTGATGGGAAGGACGCCTGATTTCTTGAACGTTGTCGTTACTTCCATGTATTACAACTCTTGGTTCTTTGAGAAATACAATAAAAACTGGGCAGAGAATGTCCGCAACTATTATAAATATCTTCGTGACAATGATATTTTCCTTACACATGCCATCATCAACCCACAAAACGACCGCAGCAAAAATTCACATGAGCAAAAGGATACGTACACACACCTTGGTGCTGTGAAGGAAACTCCAGATGGCCTGGTTGTCAGGGGAGCGAAGATGTTGGCAACGCTGGCTCCTGTTACAGATGAGGTGATCATCTACTCTTTCCCAGGATTCGCGCCTGGCGATGAAAAGTACGCCCTGGCATTTGCAATTCCGATTGACACACCAGGACTGCGTATCATCTGCCGCGAGCCGATGCAGGATGGACAGCGTTCATTCTTTGATCATCCACTTGCTTCAAGATTTGAAGAAATGGATGCTTTACTTGTGTTTGACGATGTGGTCGTACCTTGGGATCGCGTTTTCCTGTATAACAATGTCGAGGCGGCAAACAAGCTTTATCCAATGACAGGAGCAGGACAGCAGCCAGCACACCAATCTGGAGTGCGCGGTCTTGTTAAATTGGAGTTCGCAACACATGTGGCGATGAAGGTTGCCGATACAATCGGTGTTGATGGGTATTTGAACGTCCAGGACCAGCTTGGCGAACTTGCCCAATCACTTGAATCAATCCGGGCATTGTTAAAGGTTGCTGAATATGAGCACACAATGACCGAGCATGGTGAAGCGATGCCAGCTTATGTTCCACTTGAGACCATTCGCGGGTTGCTGCCGAAAATGTATCCGCGGGCAATTGAGGTCATCCAGATTGTTGGCGCGGGCGGATTGCTGATGTCACCTACAGGAGCAGATTTTGAAAGTGATGAATTAAGAGGTTCGATTGATAATTACTATGTTGGCAGGGAAGGAGTTTCTTCTTTGGAACGCGTCAGCATTTTCAAGCTCGCATGGGATCTGTGCGGCGAGGCATTCGGACAGAGGTTGTTGCAGTATGAACGCTATTATACAGGAGATCCAATCCGTAAACGCGGTATTTTCTATAACAACTATAAGCGCCAAACACCACTGACGATGGTTGATGAAGCGTTGAAAGGCGCACAGCTGGATAATAAGGAAGCGCTTACAAATTAACCTGCAGGAGGAGAAGGACAGATGGAAACACATATTTATTCTTCATTGCAACTGCCTCGATCAATTGTGGCGATTGGAGCATTTGACGGTGTCCATCGTGGTCATCAGACCGTAATCCGGCAGGCGGTCCAACGAGGCAGGAAACTGAAGCTTCCTAGTGTGGTGTTTACATTTGATCCTCCACCGCGGGTGTTTTTCCAAGGAGCAAGGATGCTGACCACAGTTGACGAGAAGCTGGCGAAAATCGCTAAATTAGGAGCAAAGCATACGGTTGTACACAGATTTGATGAGGTGTATGCCAGTCGGAGTGCTTACGAATTCATTGATTGCCTGGCGAAACTTAATCCGGCTGAAATCATGGTTGGTGGAGATTTTCGTTTTGGCAAGGACCGTCTGGGAGATGTTTCTCTCCTTGAAAAATATTTTAAGGTCTCTGTCACTAAACCAGTCTGCTGCTCCCAGGGAAGCGTGATTTCTTCATCCAGGATCCGCCAGTTGATTTCTGAAGGTGAAATTCATCACTCCAATGCGCTTCTCGGATGGCCAGCAGGAAAGTAGAGTTCTATTTTTATTTGAATAGGAGGGAACAGTATGAAGCTGCTAGGGATTTCAGGCACGATCATCGGAGCAAAAACAGGCATCGTTGTCCGTAAAGTGCTCGATGATGTAAAAAAGAAATACCCGGACATCGAGGTGGAACTGCTCGATATGATGGATTACGATGTCGAGTTTTGTGACGGTCGTTCACTCGAAAAATATTCAGCAGATACAAGAGCAGTGATAGAAAAAGTATCTTCTGCTGATTTTTACGTAATCGGAACACCCATTTTTCAGGGATCCATTCCAGGAGTGCTCAAGAATATGTTTGACCTTATTCACCCCGATGCATTCAGGAATAAAGTGATGGGATTCGTCGCCAACGGTGGAACGTACCAGCATTTCCTGGTGATTGAAAATCAGCTGAAGCCGATTGCCGGGTACTTCCGGGCGTTTGTAGCACCCAGCTATGTGTACGCTAATTACGATCATTTTAACTCTGAAAATGAAATCATCGATGAAGATTTGCTGAAGCGGATTTCAGGCTTAGCTGACGAAGTCGTTCATATGCAAAAGTCATTAAAGGACAGCGCTGCGAAGGTCACGGAGTGAGTTTACCATTTTACAAGAATTGAAGGGAGACGATTAGAGATGAAAAGCCAATTTGTTCCGATCAATCTTATGAAATTTATTGAGGAAAACAGGGATCAGCTTAAGCCGCCGGTCAATAACAAGGTAATCTGGAAGGATGCAGAGTTGATGGTCATGCTTTTGGGCGGACCAAACAAGAGACGTGATTTCCATGTTGATCCATCCGAGGAGATCTTCTATCAGATTCAGGGAAGCTGCTATGTTGAGGTCATCAATGCTGAAGGCAAGCGTGAAGTCGTGGAAGTCAAGGAAGGCGAAATGTTCCATCTTCCAGCGAATGTGCCGCACTCACCACACCGCGTAGCAAACACGATTGGACTGGTGATCGAGCGTAACCGTGCACAAGGTGAATTGGAGGATTTCGTCTGGTTCTGTGATGAGTGCGACCACGAAATGCACCGTGCTACAATCCAGCTGACAAACATTGAAAAGCAGGTGAAGGAAGCGATTGCTAGCTTTAATGGAAATGAGGAATTGCGCAAATGTGATAACTGTGGACATATGATGCCGCCTGAAGCGAGTGAATGGAAATGCGAGTAGACTTCCATACGCATATCATTCCAGAGAATTTTAGTGAACTGACTCAACGGTTCGGCGGTGAGAAGTGGCCGACTCTTGAGCGTACATGTGCGTGCGGCGCTAATATCATGATCGCTGGCAAGGTGTTCCGCGAAGTGACCGACCAGGTATGGGATGCTGAGAAGCGAATTAAGGATATGGAACGGGAAGGAGTCGACATTCAGGTTCTTTCACCGATTCCGGTGACTTTCTCGTATTGGGCGCCTGCTGAGCAAGCGGAAATTCTTGCAAGAGTCCAGAATGATTTTATTGCCGACCTGGTTAACCAGTATCCGACTAAATTCATCGGGCTGGGAGCAGTGCCGCTGCAGAACGTGGAGGTTGCGATTCGAGAAATGGACCGCTGCAAGCATGAGCTTGGGCTGAGCGGAATTGAAATTGGGACGAATGTAAATGGCGTGAATCTGGATGATCCTCAGTTTATCGAATTCTTCGAAATGGCTGAGAAGTGGGAAGTGCCTTTATTCATCCACCCATGGGAGACACTTGGAAAAGAACGGATGCCGCGCCATAACTTGATGTATACCGTTGGAATGCCGAGTGAGACGGCACTGGCCGGAGCAAGTTTGATTCTAGGCGGAATCATGGATAAGTTCCCGAAGCTGAAAATCTGTTTGGCTCATGGAGGAGGCGCACTGCCCTACTTGCTGCCTCGTCTAGATCAGGGCTGGAAGGTGTGGCCGCATCTGCGCTTGCTTGATAAGCCGCCAAGTCAATACGCGAAGCAATTTTATTATGATTCGCTTGTGAATGAGCCGGTCAACCTGAATTATTTACTGCAGAATTTTGGCCATGAACGCATTATCATGGGTTCTGATTATCCATTTTTGCTGAGGGAAGTTCCTCCTGGTAAGGTGATTGACGATACGGTCGGCTTATCGAAGGAACAAACGGAAGCGATGCTCGGTAAAAATGCACTCCGGTTTTTGAATATTCCTGTTAAGGTGGGGAGTTGATTTTATGGAAAAGGCCATAGTAACGCCAGAAGAACGTTTGCAGGAGCTTGGTCTTTCATTGCCCGCCCCCCGTCCCTCGGCAGGGAATTATGTGGGCTGTGTGAGAACCGGCAACCTGATTTTCACTTCCGGGCAGGGAACGAATGAATACAGGGGCCAGCTTGGCAAGGATGTTTCCATTGAGGATGGCTATGAAGCGGCAAGGCAGTGCATGCTTAATTTGCTGACGGTACTGAAGCAGGAATTAGGCGAGCTCAGCAAGGTGAAGCGAGTGGTAAAGGTACTCGGCTTCGTGAATAGTACACCTGATTTTACCGACCAACCGAAGGTCATGAATGGGGCTTCTGATTTGCTGGTACAGGTGTTCGGTGAGCGTGGGAAGCATGGTAGATCTGCGGTCGGCATGGCGCAGCTGCCTTTGAATAACGCAGTCGAAGTTGAAATGGTAGTTGAAGTTGAGGATGAGGAGGGGTGATTAGGATGAATCTTGCTCAACCACAGGTTATAACGGATGCAAAACTATTTATAAATGGTGATTATATTGATGCGGTGTCCGGGGAGACGTTTGACACGATCGATCCCTCGACGAACAAAAAGCTGGCTTCTGTGGCAAAGGCTGGTGTTGAGGATGCGAAGCACGCCATCGACGTCGCACAGAAGACGTTCGAAAGTGGCGTCTGGAGTGAGATGCCCGTTGCCGAAAGAACAAAGATTCTGGTCAGGATGTCTGAACTAGTCATGGAAAAGGTTGATGAACTGGCCCTGGTCGAGACGCTTGACGTCGGGAAGCCAATCAAGGAAAGCCGCGGCTTTGATATTCCGAGGGCTGCAGCCAACCTGCGCTTTTTTGCCGAAATGGCGAACTACATTAATCATGAGCATTATGACCAGTCTCGCTATATGTCCTATTCAAAATACGCACCAGCTGGGGTGACAAGCTTGATCATTCCATGGAACCTTCCGTTCATGCAGATGACCTGGAAGGCGTCGGCCGCAATGGCTGCCGGCAATACGGTAGTTGTGAAGCCAGCATCTTATACCCCACTTAGCGCGGTGATGCTTGGCGAGATTGCCAATGAAGCAGGACTGCCGCCTGGTGTGTTGAATATTATCACAGGTCCTGGCGGTACGGCAGGGACAGAGATGACACGCAACCCATCAGTGCGGAGGATTTCTTTTGTCGGTGACAGTACGACAGGCCGCACGGTCATGCAAAACGCAGCTTCCCAGCTGATTCCCGTTTCTCTTGAGCTTGGCGGTAAATCAGCCAATATCGTGTTCGAGGATGCAAATCTTGATGAAGCAGTTGCAGGATCGATTGAAGCGATTTTCAGGAACCAGGGTGAGATTTGCCTTGCAGGTTCACGCTTGCTGGTCCAGGAGAGCATTTACGATCGTTTTATGGAAAAATTCGTCGCGTCAGCTCGTGCTTTGAAGGTGGGCAATCCACTCGACCAGGAAACGGATATGGGTGCACTTGTTTCAAAAGGGCATCTGGAAACCGTCGATGAGTATGTCCAGATTGGATTAGGTGAAGGCGCTAAGCTCGCAACAGGCGGAAAGCGCATTGCCAGTCTTGGAGAAGGCAACTTCTATGAACCTACTGTTCTATACGATGTGGATAACAAGATGCGCGTGGCCCAGGAAGAAATCTTCGGCCCAGTGCTCGTCGTGATCCCTTTTAAAACAGAAGAAGACGCTGTTAGGATTGCGAACGATTCGATGTATGGCCTGGCGGGTGTTGTCTGGACAAATGACCTGCGCCGCGCCCACCGAGTAGCTGCAAAAGTTAACTCAGGCTTATTATGGATCAACTGCTGGTATTATCGCGACCTCCGCACACCGTTTGGCGGATCCAAAGCAAGCGGCATCGGACGCGAAGGCGGCAGGCACAGCTTCGAGTTTTATACCGAAGCCAAGACGATTACGATGAAGCTGTGAAATATAAGGCACTTTATTAAAGGATGCTCCAACCGGTAATAAAAGTTGGGCAACCGGAAATATATTAACCTTTATCGGAAAAAGCTGCTCAACTGGAGGTAAATTTGCTCCAACTGGAAAAAAAAGCTGCTCAACTGGAGATATATTTGTTGGAACTGGAAAAATAAGCAGTCTAAACGGAGAAATTTATGCTCTCCGTATAATTAAATGGCCCAACCGTAGAATAATTCGCTTTAACCGTTTAAAAAAGAAGCTCAACCGTAGAATAATTCGCTTTAACCGTTTAAAAAAGAAGCTCAACCGTAGAATGATCTGTTTAGCCCAGCTAACAGGCGTTAACTATGTAAATTAAGAACCCAAATCCTGTTCAACGAGGATTATATCAGTCCTAATGGGGGATTAAAACTCTCCAAAGGGGATTAAATTGTGATCAACGGGGATTATTTTCGCCACAACCGGTCAAACCCCTCAAATTGTTATGAAAACGAACTCAATTGGAATTATATCGCAATTAACTGGTATCAAATTCATTCCAACTGGCTTAAAAACTATTTTTAACAACAATCATCACGATTGTAATAACTATTTTAAAAGAAAAGGAGGGTAACTCGATGAACGCTACAATTGAAAGTATTGCTGATACGCTTCTGGAAGCGGAAAAAAGCAAAAATGCCGTAGAACCACTGACGGCACAATTCGAAGACCTTAATGTAACGGATGCTTACAATATCCAGCTTGAAGTTTTGAAAAGGAAGCTTGGCGAAGGGCGGACGGTTATTGGCAAAAAAGTGGGCCTCACGAGTGTGGCGATGCAGAAAATGCTCGGTGTCGATGAGCCGGACTATGGCCATCTGCTTGATGATATGAAGGTGCCGAATGGCGGTACAGTAAAGATGTCCGACTTTCTCAGCCCGAAAATTGAAGCGGAAATTGGCTTCGTGCTTGGGTCGGACCTCAAGGGACCTAATGTGACATTCCTCGATGTGCTGATGGCAACGGAATATGTTGTGCCTACCTTGGAAATCATCGACAGCCGAATTGCGGATTGGAAGATTGGACTCATCGACACGGTTGCTGATAATGGATCTTCAGCGATGGTCGTGGTCGGGGAGAAGATGACGGACATAGATGGAATCGATTTGCGAAGTGTGGGGATGACTTTTTTCAAAAATAATGAAATGGTTGCCACCGGTTCAGGTGCAGCGGCCCTTGGACATCCGGCACATGCGATTGCCTGGCTGGCGAATAAGCTTCATGAATTTGGCATTACCTTAAAGGCAGGCGAGCTGATTTTACCAGGAGCTCTATCCGCAGCCATCCCGGTGCAAGAAGGCGATACGGTTTCCGCTCAGTTTGGTCCTGTCGGTTCCGTGTCCGTGACTTTTGAGTAGGAGGTGAACAGGTTGGCGAAAATCAAAGCAGCAATCATCGGTTCCGGCAACATCGGGACCGACCTTATGTATAAGCTGGAAAGAAGCGAAGTTATTAAATTGACAGCAATGATCGGGATCGATCCTGAATCCGACGGGTTAAAGCGCGCGACGGAAAATGGGTATCTGACATTCCATAACGGTATTGAGGCATTGAAGGGAAATCCTGAGATGGCTGACATCGTGTTTGACGCAACTTCTGCCAAAACGCATGTAAGGCATGCGAAGGTACTGGCGGAGTTGGGCAAGCTGGCGATTGATCTTACTCCGGCGGCCAGGGGACCTTTTGTCTCTCCTGCTGTTAAAACAGAGGCTTATCTGAATGAAAAGAATGTAAACATGATTACATGCGGGGGACAAGCGACGATTCCGATTGTTTCTGCGATCAATTCCGTTGCAGATGTCAGTTACGCAGAAATCGTCGCTACCATTTCCTCAAAAAGTGCCGGCCCTGGAACACGCGCCAACATTGATGAATTCACGATTACGACGCGCAGGGGTATTGAGGAGGTAGGAGGTGCCGATAAAGGGAAAGCGCTCATTATCCTGAATCCGGCCGAGCCTCCGATTTTAATGCGTGACACGATTTATTGCGAAGTGAAGAATATGGATGAAGCTGCAATCTCAAAATCTATCGAGCAAATGGTGGAAACTGTGAAGGAATATGTACCAGGATACAGGTTGAAGCAGGAGCCGTTGTTTGATGGAAACAGGGTGACTGTATTTGTGGAAGTCGAGGGTGCGGGTGACTACTTCCCTGTTTATGCCGGGAACCTTGATATCATGACAGCAGCTGCGACGAGGGTTGCTGAAGACTTTGCGATTCATATGCTTGAAAAACAGAGTGTTGAAGCGAAAGGTTAGGTGGAATGTATGAAGCGCAAAAGTGAAAAGCCTATCAAAATTACTGAAGTTTGCCTGCGGGACGGCAGCCATGTCATGCAGCATCAATATACTGAAGAGCAGGTGCGAAGAGTCGTTCGTGAGCTTGATGACGCGGGCATGCATTATATCGAAGTGAGCCACGGGGACGGATTGGGCGGCTCAACACTGCAGTATGGTAAATCGCTCGTTGATGAGATGAAATTGATAGAAGCGGCAGTCGATGAGTGTAAAAACTCAAAGGTTGCAGTGCTGCTAATACCTGGAATTGGTACGGTTCATGAACTTAAGCAGGCCGGGCAGTTAGGAGCAAATCTAGTCAGGGTTGCTACACATGTAACAGAAGCAGATGTTTCCGCCCAGCATATCAGCATGGCGCGCGAGCTGGGGATGGAGACGCTTGGCTTCCTGATGATGGCTCATATGGCGCCAACTGAAAAATTGGTCGAACAGGCGAAGCTAATGGAGAGTTACGGGGCACAGGCTGTCTATGTCACCGATTCTGCAGGAGCCCTTTTACCGCATGAAGTCAAAGACAAGATTGCGGCTTTAAGAGATTCATTGTCTATTGAAGTCGGCTTTCATGCCCATAACAATCTCTCACTAGCGGTCGCCAATACGCTGACAGCGATTGAAGAAGGGGCTACGAGGATTGACGGAAGTATCCGTTGTCTTGGCGCAGGCGCAGGGAATGCACAAACAGAGGTACTTTTATCGGTATTGGACCGGATGGGAGTCAATCTGGGAATCGATATTTATAAAATGATGGACTTGGCAGAAAATACGGTTGGTCCAATGATCCCTAGACCGCAGGAGATTAATAGAGGAAGTCTCGTATTAGGTTATGCTGGCGTATATTCGAGTTTCTTGCTTCATGCAGAGCGGGCCGGCCAGAGATTTGGAATCGATTCCAGGGATATTTTAATAGAGTTGGGCAAAAGGAAGGTTGTAGGCGGCCAGGAGGATATGATCCTTGATGTCGCAGCTGAACTGGCAAAAGCCCGGAAACTGGAGGTGTAGTGCATGACGATTACGAAGGGTGTCGACATTGAAATTGTGGAATACTTGTATTCCGCTGAAAAAGAACGTCGCGAAGTCGTGAAAGTGACTGATCGTTATCCAGATCTTAGCTTTTCTGATGCGTATTCAATCCAGGAAAAATTGATTGAGAGACGGGAGAAGGACGGTTCTCGAAAAATCGGTCTGAAGCTGGGATTGACGAGTAAAGCGAAGCAGCAAATGATGGGGGTCCATGAAGCGATTTATGGCTATTTGACAGATGATATGCTGGCGCTGGAGTGGGAACACCTAAATTTTAACGAGTTCATCCATCCAAAAGCAGAGCCGGAAATTGCCTTTTTTATCGATGAGGATTTGGATGGAACCGATGTGACTGCAGAAGATGTACTGCGAGTAACAAGATATGTGGCACCTGCAATCGAGATAATCGACAGCCGGTATTTGAACTTCAAGTTCACTCTGGCTGATGTGATTGCAGATAACTGTTCCTCTTCGAAATTCTTAATCGGCAGCAAGTGGATGTCGCCAAGTGAGTTAGATTTAGGCCAGCTGGGCATGGTGATGTCGAAAAACGGCCAGGTTGTCCAAACCGGTTCAAGTGCCGCAGTCCTCGGTCATCCAGCAACATCTGTCGCATGGGCAGTCAATAAGCTCGGTGAAGTAGGTAAAGGGATCAAAAAAGGAGACGTGATCCTTAGTGGAGCGGTGTCAGAGGCGATTGCATTTGAACCTAATGATAATGTGCTGGTGCAATTCGCGGAGTTAGGCAGCGTTTCCTTTACATGCAAATCAAGCACTTAGTTTATTTACTAAGTGCCTTCTTTTCCGTTTTGAATATTCGAAATATAAAGATAAAATTTACATTCTATGTTAACCACTTTACACTTCTAGTAGGAAAAAGTGATTATAATCACAGTTAGAGACAACTTGGGAAAGTTTTGGAGAGCGTTTACAAAAATAAAAGGGGTGCGAGAAATGATTGGTTTTAGGAAATTTAGTCTGACACTATTAATTTTTATGCTCGTGTTGACTGCTGCTGCTTGTGGGAATGATACCGATGCGAAACCTGCGGCAGGATCTGGTGAGAAATACTCTTTCAAGCTAGCGCACATAACCCCAACGGACCATATGTGGCACAAGGCCGCTGAAAAATTCAAAGAAGAATTGGAAAAGAACTCAGATGGCCGAATGACCGTCGAAATCTATCCTGCCAGCCAGCTTGGCAGCGAAGCGGATATGGTTCAGCAAATCTCTTCCGGTTCAGTAGATTTCGGTTTGATCACGGCTGCCTATATGAGTTCGCGCGCTCCAGCATTTACTGCCTGGTTCGCTCCATATGCCTTTGAAGATTTAAAAGAGACAAATGCAGCACGCGATACTGAAATTGCAAAAAAGATTTTGGCAACTCTTGACGACCAGGGACTTAAAGGACTTGATTACCTGTTCGCAGGAAACCGCGTCATGCTTTTCAAGGATAAGGAAGTAAAGAAGCCTGAAGATATGAAAGGATTGGCATTCCGTGTAACACCGAGCCCTCCGCTGCAGGATTTTTATAAATCACTTGGTGCTTCTCCTGAATCACTTCCATTGCCGGAAGTATACGCTGCTGTTCAAACAGGGGTCATCGATGGAATGGATATGGACCTGGATGCAACAATTACGAACAAATACCATGAGGTTGCCAAATATGCTGCTGTTACAAACCACATGGTCTGGCCATCAGTTGCAATCATGAACAAGGATAAGTATGAAAAATTGTCGGATGGAGATAAAAAGATTGTTGAAGATGCCATAAAAGTTGCAGCTGACTATTCAGCTAACACACGCGCTTCCCAGGAAGAAGAGTTCAAGAAGACGTTAAGCGATACAGGAATGAAAGTTTACGAAATTAATCAAAAATTATTTGAACCATATATCAAGCAGTTCGATGAAAAGTATGGTCCAACAGACCCGCTGATCCAGGAATTCATCGATACATTCCGCAAATAACCTAATGGAGGGAAATGCGTGAACTATGTTAGTAATGTGGTAGCCAGTTTCGAAAAGAAACTGGCTATTATCCTCATGTTCGCAATGGCTGTGATAGTGGCTGCTGCCGTTGTTTTCCGATATGTCTTCAATGCCCCGCTATTTTGGGCTGGAGAAGTATCCATTTTCTTGCTGATATTCATCACATTCATTGGTGGCAGCCTAGGATTAAAGTATAAATCACAGGCGTCCATGACCTTGGTTACTGGTTACCTGCCTGAAAAAATACAGAAATGGGTTGCTGTTTTAGCGCATATTTTTATGCTCGCATTCATGGCAATCCTATTATTCTACTGTTTTAACTGGATTACCTCTTCATCGGTATCCATCCAAAGATCGAGTGCTATCCTTCTGCCAATGTGGATACCCTATTCAATCCTTCCAATTGGCCTGCTTTTCGCAACAATCCATTTAATCAGTAATATGATTGATATCTTGAAAAATCATCATATTGACCGCGTGGCCGTTACAAATCTCCATGCTGCAGCTAAGGAAGGTGATGAAGGATGATGGCCATAGTTATTCTTGCATTCGTGGTCTTTCTATTAATGGGGATCCCTATATCGCTTGTGCTGGGCATGACGACCGTTGTGTACTTTTTGGTGACTGGAAACACGATGCTTCTCGAATCAACCCCACAAAGGCTGTATTCCGGGATGGAGAACTTCGGATTGCTGGCTATTCCGTTGTTCATGCTCACCGGAGAGTTGATGAACAGCGGTGGAATTACAAACAGGCTGGTCGTTTTTGCAAGAATGCTTGTAGGACATGTCCGCGGTGGATTAGCTTATGTTACGGTGATTGCAAATATGTTCCTTGCCTCGATCCTCGGTTCGGCAAATGCGCAGGCAGCTATGATGAGTAAGGTCATGGTTCCAGAGATGGAAAAAGAGGGGTATAATCGTGAGTTTTCTTCAGCCCTGACGCTTGCAAGCTCAATTGTAGCTCCCATCATACCCCCTAGCATGATTTTTATTATCTATGGAACTCTGTCAGGGACTTCCATTGGTGGATTATTCATGGCAGGGATTATCCCTGGTACCATTTTCGGGATAGGATTTATTGCCTTGATCGCTTACATGGGATATAAACACAATTTCCCACGAAGTGAAAGGGCCAGCTTTTCGGCCATCTGGAGTTCTTTCGTGAAGGTCCTTCCGGCCATCCTTGTTCCTTTCGTAATTACAGTGGGCATACTAAGCGGTGCTTTTACTGCAACTGAATCTGCTGCCGTTGCTAGTGTAATTGCATTTATTGTCGGCATGTTTTTTTACAAAGAACTGAAGTGGAAAAGCTTTCCGAAAATCCTGGTGAATACGGTAATCGGGACCGCAACGGT
Source organism: Mesobacillus thioparans (assembly GCF_965138835.1). Lineage (NCBI taxonomy): Bacteria > Bacillati > Bacillota > Bacilli > Caryophanales > Bacillaceae > Mesobacillus > Mesobacillus thioparans. The sequence continues at coordinate 217,483 of NZ_CBCSFH010000002.1, read as the reverse complement.
GACATTCCTGATTGCGATGGCGAATTTGTTTGGCTGGCTGATTGCCTTTGAACAGATTCCGCAATTGATTGCCAATTCGATGCTGTCTATATCGGATAATCCATTTGTGTTTCTGTTATTGGTTAATATCTTCTTATTGATTATTGGTACACTGCTTGATGGCATAGCCGCATTGATTATACTGGTTCCGGTGTTCATGCCGCTAGTATCAGGCTTTAACATTGATCCGATTCATTTTGGAGTAATTATCTGTATTAACCTGACAATTGGTTTGCTGACACCACCGGTTGGCACAGGACTGTTCATAGTCTCGTCTATCGCCGAGGTCAAATTTGAACGATTGATCAAAGCCGTCATGCCAATGTTGTTACTTGGAATCGGCATGCTTTTCATTGTCACTTACTGGGAGCAAACAACACTGTTTATTCCAAGATTGTTAGGATTCTAATTATTCGGGCGGTGCCTGTCACCACCCGATTTTGTCGAAAAGGAGGGTTTGTTTTGCCGATAATACAGGTTCAGGTGCTTGAGGGGCGGAGTGATGAAAAAATCAAGGAACTGATTGCCGGAATAACTGATACAGCTGTTCGGACACTTGAAGTAAATCCAGAACAGGTGCGTGTAATTGTACAGCCCATTCCTCATCGATATTGGGGAGTGGGAGGAGATACAAAGGAGAATCAAAAATCCCAACTCTAAACATTGGAGTTAGGATTTAATAATGGATTTTTAAAGGGTTTTTATGTTTATTACCGAATAGATTATAAGATTTACAATTATTGGATAGGGATATTGGTTTCATAGCAGATTCATCAACCAATCTCTGTAAGGTGTATTTTTAAAGATAGGAGGATGTTAATGTTAAACAAAGTATGTGTTTTAACGATTAAAGTTGATGACATGGATGCAGCTCTTGAATTTTATACAAAGATGCTGGATTTTGAAGTGTCGAAGCGTTATGGGGAAAACATCGTTTCACTGGTACATAATGGGGTGCCGATTGTATTGGAGAAGTCTGATCAAGAAAGCCAGGCGGCCGGCCAGAAGGTTTTGCTAGGCATCCTTTCTGAGAATATTGATGAGGATGTTGACCGTATTCGTCAAAAGGGCGCTAAAGTATTATTTGATGAATCCAGGCCGTGCCCGCCGGGTAGATATAATATCATCGAGGATCCATCCGGTAATCAATTGGAGCTTGTTGAGTTTTCAGGTTTAAACTAAGGAAAATTATTTCGGCTTATCAAAAAGAACCATCCGCGAAACTTCGGGTGGTTCTGTCTGCTTATTCTGAAGGTTTTTTGCCTTTAGCTATATCGGCAGCATAAGGAATGATTCCGTCTGCTTCGATACCGAATGTATCGATTTCCTGTGAATGGAGGACAGTGCCGTCTTTGTCAAGTACAGCGAAACCTCGAACGGCAATCGGTGACTCGGGATCAAGCAGGTTGACTTTTTTAATCAATTTAAGATCTTTATCCGAAATAACCGGATATTCAAGTCCCAATTCTTCCTTCATTGCTTTATGTTCCTTAACGGAAGACGCACTTACAGCGTAAATATTTCCAGGGAACTGGCTGAATGAGTCTTTTCGGTTCTGCAGCTCGACCAGCTGCGACTTACAGAAGTCTCAACCAACTCCTGTAAAAAAGAAGACAAGTGCAGGGTCTTCCATTTTTTCAAAAGAAACATCCTTCCCATTTTCATCTGGAAGGGTAAGAGAATCAGACACTGATTTTTCGTTCGAACAACCACCTATGATTGCCCCCGCGATGAAAAACAAGAGGATGAAGATTGATTTTCGCATGTTGCACCTCCTTATTTATCTTCTCTAGTATACTGTTTTAAGCTTAAATAGCATTATATCATTTGTGAAAGTTTTGTATCGACACCAGTAATTGAATCGATCACTAGTAGACGTCCCCAGTTCGGAGTAGGTTTACTAGTTCCTGATTACTTAGGGAGAAGCATAGTAAAGAAAGAGAAGTGTATCTCGTTGGAATGATCGAAAAAAATGTACTTTTGAGAGTGAAACTTTTTCAATCCCTTAAGATAGAAAAGCACTTTTTCGTGTTTTTATAGAAGTGTTTATGTAAAACCATTGGATAAAGGAGTAAATATGAAAAAAGGTAAAATTCTTTTCTTATTGGGACTGGCCCTGTACATGTCAGGCATTTATTTGTCGACCAACTGGGTTGTGACTGGAGCAGCTATTGGCGTAACTGGTGGACTATTGATGGGCGCAAGTACATATTATTTAGCAATGAAAAATTGATTCGAATGAATCAGGAGATTCTTATTTCAATTTTTCATAATGCTGTCGGAACACTTTGAATAGCCTCTCATCACCACCTCGGTCAGGATGGAGGGCTTTAAGAAGTTTTTTGAACTCCTTTTTTAGAACAGGGCCGCTTGCGTCACGCTTTAAACCTAGTAATTCTTCGAGTTTGGATGGATCGGTGCCTGAGGCTTCAATCTGTGCATTGAGCATTTTTTTCAGGGTGCGCACTTTTGATTGTTCGATATGGAGACGGGTATTCAATATTTCAAGTTCTTCATTCAGTTTTTGATTCTTGCGATTGGAATTCTCCAACTCAGCAGTTATATCCTTCTTTTGTTTTTGGACTATAAACTCTATCATGTCATTCAATTGGATTTGATAGGATACATTTCGCCTCTTTGACTTTTCAGCTTTTAACTGTCCTGCTTGTATCCACAACAAAATCTCATCATTAGTAGCATTGATCCCGAATGAAGATAATTGTTCAGCCGCTTCGTTGATTGTCAGCATCTATTTCACTCTCTTATCTTAAAAATAATCGGACAAATCTATCTTACCATTGATTCTTTTCAGAAAAAGAACAACAGTATGACAATGTGTTACATATAATTATTAATCAAGAGAGGCGGGAGCAAAAATGGAATTCTTCATGTCAGAAGTTATTGAAGTGTTGGAACGGACACCCAGAGTATTAGAACAATATTTGGTCGGCTTATCCGAAGACTGGCTTCAAGCCAATGAAGGAGAAGGGACATGGACTCCATCCCAGGTAATCGGACATCTAATCGACGGGGAGAAATATAATTGGATTCCCAGACTAGAGATAATCTTAAGTGAAACAGATGAAAGGAGATTCCCTGTATTTGATCGTTTTTCTCATTTGCAGCAGTATCATGAGTGGTCAATCGAGAAAAAGATTCGGGAATTTGAAAGTTTGCGGGAGGAAAATATTGGAAAACTCAAGCTGTTGATTACCGATAAATCTCAACTCGAAATTACGGGAGTACATCCAGAATACGGGGAAGTGAGAGCTCGAGAATTGATTTCAACATGGACAGTTCATGATTTAACACATATTGCACAGATAACGAGAGTGCTGGCAAAAAGATATGATCAAGCAGTAGGACCTTGGAAGGGTTACTTAGGGATCCTGAAAAATTAAATAATTGGTTATTAAGCAGCCCACGTCATAACTGATTGGGGTGTTTTTTATTGACTGATGCTCCATGATGAAACCAAAGGAAGGAATTGTAAACACAGAACCAGAATATAGACAGATGTGGCAATCCCAAGGAATATTTCTTTTTAATTCATTGATAGGACTATATAGTTAGTTATGGAAAATAATGCTAGAATATATCTATCAAGTTCATTTTAGGAGAGTGACTTTCATTGTTGAAATTTGTTGATGACATTGCAGGTTCAGTCTATGATATTTTAACGTTTATTATCCGAGCAATTAGCTATTTACTTGCTGGAATGATCATAGTAGCGATTCCTATGTATCTGATTACATGGCTATTCCGTTTAATTCAGTAATCTAATTCAGTTAATGCGCGCATTTTATCCCAGCTTTATCACTACGTTTAAGTACTTGGCAAGAAATATCTAATGGCAAAAAAACTTTGAAGCAAAGAAGGTAGCTGAATGGAGTTTTTTACTCAAGGGTTATTATTTATCGCATTATTTATTTTTATTATCCATTCGATCGAGACATTAGCTTATGCAGTAAGACTATCAGGGGCACGTGTTAAAATGATTGCTTCGGCTTTATCCCTTTTCAATATAATGGTGATTGTTTCAAGATTAGCAAATATGATGCAGCAGCCTTTCACTGGCAGCCTGATTGATAATGCCCCGAAAGAGAATACACTGGAGTTTGTAGAAGCTCAATTTCGAATTCTCATTGGTGCATCGACCCTTGGCACAGTTTTTGGGATTATTCTGCTCCCTACTTTTGTAGCATTATTTTCCAGAGCGATCATTCATTTATCGGAGGAAAAAGGTTCAGTTCCTTCCTTAATGAAGAGGCTTTTTTCCTTGCAATACATTAAACGCGGCATCACTCATTTTAGTCTTCCTAAGTATTCATATTTGCAGGGTACAAAAATGAGCGAAATTCCGGTAAAGCTCTTTTTTGTAAATATGGTCATAACAGCGATTTACACAATAGGTGTCCTTGCTGCACTGTATGCAGCGTTATTAGTACCAGAAAGAGGAACTACTGCAGTTATGGCATCTGGTTTAATAAACGGGATTGCCACCATCCTTTTGGTGATTTTTGTTGATCCAAAATTATCTGTTATTGCAGACGATGTTGTTAATCAAAGAGGGAGTTACAATACGCTGAAAAGCATGTCAATAATGATGGTAACCTCACGATTGTTAGGAACAATACTTGCTCAAGCATTTTTCATATGGGGAGCAAGATATATCGCCTGGTTTACGAAATTCATTGTGATGTTCGGATAAATATGCAGTGTGTTCATTATGGGAGATCGAACGAGGTGGGGGATTTGTTAAGAAATATAGGTAAAATGATCAGACGGCATCCGAGAAAAATCAAATTAAGTGCCCTGGGTGTAATCACAAGCTTTGTTAGTGTCCTTATTGTGGATTCTTCCTTAATATTTTTTGGGTTATTTTATTTTATTGGTATGCTGTTAATCTTAAGCAGTGCGTTCATTGGCATAGAGAAATTTAGTAAAAATACCATGGGTGAACTATTATCAAGTGTTGCCTTGGTGTTGATTATGTTAGGAGTTCTGGCACCACTGGGTTTTAGCCCAAAATTTTATTATGTTCAAATAGCAGGTGCGGGACTGATGTTGGTTGGATTTTTTTTAAAAAGTCCAGCTAAAAACGACTCTACAAAAAAAGCCTTGAAGCATTAAATGAAATGTTCCAAGGCAAGGCTGCTAAATAAAGATCCATTTACTTACCTAATCGCTCCATGTGGCAAAACGGCATGGACTCCTTTGACGCCGTTGACGACTTGGGTGACTCGTAAATCTACGGTCACGCTTGCTAGTGCCAGGGCTTCTGTGTGCTCTAGTCCATGAAGTTCACTCAATAAATCGACCATTTCATCCAGTGCCTGTGCGGCTGCGAGGTTGAGGTCCTCGTTTAAGCCGAAAGTCAGCCATCCAGCTGGGGTATTGGCACGTGGCATTTTCATGTGCAAATCGTCCCTGAGGGTCAGAGTGATGTCTACTAAATCCATTGGACACTCTATTGCCGTACCGGATAATTCTCCGTCTCCCTGTGCTGCATGGCCGTCACCGATTGAGAATAATGCTCCTTCAACTGAGATCGGAAGGTACAGTGTGCTGCCTCTTTTTAACTCCTTGCAGTCGATATTGCCGCCGCAATAACGGGGAGGTGAGGTGCGATGAACGCCAGGTTCCACAGGAGCGACGCCCATCAGGCCGATGAATGGATTTAACGAAACATTGACCGGGCGGCCGCTTACCTGCGTCCTGGCAGTCATTGTGTCATGATTCAGCTCCCAGTCGAGTCGGACTCTTTCGGACCCCGTCAAACCAACTGCGTCATTTTGCCAGCTTTTTTTGCCCCCGGCCCAATTTGTCCCATACCAGCCGGGCACAACATCGTTCAGTTTCACTTCAAGCACCATCCCAGGCTTTGCCCCTTTTACTTCAATCGGCCCAACCATCGGGTGCAGGGGAGTTTCTTCTTTTACAGCAGACTGAAAAAACTCTCTCTCCATCCCTTTAGATGCTGAATATCCCCATTCAATGTCCGGGGTTTTCATCCGGATGGACTCCCCAGAATTTACTGTCATGATCGGTTTGTACTCCTTAGAGAAAGACCCGTGAAGGTTTTCGGATTTCAAATCAATTTTATGTATCATGGATTCATCTCCTTATGCGATTTCATTTTTAACCACTTCAGTTTTTGGCTTTCTTTTAAAAAGCTTTGGATTCGTTCCAATATAGACTCCAGATAATACGAGGGCTGCTCCTGCTGCATGAGCGGCTGTGAACTTTTCACCTAAAAATATCGTAGCCATAATGACGGCCGAAACCGGCATTACATTGATGAAAATGGATGCCTTGGCGGCGCCAACTTCTTTGATTCCGTTATAATACATGACAAATGATACGACCGTAACCAACACGCTCATATGGATAATGGCGAGCCATGTTGCACCGGATGCCTGCTGGACATCCTGCCATGATGTTTCAGTCAATGCGAACGGAAGTAAAAAGAGGGTGCCGAAAACAACTGCGTATGTAGTGGACTCGACAGAGCTGTACTTTTTCAGCACAATTTTCCCTACCACACTGTAAAGTGCCCAGCTTATTACTGCGCCCATCAAGACAAAATCAATAGGCTCGAAACCGAGTTGAATCAAGTTCATAAGATGTCCATCGGTAATGATAAAAAAAGCTCCTGCAAGGGCGGTGGCCAATCCGGCTACATTGTTGCGGGTGATGGTTTCTTTTAAAAATACCGCCGATAAAAGGACAATCAACACCGGGTTGGAGGCAATGAACAGAGAGCTTTTAATGACCGGTGCATGCTTGCTCGCCAGGAAAAAGAAAATGTTGTATAAGGCGATTCCCGTCAGGCCAAGCACGGCAAATAAACTGTAATCCTTCAAGTTCGGTTTCTGGCGGTTTTTCTCCATCAAGAACATGAGTGGGATTAGAAGGACGGCAGCCCCGAAAAAACGAAAAAAAGCGACGGTCGCAGGTTCGAAGCTTTGTACTGCGTATTTTCCGGCAATGAAAGCACTGCCCCATGTGGATGTCGCGAAGGTCAACATGCCATAGGTGAGCCATAATTTTTTGTTCATTCTATTACCTTCTTTATCTATGTTTTACATAGTATTGTAGCATTTTTTCGAAAAGCGAAATAAAGAAATTTCAAAGTTATAAAACTTTTTTTAAAATACACAGTCAAATATAAGGAAAATAAATAAATAATTTGAGGTGCTTCTATGAAAAAAATATTGATGGTTTTTATATTAATCAGCGTGTGGGTATTGATAACAGCATGTAATCAAAAAACGGAAATCGAATCCGCGAGTCAAAAACAGAATGTTATCAAGACTGAAGATAAATCAGACACTGGAGTGATAACTGAAGACCTTTCAGCTACCCTGATTGAAGTGAAGGAAGGAGATGGAGGAAAAAACTTCATCTAAGAAGTCACCAACAATACCGACGAGGATATAGAAATTCCGTTCGATCAAAACGGCGGTCACGTGTAAGTAATCAGAGATGAATCCGGTAAAGAGCGGAGCAGAAATGAAGGGCTAGGTACGATCCAAAGCAATCAGGTGGTCAGTCCGGGCGAGGCAATCACAATCAAAATCGGTATAGGCGGGTATGAAAAAGGGACATATGGACTCGAGGTATGGATGGAATCTCTATTGGAAAAGACCTTTAACCAGACGATTACTTTTACAGTTGAATAAATACATTATGCAGAGGCACTGGCCTCTATTTTTTTTGCAGACATTTTTAATTTGATGCAGATTTCGCACGCAAATAGATATACTCGGCTCAGTGTTCAAGTGAGGTCTTTCATGTCGATATATTTGGTGATCTTGTATGGCATCAACATACTTGTGCTGAAAAATGCCGCTGGATATAGGTCAAAAGAATCTTTTTTCTGTCCTGGCAACTATAATTTGTCGGAATGTTACCTGGTAATAATTAGAAGGTATTGGAATTAGCCTGATAAATAGGTGATAACACTCATTAAGAATTATTTTGTTAATTTCCCAATAACAACCAAATAATCATTTTCAGAATATTCGCTTTTATTGTCCTAAAATTCGACAAACCTTCTTTCCGCTAAAGGCTATGGTTAATTTAGCATCTATTTTGACATAGAGTGTGCGACGAAAGGAGGGCAGGAAAGAAATTCAAAGGAAAAATACTTAGGAGGTAGATGGATGAAACTGAAACGTAAAAAACGCCGATTATTATCCGTACTTCTATCAACGGCACTTGTGGTGCCATTGCTGCTTCAGCCTCAGATGCAGACAAATGCAGCAACAAAGGGAGTCAGTGTTTCTGCAAAGGAAGCTGTCCAGACCGCAAAACAAAAAGTGAATGAAAAGCTTTATACGCAATTTGAAAATCAAGATAAAGTAACGTTCCTGGTAAAAATGAAAGAGCAGGTAGACACGAACGCCATCGCAAAAGAGGCAGAGAAAAAAGCAAGTCTTGCGAAAGCAACACCAGCCAAGACAAAGTCAATAAAACGATCCACGATTGTAACTGAGTTGAAAGCAAAGGCACTAGAAACCCAGGTTGATATTATGGAATTCCTTAAGGAGCAAGAAAAGAGGGGCGCGGCTAAGGATGTCCACTCCTATCATGTGGTGAATGCCATAGCCGTAACAGCTACAAAAGAGGTTATGGATAAAGTTGCAGGCTTCGCAGAGGTTGATAAAATCCTTCCTAATGAGACAAGGCAGCTGTTTATACCAGAAAAGTCGGCTGTCGCGGTCCAGGACCCTGCAGCCAAGACGAATTCAATTGAATGGAATATTGATCATGTCGGAGCCCCAGCTGTCTGGGATATGGGAATCGATGGCAGCGGTATTACCGTAGCATCCATAGACACAGGTGTTCAATGGAATCACCCTGCCCTGCAGGAGAAATACCGCGGTTATGACTCGGTTTCGGGACAGGTTTCACATGAAAACAACTGGTTTGACGCCGTTCGCGGCCAAACTGCACCGTATGATGATCATGGACACGGTACGCATGTCACCGGAACAATGGTGGGGTCCGAGCCGGATGGATCAAATGCCATTGGAGTTGCCCCGGGAGCAAAGTGGATTGCTGTTAAAGCATTTACAGCTTCTGGTGGGACAGATGCGGACTTATTGGAAGCTGGTGAATGGATACTCGCTCCAAATGGAAATCCTGATCTAGCTCCAGATGTTGTCAACAATTCTTGGGGCGGCGGACCGGGATTGGATGAATGGTACCGGCCTATGGTTCAAGCTTGGAGAGCGGCTGAAATATTCCCTGAGTTCTCAGCTGGGAATACTACTCTAAGCAATCCTGGCGGTCCAGGATCTGTTGCAAACCCTGCCAATTATCCAGAATCAGTCGCAACAGGAGCGACAGATATCAATAATAACCGGGGAAGTTTCTCATTATTAGGACCGTCACCTTATGGCGAGATCAAGCCAGAACTGACTGCACCTGGAGTGAATATCCGGTCTTCTGTACCTGGAAGTGGATATGAAGGCGGCTGGAACGGAACGTCAATGGCCGGGCCGCATGTCTCAGCGGCAATCGCATTACTGCTGCAGGCAAATTCAAGTTTGACTGTTGATGATCTGGAAGAGATTTTAATGACAACAGCCTTGCCTTTAACAGACAATGCTTATCCTGAATCACCGAATAATGGCTATGGTTCTGGATTGTTGAATGTTTTTGATGCGGTTTCCTCGGTTGTTTCTGGTTTGGGGAAATTAAAAGGACAGGTAACAAAGGATGGAGACGACAGTGAAGCACCGGTGTTGGAGCATTCCCAACCTGCCACGGTTTTCGCAGGAATGCCACTGACTTTAGAGGCTTCAGCTGCCGATAACATCAGTGTAACAAATGTCGAAGTTGAATATCAATTGGAGGATGGATCATGGTCAGCTGTTACCGCAGCACGTACGGGCGGGAACTATAAGGATGGAACATACCAGGCCAATATTCCTGGGGAAGCAGTTTCCAGAAACGAATTCGTATACAAATGGAAAGCAGTGGACTTTGGTGGAAATGAAACGGTAAGCGAATTTACTGTAACAGTTTTGCCAGGAATCACTGTAGGCTATGAACAAAATTTTGAAAATGATGTTTCTGGCTGGACTTCCTATGGAGATGCAAATAGCTGGGAGTGGGGCACGCCGACAAGTGGTCCTGGCTCTGCTTTTTCAGGAGAGAAGGTCTATGGAACCACTCTTGGTGGAACATACCAAAATCGGGCAAACATGTCGTTGCAAATGCCGCCAATCGATTTGCCGGAAGGCAGCAGTTACCTGCAGTTCAAGCAATGGTATAACCTTGAGAGAAATTATGACTATGGCCATGTATTTGTCTCCACCGATGCTGTTAACTGGGTGCAAAAACTGCGTGTGAACAATCTTTCGAATGGCTGGATCGATGGCGAGGTTGATTTAAGTGAATATGCTGGCCAGAGGATTTATGTTGCCTTTAACGTAACGACTGATGGCAGCGTAGTTAGGGATGGCTGGTATGTGGATGATGTAACCTTAACTGATACTCCGCTTGCCGCGCCAGTTAAGGCAGACACAACAGTTAACAAGGATGATTCGAAAGCTAGCATGAAAGAAAAGGTTGTTCCAAATAAAATCCAGATGTCATTGCCTAAGCAGCAAAAGGCTGAAAGTTCAGCAAATCCAATGGCATTGCCTATGCAGGCTCAAGTGACGGTTGTTGAATCAGGTCGCTCTGTAAAAACAAACCCAGCAAATGGAAGTTACGAGCTGACACATGCTGCGGGTGATTTTACAGTGGTAGCAGAAGCTTATGGCTTCCGTCCACAGACTCAAACTGTCAACATTGAACAAGATGGTGAAACAACAACCAACTTCAATCTAGAAGAATTGCCAAAAGGCACAATCTCTGGTGCGATTACGAACAAAGCAACCGGTGAGCCTGTTGAGGGTGCGACGGTTTACTTGTTGGAGGATGCGAATATTGCTCCTGTGGCCACAGATGAAAATGGACATTACTCGCTGACTGCTTATGAAGGTGAATACACTTTAAAAGTGATTGCGCCACATTTCTACAGTCAAGAGGCGTCCGTGACGCTTGATGGCGATGTTGAGCAAAACTTTGAGATCAAACCGTTCATCGGTTATCCAGGTGAAATTGGCTATGATGATGGCAGCGCTGAAAATGCACGTGCATTCTATGACGCCGGCAATGGCTGGGCAGTGAAGATGTCATTGGCAGAGGGCAATGACAAAGCATTGGTTACTGGCGGACTGTTCCGTTTCTGGGATACAGAATGGCCGGTTCCGGGCGGTACAGATTTCAAAGTGGAAGTTTACGATGCAAGTGGCACTGACGGTGCACCAGGCAAGAAGCTGGCTGGCCCAATCGACGCCACCGCATTAAGAAATGGCGAATGGACACATATTGATTTAAGCAGACATGGCATCGTAGTTGAAGGAGATTTCTACCTGGTTTACATCCAGGCAGGCATCAACACAGCTTCACCAGGCCTCGCTACTGATGAAAACGGGGAGAATGCATTACGAAGCTGGCAGCTGGTGGGCGGAAGCTGGTCACAATCTCCAGAGGATGAAGGAAACTATATGATTCGTGCAGTGGTCGATTATGAAGGGACTGCGCCAAGCATCTCTTCACCTGCAGATGGTTCATTTACAAATGAAGGTACTGTCACAGTAGAAGGGTCAGCAGCACCAACAACGGCTGTTCATATCTACAATGATGGGGAAGAAATTGCAACCACTTCTGCGAACGATCAAGGTGCATATTCAGTGGAAGTTACCCTCAATGAAGGTACGAATGTACTGACAGCCAAGGCATCAACAGAACAAGGAATTACTGATGCTTCAGAACCAGTATCAGTGGTCTTTGATCCAAACGCACCTGAATTGTCAATTACATCACCTTCAGATGGAAGCAAGATTAATAAAGAAACGGTAACCGTTACCGGTAAAATTGCGGATGCGAACCTTGAAGGTGTAACGGTTAACGGTTCGGCAGCGAAGGTTGAAAACGAAACCTACTCAGCCAGGGTCATGCTGGATGAGGGAATGAACGAAATCAAGGTAATTGCAAAAGACAAAGCTGGAAATGTAACTGAAGAATCTGTAAATGTTGATGTAAAATACACTGCCCCAGTGATTTCAGACTTGAAACCTGACCAGGATCAAACATTGAAGAAAGGGGAAAGTGTGAAAATCGAATTCACAAGTGAAGGTGATCTGGATACAACATTCGTGATTCATATGCCATTAACGAGCAACGCTCAGATTGCGAATGCAACAGAGCTTCCTCTGCGTGAAGTCTCACCAGGTTACTATGTGGGATACTATACTGCAACTAAGGATGTTGTTGCAGAAGGGGCCATCGTTGAGGTCAAAGCTGTTGACTCCTATGGAAATGAAACTAGGAAAACGGCAGATGGCAAGCTTGACATCAATGTGAAGAAGAAGAAGGGCAAAAACTAACATTAAAGGACCTTCCGCTTTTTATGGGAAGGTCCTTTTTATGTTTTCTTTAATTGATTGTAAGGAGAGTTAATTGAAAAAAGAGGATGCCATGATATGGTCTATGCCTCCACCCGTTACAATTTTTCCGTGAAATAAACGACTGCTATTTTATTCAATGGAATAAGATGGTAACATGATGGGTAAGGAGGGAGTTCATGGAATTTTTATTCTAATTGGTTGGATCGTTGTCATCATCTGGTTGATGAAATTCTTTTTAAGAAAAGTGCTCAATATTCCAAAAGTTCAAGGGAAAGCATTTTCCTATAATCATATAAATAAAACGCATAGAAACTTAGAGTGGGTTCTCCGTATTGCGACGGATATCGCTTATGTATATTTATTTTTTCAATTAATGTATGAAGATTTTTCGGTAAATCTTTTTCTTCTAATCATGACTTTACTGTTCACTGTTCAACATTTCCTGAGGGCTTATTTTGAATGGAAAGCTTCTGAACAGCCTAAAGAATCCATACTATCCATTGCCGAAGAAGTCGTATTGATTGGGATCACGCTGTTGCTGATTCAGTTTGATGTACTCTATAAGCTTGTCCCATCTCAATAAGGTGCCTGGTGGAAAGGAATGAACTGAAATGATCAAGAATAAAAAATATTTGATCCTGGCTATTATCTTTTTCTCTATTTCCGCTGCTTTGAATTTTCCTTTCCCCCATGAATATCCTAGAGGGCAGGAAATATCTGTTGCTTTTGGGTTCCCAATCAATACCATGGACGGACTCAGTTATATTGGCGTCACTGGCCTCCTACTCTTTATCATCAGTTTATTTTTCCTAGTTAAATCGCTTGATCAATACCATGTCCGCATGGTTTTAATCGCAATGTTACTTGTGGTATTCCTGCCCATGGAGATGGTGAATGCCTACCAGAACACATTAGCAACAGGTATTTACGCAATCGAATATGACCGAGAGAGTAGCAGCTGCGTGTTTGAGACGAAAAATAAAAAAACACTTACTGCCAACTGCCAGTTTCCATTTGAAAATCACAGCAATCATCCCGTCCGCTTCAATATAGAGTTCTATAAAAAGTACCTTTTTGAAGATGATATGCCGATGCTGTCTTTATTGAATGAAGGAGGTCCTTACGAAGTCATCCTCCATGGGAAAGAAAGAGAAACAGTCAACATTGAAACTGAAATGGAACTTTCTCGGATAGGAGTCGATTCTATAAGTGGGGATTCAAGTATGATTAATATAAAGATTGTTGATGGAGAGAAGGTCAGGAAGCTGTAATTATTCGATAAATGAAAGCACACATTTGTATAGCGAATGTGTGCTTTTTTGAGTTACAAAAATTCTTGTAATATGTCGTTTCCTGGTTTCCTGGGGAAAAAATTAAAAATATCCTCGAGTATATCTTTAGCGATACTATCTCCTTGTTATCTGTCTGCATTAGAAAATCAACTAAAAAAAATTAATGAATTTTATTTTTGTAGTAGTTTTCCTCTTCCTATTCATGAATTTGTATAAATATAATAATTTCTGTGAAAAAGGACTATTTAATGCAGATGAAAGCATATTCTTCAGTATATTACTATAATCCATAAACCCCGGAGGCAACTAAATACTTTATACAAAGATAGTTTTGATTTTTAAATATTGTTAATATTCAAAAAAATATTCTTTACAGAGATATAAAGCCTGTTATATAGTGTTACCAATATCCAGGACCAACCGGAGGGGTGGTATTTTGAATCAAAGTGTTAACAGTTTACAATCGACAATTTTTACAGAGAAAGTTGTTCTCGTTACTGGTGCAGCACATGGAATTGGCAAAGGAATTTGCAAAGCATTTCTCATGCACGGAGCCACAGTGATTGGTACTGACATACTGGACCAGGAACTAACAGAAGTGAAAAGTGAACTTAATGATTGGCTAAGGTTGAATAAAAAAGATAACACTTTCGATACATATTCTTGTGACATAACAGATGCGAATAGTGTAAAAGAGCTGGTGGAGTATACAGTCCAAAAAAACAAAAAGATTGATATTTTGGTTAATAACGCTGGAGGAGTATGTGGCCAAATTCATCAGTCAGTTGAAGAAGTGACGCCTGAACAATGGCGAAAGATATTTGCTGTTAATCTGGATGCAGCATTTTATACGACAAAGGAAGTTGCTCCCTATATGAAAAAGCAGAATTATGGCCGGATCATTAATATTTCAAGTGGAGCTGGCCGTAGTACGAGTCTTACGGGAATCCAGGCCTATGCCAGTGCAAAGGCTGGTCAAATAGGCTTTACGAGACAAATGGCTCAAGAACTCGGTCCTTTTGGAATTACCGTCAATAACGTAGCCCCCGGCTTTGTGATTTCGAATCCGTCCACAAAGAAGCAGTGGGAAAGAATGACGATGGAGGAACAGGCAAATCTGATCAAATCAATCTCCGTGAAGCGACTGGGAGAACCTGAAGATATTGCCCATCCGGTTCTGTTTTTTGCCTCGGACTTCGCGAGTTATGTGAGCGGCCAAACCATTTCAGCAGACGGCGGACAACAACTTTTTTAGGAGGAGTTCAATGGAAATCACAGTGATTGGTGCAGGCGCAATTGGCGGTGTGCTGGGGGCCCACCTTGTCAAAGCTGGCAACAAGGTAACTTTTTGCGATAAAGATCAGGATCATGTACATGAAATGAACACTAGAGGTCTAAGAATCGAGGGGCCGGAAGAAACCTTTACTGTTGAATGTGATGCTTATACTCCTGAACAGCTAGTCAAAGTAAACAAAGTTCTTGATACAGTGTTCCTGTGTGTTAAGGCACAGCATACAAGAGAAGCACTAAAGCCATTTTTACAACTTATTGGCGAAAAAACCAATGTTGTTTCATTCCAAAATGGGCTATGCGAGAACGAGATTGCCAGCTTGATAGGAAGAGAAAAGACGATTGGCTGCTTCGTAAATTTTTCCGCGGACTACTTAGAGCCAGGCAGGATTCTTTATGGCGGAGTAGCAGCGCTCTATATAGGGGAATTGGATGGACAAATTAGTCAACGTGTAACTGATTTGCAGAAAATCCTCCAATGCTGGGGACCAGCCCAGGTTACGGATAATATATGGGGGTATCTCTGGGGGAAAATGTCTTATGCTGGACTTTTATATGCAACGGCTTTGGTGGATGAAACGATGGCAGCCGTGGTAAGGAAAGTGGATCTTAGGGAAACGCTGATGGAACTTTGTTCGGAAATACTGGAGGTTGCCGATAAGGAAGGCGTCAAGCCAATCGGTTTTGATGATTGGGTTCCTGACCTAGTCTACCCAAGAGAGAGTCGTGATCAGCAAGTTCTTGATTACCAGCTTGAAAAGCTTGCACAAAGAATGGCGTCAAACAAGAAAACTAAAAGTGGAATCTGGAGAGACCTGGCTGTCCGAAAAAGAAGAACGGAAATTGATTCACAGCTGGTTCCCATTCTGGAAATTGGAGCAATCCACCAGATACCCATGCCTTTAACTGAATTGCTAGTGACACTAATCAAAGACATTGAAACAGGTTCTATCCAAATGGATTGGGATCACTTATACAAACTAAAAGTCTTATACGAAAGCGGAGAAAAAATATGCAGTTAAATCATGAAAATCTTTCAGATCATGTTGCGAAAATCATAAGGAAAATGATCCTGAACGGGTCGTTAAAGCCAGGGGAGAAGGTTAATCAGGCTCAGCTGGCAGAAAGTCTTAATATATCTCGCGGCCCGATAAGAGAAGCTTTGAGATCATTGCAAAATGAAGGTTTAATCAAACATGAAACAAATAAAGGGACCCATGTTACGACGCTTTCGTCTCAGGATGCATATGAGATTTACACTCTTAGGGCATTGCTGGAAGCAAAAGCTGCAACCCTTGCAATTCCCCATTTAAGAGATAAGGATTTTAGCATACTTGAAGACCTTCTGGAAGAATTCAAACATTCAATGGACGAGAAGGACCTGGAAACGGAGGCCAAATGTGACATTGATTTTCATCGATTGATCGTCAGTGCTTCCAAACATAAAAGGTTGATCCACATGCATCAACAGCTGGATACACAAGTAGGAGCCATGTTCTTAACAGTCGCACATAAGCTACCTGCGAGAGCCGCGCTTGTTGTTGAAAACCACAGAAAATTACTGGATGCTTTGAAATCAAAGGATACAGATAGAGTCAGCAGGGAGTTTTCCGATCATTATGTTCACGCACTGAACGAACTAAAAGAGGTAAAAGGCCTTCTGACAATATAAAGGTGGTGTCTTTATGTTACTGGAACTGAATAACGTGTCTCTATCTCTAAAAAGAGATGGAAAATACGTGAAAATCCTAGACGAGATTTCTCTTCAAGTAAATAAAGGAGAGACAGTGGGTATTGTAGGTGAGTCAGGCTGCGGGAAGAGTATGACAGCACTATCGGTTATGCGTTTATTGCCTGACAAAGCGAAGCTTGAGGGTGCAATCCATCTTGAAAAAAATGATATTACATCCTTTTCAAAGAGGAAGATGGAAAAAATCAGAGGCGATAAAATGGCAATGATTTTCCAGGATCCGTTGACTTCATTGAATCCCCTTCACACTGTTGGCAGACAAATTGAAGAAACGCTGATCCTTCATACAGAGTTGAATAAGGAGCAACGAAAAAAACGAGTCATTGAGCTTTTAAAAGAAGTGGGGTTGCCAAGAGCAGAGGAAATTGCTTCGGAATATCCTCACCAATTATCTGGCGGGATGAGGCAGAGGATCATGATTGCAGTTGCCATGGCATGCAACCCAAGTCTCTTGATCTGTGATGAACCAACAACGGCACTGGATGTAACCGTTCAAGCACAAATACTCGATCTGATGAACCACCTTAAGGAAGTTAACGAGATGGGCATTATCATGATTACCCATGACCTTGGTGTAGTTGCAGAGGTTTGTGATCGCGTAATTGTCATGTATGCTGGCAAAATTGTCGAGCAGGCCGAGGTGAAAGAGTTATTTATAAATCCTAAGCATCCCTATACAAAGGGACTTCTTGAATCGATACCTAAACTTGGGGTTAAAAAAGCTAAACTCGGGTCCATTCCTGGTATGGTTCCTTCACCGGATAAAATGCCAAATGGATGTCGATTCTTTGAACGCTGCAATTTTGCGATGGAGATTTGCAAAGGTACAACTCCTCCAATGAGCAATGTAGGAGTAGATCATTCAGCAGCTTGCTGGCTATACGAAGAAAAGGAGGGAGAATTGAATGGCTCTTCTGGAAGTGAAGGACTTGAAGCAACACTTCACCATTAAAAAAGGGTTTCTCGGTGAAAAGAAAAAAGTTAAAGCTGTGGATGGAGTAAGCTTCCACATTGAGCAAGGTGAAACGTTAGGAATTGTTGGCGAATCTGGATGTGGAAAATCAAGTCTGGGCCGTACAATCCTCCAACTACTCAAACCAACCTCCGGCGAAATCATTTTCGGAGGAAAAAATATCACCCACCTTCCAAGAAAAGAAATGAAAGAATTGCGGAAGGATATGCAAATTGTCTTTCAGGATCCTTATGCTTCATTGAACCCTCGGAGTACAGTCCGTACAATCCTTGAAACCCCGCTTATCGTTCACGGGGTAGGGAGCAGGCAGGAAAGAAGGAAAGTAGTGGAGGGTCTGATCGATAAAATTGGTATACGCAAGGACCAGCTAGATCGATATCCTCACGAATTCTCCGGGGGACAAAGGCAAAGGATTGGCATAGCCCGCGCACTTACCTTGAACCCAAAATTGATCATCGCAGATGAGCCAGTTTCAGCGCTTGATGTATCGGTTCAGTCACAGGTTCTGAATCTTATGGTCGATCTTCAAAAAGACTTTAATTTGAGCTATATGTTCATCTCACATGACCTTTCCGTTGTTCAGCATATATCCGACAGAGTGGCTGTTATGTATTTAGGTAAAATCGTTGAAATCGCTGATGTCGAAGAGTTGTACAGAAATCCGTTACACCCTTATACAAAGGCACTGCTGACAGCCGTACCGCTTCCTGATCCGACAAAAAAGCGAGACAGAATTATATTACAGGGAGACTTGCCAAGCCCAATCAATCCTCCGACAGGCTGCGCCTTCCATACACGCTGTCCAGTGGCTACTCCTGAATGTAAAGTGGAAACACCTGAGCTCAGGGAAAAAGCGATGGGACACTGGGCTTCGTGCATCCATGTACATCCTGAGCAGAGTAGCAAAACACAAGTCAATATTTCTTAATCTAAAAGGAGGCGGGGTAGATGGATGCATTACGGTATGCGCTAAAAAGGGTTCTGCTCATGATTCCCATTCTAATCGGGATCAGCATCTTAACTTTCTTCATCTCGAATACCATTCCAGGTGATCCAGCCCGTTTGGCTGCAGGTCCATATGCAGATGCAAAGGTAATCGAGGAACTGCAGGAAAAAATGGGCCTCAATGATCCTGTGTATGTACAGTATTTCAACTACATGAAAAATTTGCTTCAAGGGGATTTAGGGAATTCCAACTATTCACACCAACCCGTGATGGAAGATATCAAACAGTATTTTCCGGCAACACTGGAATTAACTTTTTTTTCAATGTTCATCACGATATTGATCGGCATCCCATTAGGTGTAATTAGTGCGAGCAAGAAGGATAAAATAGCTGACCAATTTGCCAGGGTCATGGCACTCATAGGTGTGGCCATGCCTGCATTTTGGCTGGGGATCATCTTTCTATTATTCTTCTATTTGAAGCTAGGTGTATTGCCTGGATCAGGTCGGTTGGATACAGGTTTAACTCCTCCGGAGACAATCACCGGTATGTATACTATTGATTCTCTTCTTACAGGGAATTGGACAGTGTTTAAATCAGCCTTGATCCATTTAATTCTTCCTGGTATTACCCAGGCTGCCGTGACAATCGGGATGATTACAAGGATGACAAGATCTTCTATGCTTGAAGTGTTAAGAAGTGATTATATCAGAACGGCATTTGCAAAGGGCGGGTCAGAGAAGCGAGTACTTTATGGCCATGCATTAAGAAACGGAATGATGCCGATCATGACGCTCCTTGGGATGACATTTGGCCATTCGCTCGGAGGCAGTGTCCTCGTTGAGTCGGTGTTCTCCTGGCCCGGACTAGGCAAGTATGCAGTCAATGCCATTACCTATCTGGACTTTCCAGCGGTTATGGCCGTGACGATTCTTATCGCTGTTCTTTTCATTATAGTAAACCTTATCATTGACATACTCTATCAAGTTGTCGATCCGCGACTTAATTATGATTAAAAAGGAGGCAGAAAATGGGTAGACGAATTCTACAAAGTCCTTTAACAGTATTAGGGATTTTCCTCGTAGCAATGATCATTATACTGGCTATATTCGCACCATGGATTGCCCCAAAGGACCCACTGGAGGTAAATCTGGGACAAAAATTGCTTCCGCCTAGCTCAGATCATTGGTTCGGTACTGACGAAGTAGGAAGGGATATTTTGAGCCGAATTGTTTTTGGAACAAGGATATCTTTAAAGATTGGGCTTATGGTGGTTTTAATCTCATTTCCAATCGGGACCATCCTCGGAGCCATCGCTGGCTATGTAGGTGGTATGGTAGACCAAATCATCATGAGGCTTACAGATATTTTCCTCAGCTTTCCAGGCATCATTCTGTCAATGTCCATTGCCGCAGCGCTAGGACCGTCGATTGAAAACGTATTGCTTGCATTAGCGATCACCTGGTGGCCTTGGTATACACGGATTGTACGCTCATCAGTCCTGTCAATAAAAAGCTCAGAGTTTATAGAATCAGCCAGGGCGATAGGGGCGAACCCATTCAGGATTTTATTTAAGGAAATCGTTCCTAATGCAATTGCACCTGCTAGTATTCAGGCGAGCCTGGATTTGGGTTTTGTCATTCTAGCTGCAGCTGGTCTAAGCTTTATCGGCCTCGGAGCCCAGCCTCCATCTCCTGAATGGGGAGCAATGCTTTCATCGAGCAGGGAAATCCTTCGAGATGCCTGGTGGGCAGCAACTTTCCCAGGATTGGCCATTCTTCTTACAGTTTTAGGTTTTAACCTATTAGGTGATGGCATGAGAGATTTGCTCGATCCTAAAAATAGGTAATCATATTTCTTTGAAAGGGGTGATTCCTGCCTTTTAAAGCATTGAAAGTGAAAATCCACTAAAAATCTGGGGGGAAACAAATGAAGAGGAAGAGTATCTTGTTTAGAGTGATGACGATGGCGCTGATCCTGTTGCTTGCTTTGACTGGTTGTAATAAGTATAACCAGGAGACAACTGCACCGACAGAAGGAAAAAACGAAGGAACTAAAAACGAAACGCCAGCAGAACCACAGGGTTCAGGAAATCCTGAAGTCTTCAATTTCGCCACCAACCAGGATATACCTCACCTTGACCCACATGGAACTGCTGCTAATACTTCATTCCGGGTAACTTATATGCTTTATGATTGCCTTGTTACTTATGATGGAACAGATACTGAAGTGAAACCTCAACTAGCTGAAAAATGGGATATCTCCGACGATGGATTAACTTATACGTTTTATCTGAATAAGGAAGCGAAGTTCCACGACGGATCTCCTGTGACTGCTGAAGCAGTTCAGTATTCATTCACCCGTGCAATTGATATCGGGAAATCTGCAGCAGGACAATTCAAAAAGGTCATTTCAAAGGATAGCTTTGAAATCGTTGATGACCATACAATCAAAATCAACTTAGAAAAACCATTTGCGCCATTCTTAAAAACACTTGGTACCGTTTTTGCGAACATCGTCAATCCTAAACTCGCAGAGAACCATGGTGATGATCTTGGAGAAAGTTACCTTGCTGATAAAGAAATGGGTTCAGGTCCATATGTTCTTGATAGCTGGGATCGTGGTCAGAAAATGGTGTTAAAAGCAAATGAAAATTATTGGGGAGAAGTACCGAAATTAAAAACTGTAAACATTATGATTGTCAATGAACCTTCAACTGCGAGGTTAATGCTTGAAAAAGGCGAAGTGGATTTGCTGGATTACTCTATGCTTTCCCCAGATGTAATGAAGCAGATGGAAGGCACGGAAGGAATCGATATCATCACACAGCCTGGATACCAGATTGATGATATCGCCATTAATATGGAGAAGAAACCTCTTGATAATGTAAAAGTCCGCCAGGCATTGGCACACGCAGTAAACTATGAATCTATCAATAATGATATTCTTCTGGGAGCGGGTAAGCGCATAGGCGGAATCATTCCAGAAGGCATGTTCGGATATAATCCTGATGTGAAGCAATATGACTTCGATCTTGATAAAGCAAAGGCTCTTCTTGAGGAAGCGGGGCTCGGAGACGGTTTTGAAACGGAAATCCTGATTTCTGAGAATAATGAAGTACGTAAAAATATTGCGGTCATGATGCAATCCGACTTTAAAAAGATTGGGGTCGACCTGAAAATCAAAACATTGGCATGGCCGACATTCCTGGAAACTGTCACTTCAGGAGGCCATCAGTTAGCACTCGCAGCATGGACACCAGATTACGCAGACCCAGATTACAATCTTTGGTACTTCGCTCATTCTACTAGTAAAGGGCCAGGATTCAACCTTGCTTTCTATGAAAATAGCAAAGTCGATCAGCTATTGGAAGAAGGCAGAAAGACTGTAGATGAAGCCAGACGCGAGGAAATCTACCAGGAAATCCAGGCTATCATGAGTGAAGAAGTGCCGTATATCTTCCCTGCACAGCGCCTTGTTCAAGCTACTCAAAGATCATGGGTTAAAGGTTACGAAATCAATCCAATGAACACATGGTATGTACCGTTCCAGAAGATGACGAAAGAATAATTCCAGTTAAGCGACCGCAGGACTATATTGTATGCGGTCGTTTTATTCCATCAAATTCAGTGGGTTGGAATGTCAAAAAGTGTGGAAACTTTAAGGCTGGCTGAATTGTGAATTTTCAAGTCCCAGCACTGGCGGACAATTCCAACCTATACTGAAAATAGGTGATGAATGATGAAACAGGGGTATGATTTGTCCATTTTGCAAGTGGCTGATTTATACAGGCAAAAAGAACTCTCACCGGTTGAATTAATCGGAAGCACTTTTGAAAGGCTTAAAGAAGTTGACTTTGAACTGAACAGCTTTATTACAATTCTGGAATCTGAAGCCATGGAAGCAGCGAAAGAAGCTGAAGCTGCTTTTTTAAGAAATAAAGAGCAGCATGTTTTATATGGCATTCCATATAGCCTGAAAGATCTCTATTTTACTAAAGACGTCAGGACAACGTGCGGGTCCCGAATTTTGAAGGATTATATACCTGATTACACAGCGCCCTTGGTATCAAGTTTGCACAATTGCGGTGCGATTCTTATTGGTAAAACCAATATGCTGGAGTTTGCTTATGGGATTGTTCATCCTGATTATGGCCAGACAAACAATCCATGGGATATGACAAAGACTGCTGGAGGATCCAGCGGTGGATCGGCCGCATCGGTGGCAGCCGGAATAGGATTGTTTTCACTGGGTTCAGATACAGGAGGATCAATAAGGATTCCCGCTTCTTATTGTGGAATAGCCGGGCTTAAACCAACATACGGTTTACTTTCGCTCGAAGGAATGTTTCCTTTATCGCCATCACTCGACCATGCCGGTCCCTTGGCAAAAAGTCCGGAAGATTTAATGGTTGTGATGGGTGCACTAGTGCCGGGTTTTCACTCTGCAAAACTTCCAAACACTCAAAAAAATACCATTGGAATTCTTCCAGCTGACAAAATCTCAGATGTTAACGAAGAGGTAGCAAGTATTTATATCAAGGCATTGGAACAGGTAAAGAAACTTGGATGGACAGTACAGGAAATTGAGTTGAAGTACTTTGATTTTACAGAAGAGATTCTTATGAATGTGCTTTTACCTGAAGCGGCTATCATTCATGAAAAATGGCTTTCCAGGAAAGAGGAATATGCTCCTTTAACATATACACAGATTGAAGCTGGTGTGGTACATCGATCGCTTGATTACTTGAAAGCGAAAAAGGAATTAGTGAATGCGAGAGAGAATGTAGACCGAGTATTGAGAGACGTGGATTTTTTACTCATGCCTACTGTTCCCTATCCTGCACCAGATGAGGACCCAGTCCTTGAGGAAGATATTGAAATGAAATTTACCGGGTTATTCAATATAACAGGTCACCCAGCTTTGACGATTAATGCAGGGTTTACAAAAAGCAAGCTTCCGGTTGGACTGCAGCTTGTCGGAAGATGTTTTGAGGACAAAAAAATGATTGAAGCAGCCATTAATTTAGAGCAAATGCTATCCCGATCAATGAAAGGAAACTAGATGAATGTCTGATTTATTAAATTACCTTAAAGAGCACAGTAACCAAATCACTGACACTTTGCTTAGGTTGACCAAGGCCGAATCTCCCTCTCATACAAAAGGTTTGGTTGATAATTGCGGTAAAGTCCTCAGAGAGGAATACGAGAAACTGTTAGGGAATTCCGTTGAAATGATTGAAAAAACGGAAGTTGGCAACCAATACAAATTTACATATGGAACAGGAGATGAGGAGGGGCAGATCTTAGTGATCGGCCACATTGATACAGTATGGGATGAAGGTGCACTGCCGATAAGGCAGGAAGGAAACCTGCTATATGGCCCGGGGGTCTTTGATATGAAAGGCGGCCTCACAATTACACTTTGGGCATTAAAGGCATTGAAAGAAACCGGTGTTCCGCTTAACAGGAAAATCACCTTCCTGGTAACAACAGATGAAGAAGTAGGAAGTACGCATTCAAAGGAAATAATCCTGGCAGAAGCAGAAAAAAGCTCCGTCGTATTTGTCCCAGAATCAAGTATCGGACCGGATGGAGCAGTAAAAACAGAAAGAAAAGGAGCTGCACAGTTCCTAATGAAAATTGAAGGAATAGCGGGCCATGCTGGAATCAATGCGTGGGATGGTGCAAGTGCTATCGAAGAGCTGGCTCATCAAATACTAGATTTGAAGAAACTAGCAAACCGCGATGAAGGAATTTCGGTAAATGTCGGTGTAGTGAATGGCGGAACCCGAGGGAATGTCATTGCTAAGGAAGCAGTCGCAGAAATTGATGTTCGTATCACTAAAAAGGCGCAGGCAGAAAAGATTTCAGAAGCAATCTGCAACAGGCCAATTTTTGTAAAAGGAACAAAAGTCGAGGTGCTTGGGGAGATCGATCGATATCCACTTGAACGGACGGAACCAGTGATTCAATTATATGAGGATCTTAAGGAGATCGCTTCGGCACACGGATACGAATTGAAGGAAGGATCTTCAGGCGGTGCTAGCGACGGAAACTTCACCTCAGGTATTGGCATCCCGACAATCGATGGGATGGGCCCGCTTGGCGATGGTGCTCATACAGAGCAGGAGCATGTCGACTTATCGAACCTTCCATACAGGGCTGCACTTATGGCTGAGATTATCAAGAAGTATGCCAATAAATGAAGGAGGTCTTACTTTATGTACATGATGGATTTAACAGCCTCTAAATTCAAAGAGGTAAAAAAGTCTGTAGACACCGTATTGCTGCCCATAGGAATGATCGAGATGCACGGGCCGCATTGTTCGCTTGGAACGGATGTATGGATACCGCGTGAGTTTGTCAGGAGACTGGACCAGAAGGTTGGTGATCGTGTATTGATGGCACCTGAAGTTGCTTACGGTCATTCTTGGGGTCTTGCTCCATTTGAAGGAACGATAGATATTTCTGCTGAAGCTTTTTCTCAATATGTCTTTGAAATCGGGAAAGAGTTCCACCGGAATGGATTTGACCAAATAGTCTTGTTCAATGGACATGGAGGGAATATCCCAAGTTTGACAACTGTTGCCGAGAAGCTTGCAGACATCGGGATGAAGGTTTTAACCATCAATTGGTGGATGGATTACCGCGAACAAATTTTAGAAATCACCAAAGGCCCCGGCCATGGTGGAGAAGACGAAACTTCATTGATTCTCGCGATTGATGAGAAGCTAGCTGATCCAAATCTTGCCGGTGACCATCAGATAAAGATGAATCCGAAGATCAAGTTTGAAAGATCAGGAATGAAATTTTTTGAAGATGGCTATCTAGGCAATGCTGGAGCGGCAACGGTTGAAAAAGGCGAAAGATTATATGAAATGATGCTAGAACTTGTCTTGACCGATATTGGAGATCTATGGAGGGTGGCATATGAATCGGTCAATTAAGGAGGAAAAGAACATGTTGAGATGGACGAATGAAACAGTTGGGGAAAAGATCGTTAATATCGTTGTCAGCTTGAATGAGCAGGCGCAAAAGTTACACAGCCAGGAGGTTGCCACGGCAAGTTACAGCCATGTGAAGCCAACACTTTCCAGCTTTGATGAGATCGGTAAATCTCTGGATGAGGTAGAAAGTAACCTCAAAGCTGCAGAAGGACATGAAGGAGAATATATGAGAGCGATGGCGAACGGGTTCCGCTATTTTGCCCGAAGCCTGCAGGGTGACAATGTTCCATATGAAGAACTAATTTCCAACATCCAGGAGCTGCCGTCCACCTTGATAACCGACCAGCAGTTAGAACATGCGAGGGAGCTGGTTGAGAAGGGATTGTCAGACCTTGGCTACAAAGGAAGCTTATTTGAGAAAGCATCTGCATGGCGTTCTGATACATTGATTGACCCTGAACAGGTGACATCAGTAGCGGAAAACTTCCGTGAAAACAGCAAGCAAAGTACTTTGAAAAGGGTGATTGGATTGCCAGAAGAGGATGGAATCGATTGGATCAAGCCGATCAGGGGAGTATTTTGGAGCGGGTATTCCAAATATACTGGCAATTACCGAGGGAATTTAACTTTTAATATTGACCGCCCATGGACAGAGCCAATCCTTGCGCAAATTATGACTCATGAAGGCTATCCTGGGCATCAAGCATTCTACTGCCGATGGGATTACTTATACCAGCAAGGAAAACTACCACTTGAAGCTTCATATTACCTGATCAACAGTCCAACCAATGCATTATTTGAAGGTGGACCTGAAACAGCCTTGAGCTTCCTCGGCTGGGATGATGTAAACGAGGAAACCCCTGGAGTAACAGATGAACAAAAACAACAGTATTTGCTTGCAAGGAATTACCTTGACTATCAAAGGATGTTTACAACAAACGCCTGCTATATGTTTAACCTCGGTCAGGTATCCGAGGAAGAAGCAATAGATTATTTAATCAACAAAGGCGGTATTACCGAAATTGAAGCAAACAATGCCTTCCGATTCTTCTCAGACCCTATACAAAAAACCTATTTCCCTTGCTACTATTACGGCCGTTGGATGGTGGGAAATGCTTATAAAGAAACTCCTAAAGAAAAACGAGAAGAATATTTCTCCATTCTCTATGACACACCACATACAACCAAAACGTTTATCAAAGCAATCAGCAAGCTGAACGGAAAAGAATTCGATGCATTTAACACGTTGAAACAATAAGTATGGAAGGTGAGGCTTTTGGGAGCTTCACCTTCTCTATATAAGGTTAAAAGGGAGCCAGTCACCATGATCGAATTAAAACACTTTACAGAAGAGGACATTCCACAACTTATAAGTTGGATTAGTAGTCCTGAATTTTTATTTCAATGGAGCGGAACAGGATTCACCTATCCTTTGACTGACCAGCAGCTCAATAAGTACTTGAATGAAGCAAATAAAGATGGGGCAAAGAATCATGCGTATAAGGTTATACACCTTGAATCCTCGAAGGTAATCGGGCATATTTCCCTTGGTTCAATCAATCTGCGTAATCGGAATGCGAGAATGTGCCGCGTCCTTATTGGTGATGACGATATGAAAGGCAAGGGTTTAGCTCCTTTTATGGTCAATAAGCTATTAAATATAGCATTTGAACAATTTGATCTGCATAAGGTTAGCCTTGCTGTATATGATTTTAATACTCCAGCTCTAAAACTCTATCAGAAAATGGGGTTTAAAACCGAGGGCTTGATTAGAGAAGCATCTAGAATCGGAAACGATTACTGGAGTTATTATGAAATGAGTATTTTAGGTCGAGAGTGGCGTTCACTAATAAATAATTAATGGGAGGAAGAACCTTGGATAATTTGACGGTGATTGAAAAAGAAATCATATCCCATATAGATGCGACTCAACTAATGGATTATAACAAGGAAATCGCTAAAGAGGTAAGGTTGTCAGGATCTGAAGAAGAGCTTCGTGCATTTAAGTATGTTCAACACACTTTGGAAAGCTTCGGGATAGAAACTGAACTTTCTTATCACGAAGCATATATTTCTCTGCCTGGTAAAACGAGCCTAAAGATAGATGGTACTGAGTTGACTTGCATCACTCACTCAATGGCACCCTCTACTACAGAGCGGGGAATAAGTGGAGAAACTGTTTATATTGGTGACTATTCAAATGATAAGCTTTCTTTTTCTAAGGGGAAAGTTGCTGTTGTTGAAGGAATTGCAAGCCCAGAAGTTATTGCAAAGGTAAGTGATGCTGGTGGCCTCGCTGCAATTTTTATCAATGGGCCCTACACCCACGAAATGATTGTTTCTACTGTATGGGGCAGTCCAACTCCTGAAAATATCTCTCAAATGCCAAAGATTCCTGTTGTTTCAATAAATGATGATACCGGGGTAATACTTAAACAGTTCATGAAGGAAGGAAAAGGCCAGGTAGAACTATATACCGAGGTTGAAACGAAATGGACTGCAATACCAACATTAACTGCTGATATTAAAGGAAAAGAAGAGTCAGATCATTTTGTGTTATTCAGCGGCCATATTGACTCATGGCATTATGGAGCTATGGATAACGGCTCGGCGAATGCGACGATGTTAGAAGTGGCAAGGGTGCTTTCAAAATATAAAGAGGAATTGAAACGATCGATACGGTTCGCTTTTTGGTCTGGACATTCGCATGGAAGATATGCAGGATCACAGGCCTACTGTGATCGTCATTGGGAAGAAATCCACGAAAATTGCGTCATGCATATTTATATAGATTCTGTCGGAGGCAAGGGAGCTACCATCCTGAGCGAAAGCAATTGCATGAGTGAAACTAAGGATTTAGCCTCTCACT
The DNA here is from genome assembly GCF_965138835.1 of Mesobacillus thioparans. Classification (NCBI taxonomy): domain Bacteria; kingdom Bacillati; phylum Bacillota; class Bacilli; order Caryophanales; family Bacillaceae; genus Mesobacillus; species Mesobacillus thioparans. The sequence continues at coordinate 188,902 of NZ_CBCSFH010000002.1, read as the reverse complement.
ATGTGAAGAAGATTACGGGCCAAAATTACATCGGAAGCAGGTACGGGAAATACGCAGACCAGTCCTTCTGGGGAGCGGGAGTTCCTTCCTTGTTTATGGGAATGTCGGAACAACCGTTATCCAATGACCCGATGTCTCAAAAAGTGTTTCAAGTTTTTGCGGGTAAAGAAGCAGGAGGATTTGGCTGGTGGTGGCATACCGTAGAAGACACAATCGATAAAATTGATCCGACAAACCTAAAACGTGATTGTGAAATCTATGCCCTCTCTATCTATAAAGTATTAACCGATGCTATATTGCCAATTAACCAGCTGGCAGCGGTAAAAGAGATCAAAGACACAATTAAAGAGTATCAAACAGCAGCCGGTGATAAAGTCGATTTGAACATAACGGTGGAACGATTAAATAAACTGGAAGAAGTCCTTACGAATGCACAATCCGATTTATCGTCATCAAATTTGTCGATTGAAAAACAGAAAGAAATAAATAAGATCATTATGGCGATCTCGCGCAATCTTGTTCCCCTTAATTATGTTAGTACGGATATTTTCGAGCATGATGCAGCGATTCGTTTATCCCCAATTCCTTCGCTCTCCTCAATAAATAGAATTGCTGCATTGGAGAAGGGAACGCATGACTATTTTTTATGGAGAACTTCTATAAACAGACTGATTAATAAAGTGAATTATCTACTCAAAAATGCACTTGAAGAAGCTAGTAAATTATTAACTGTTATTGAAAAAAGGAGTGGGAATTATGTCAGCAATTAAAAATAAGGTCGTAATCATTACAGGTGCAAGCAGCGGCATTGGCCGAGCAACAGCTGTTAAATTAGCAACTGAAGGAGCGAAAATCGTTCTTGCTGCCAGAAGAGAAGATCGGTTGCAGCAGCTTGCAGAGGAGCTGCAAGCACTTGGCGGTTCAGCTATATATAAAGCAACCGATGTCACATCATTGGAGCAGGTACAAAGTCTAGCCGGTTTCACTTTGGAACAGTTCGGTCAAATCGATGTACTTTTCAATAATGCTGGAATCATGCCACTTTCCTATATGAAGAATAATAGAGTGGAAGAGTGGAATCAAATGATAGATGTTAACATTAAAGGAGTCTTACATGGCGTCAGCGCGGTCCTTCCACACATGCTTGAACGAAACAGTGGGCATATCATCACGACAGCTTCAGTAGCAGGTCATGGAATCTTCCCTTCAGGAACAGTTTATTGTGCAACGAAGTTTGCTGCCAGGGTTATAATGGAAGGGCTGAATAAAGAATTGACGAAATCAAATATCAGGACTACAACCATCTCACCAGGAGTCGTAGATACAGAGCTGCCAAACTTAATTGTAGATCCAGAAGTGAAGCCAATATTTGAGAACCCGGACCTTCCTTCTATACGAAGTGAGGATATTGCGAACGCCGTTCAATATGCACTTTCACAACCTGCATCAGTTGCTGTGAATGAAATTATCATTAGGCCAACGAATCAGGGTTGATGAATGTATATTGATACCTTTTACTAATATTATCAAGAAAAATTAGTTTGGTAATTTAAATATACTGGTCATACCATCGTTCAAAAGTCACCTGTTGAAACAGGTGGCTTTTATTTAGCCAATGTCTCTCAAGTGGGTGTTGTCCCCTATCTAAAATTGTCTCCAGTCAAATATAGTTCTCGAATTTGTTGACGGCTAGACAAAGAAGAAGATAAGGTCTTGAGATTTATCTGTTATGCTTGATTTATCGAAAAAAAGTTTGATTCGCAGTCTTCGGAATTTTTGTTAATAAAAGCTATTGGAAAAAGGAGGAAATAAAGTTGGGTAATGTACTTATTATAGGTGGAACCACATTCGATTCAATTATTCATCTGGAAAAACTTCCAGATCCTGTGCCTCAAACAATTCACTTTGCAGCTTTTTCAGAGACTCTGGGCTCCACTGGTGCGGGGAAAGCATTAAACCTTTCAAAGCTTATGGTGCCTGCAACACTTCATTCCATCATTGGTAATGATGAATATGGATCGAAAATTAGAATGAAACTGGGTGAAAGCGGCGTAGATTTTATTTATGATCATGACCCGCGGGGGACAGAGAGGCATATCAACTTGATGAGTCCTATAGGAGAAAGGATATCGATATTTGTTACCCAGTCATCATCAGAATTGCATCTGAATTTGCATAGGATTGAGCAGCTAATCAAAGAGGCTGATTTGGTTGTTTTGAACATCATTGCTTACACAAAGCAACTGATCCCTATGATAAAAAAATATAATAAACCTGTGTGGACCGATTTACACGACTATAATCCCGGCAACCCTTATCATGAGGACTTTATTGAAGTCGCAGACTATATCTTTGTCAGTTCTGACAATATGCCTGATTATAAACCTATGATGGAGAAGTGGATATCCATGGGTAAAAAGCTGGTTGTCTGCACACACGGAAAAAATGGATCTACTGCTTTAACTGATAATCACAAATGGATCGAAACCCCGATTATCAACGAGTATCAATACAAAGATGCAAATGGGGCAGGGGATAGCTTTTTTTCAGGTTTCCTATACGGTTATTCAAAGGGCAGGTCCACAGAGGAATCACTTAAGCTAGGTACAATTTGCGCCGGACTTTGTATATCTTCCAAGGAGTTGGCCTATGAAGAACTGAACCCTCATTTACTTGAAGAAGAGTATGCGAAATATTTTGGTTAACTCGGAGTGTTTTGTTCCTATGTATATATAAAATTTCTCACTATACAAAGGAAGTGACTGAATGTTTATCAAAGGAAAGGACATCTCGAGTTCGTAAACTCAGTTATCATTAAAGTTGACTATCGTAGCCATATGGGAATTACTAAGCGGAGAATTTCCTGCTATTATCTTTAGAGGTCGCTTTTGGAGCAGTATAGTCGGAGAAATTTCCGGTGACTGCTAACAATTGGACAAAATCCTCCGATTCCAATTAAATAAGCGGAAAAACGACTCTTATTTTGAAGGAAATGAGGGTCGTTTTGAATTTAAACGGAATTAATCCGTTTATCTTGTGAAGTCAAGGAGCCTTTTTTAAAAACCGTATAAAGGAATATTCACTAATTCCACGAATAAATAAGGAGTGAATGAAGTTTGAAATTGGATAAATATTAGAGGAGGAAATCAACGTTGAAATCATTAGTCGGTGGGTTGGTTTCAGGAATAGCCCTCGGACTATTCCTGAAATGGATTCAAGACTTTACGAATCTCAAGGTATATACCTTATTGCTGAATGTGGATTACGTGCCAATCATTAAAAACATACAATTACCAGAGATTATTGAATTCGGTTTACATTTGGTCATTTCGATCATGCTTGCCTTAATATTGAATGTGTACATAAACAGAAAGAGCCTTAAGAAAGCAGCCATTTATCGATTAGTATTAAGAGTGAGTTTAATCGTTGGCTTACTGCTATATCCATCGACACTTCTTTCAGAACGGACACCGTCAATTACCGATGCATATGCGTTTTTAGTATGGATGGCAGGGCACTGGATTTATGGCATTATTTTAGGGAGGATATTATCACATAAGGGAGGAGAGAGGGTTTGAAAAAGAGAAACTTTTATATTTTAACAGTCGCAATCTTAATTTCCCTTACATATGGAGTTTCCATATGGAACAATTATCGTGAAAAGAACTTGACGGACGTGCTAGATTCAGCACATATCGAAAAGGTTTATTTCAAGCATCTGCCGATAAAAGATGATATGGCATATAATCGTCAAATAACAGATGACGATTCACTTCAAGAGCTAATGGATTTCTTAAGTCAATATAAGGTGAAAAAAGCGGGGACCGTGATTTTGTTTCAGAATATCCTGATGAGCAATTCAAGTTTCAATTAGAATACGAAGACGACAGAACGACCATGCCTTCGTTAATTGAAAGGAATATTCTATTACACGATCAGTATCAATATGAAATCACCAACGGACCAGTAGATGATGAATGGCTGGAGGAATTTTTAAAGGACAAGGCTGAGGAGGTATAAAATGAATTTGTTTCCCAGTACATTGAAACCTTTTGAAGAAGTGTTTCATTTATATACATTATCAATGACTATCATTGTTCTTTAACTAGCTGCAGTGAGGAAGAACAGCGGAGTTCTTGAAATCCAAATTACACTAAGCCTGACCAAACATAATGCCAGGAGTACATGCTACTGGCATCTGTTTTTAATTTAGATGGAAAGTGAATTTGTTTTTACCGTTCCTCTTGGAAGCATATAGGGCCTCATCAGCATAACTAATGACGGTAAACGGATCGGTATCATGATCGGGCCAAACTGCACCGCCGACACTGCATCCGACTTTTAGCATGACCTTATCGAAAATATAAGGCTTGTTAATATTTTCGATAAGTTTATATGCGATTGTATTAAGGATAGGTTCTACTGGTTTATTTGGTGTGTCTATTACGATAAGGAACTCATCGCCACCAAGTCTGAAGATGGAATCTTCTTTTCTTGTACTCTCTTTTAGTCTGTTTGCCACTTCTTTGAGTACCATATCTCCGGTTTGATGTCCATGAGAATCATTGATTTGTTTAAATCCATCCAGATCTAAATATAAGAAAGCCAATGAATGCCCCATATTGTTTGGTTTTTTTAGGAATTGTTCCAGAGCAACTCTGTTGCCAAGGCCGGTTAAAAGATCCTGACGTGCAAGGGTCTCCATTTCCCCCAAATCGGACTCAGTCCGGATCAAAGAATCAACGAGATCCCTAAGTGAACCAGAAAGGAGTTCAAGGTCATGAATCCCTTTTATGTAGGGGATCGCCGCTTGATTTCCTAGTCTCAAACTATGGGCAGCATTCGTTATTTTCCGTAATGGACTTGTTACAAACCCGGCGAGAAGCCAGCCTATGACCGCAAAGATGACAGCAGTAAATGTACCAAGTTTAATAATGAAGCTTTTTAAGGTATCAACAGGTGCAAATGCGTCCTCAACTGGAATTCGTACTATGACAATCCAACCCAGTCCTGAATAATCATGATGTCCGTCACCAATCGAAAAGCCTGTAAGATAGCTTTTTCCATCAGGCCATTGTTCAACAAGCCAGCTATTTTCACCTTTCCTGGCATTTTGTACACTGGTGATATCTAATATTTCCCCAGCCATTTTGGGTGGTCCAAGAAGCACAGTATGGTCATTCCCACTTATAACAAACACTTCGGCTCCGCTTAGTTCGTCTTTCAACGGTTGCACAATCTCATCTTTAACTTGTCGTGACCATTCCCAGCTCAGATGTGCGGCAAGAACACCGGTGAAGTTCCCGTCCTTATCAGATAAAGGATTGCTGATGTCGACAAATTGCATCGGCTCTCCAGTTGGATTCGGAAGCAAATTCGCAAGAAGCACAGCGTTATGAACATCACCAATAAAAGTGCCGTTTTTGCCTTCATGAAAAACAGGACGCTTTGAAATATCAGAGCCTAACAATATTTTATCTGTTGCTGCTACCACATTTCCTGCAGAGTCGGTCAGACCAATCCATGAAAATACGGGAATACTGGACTTTAATTGGTCAAGTATTGCCTGTGCTGACTGTAGGTCTTCCTGGGATTTAATATCCTTTATTTGGCTCAAGGCTTCAACTTCCCCAATCCTTGACCACATGAAATAATCCAATTTATCTGCCATATTGTAGGCAGTCGTAGATAGGCTGTTCCCAATCTCTCTTTTGATCGTTTCACCGGAGTGCCTGCTGATTGTTATGCTCAACAGCATCGTCAATACGATGATTATGACGCCAAAAAATAGAGCCATATAGGCTCGTAGGTTGAATTTCATGTAAAATAATCCCTTTCGTGCATATGCTAAAAATCTCTACATGGTTATTTCGACATTTTTGGCAATTTCTTTAGTAGAAATAATTTCTATTTTGATTGACATTTTGTTAGGATCGTGCAAATTCCACCAAAAACCAAAGCAGCAAGAGTGAATTTAACAAGCGATATCTGTTCAATCATAGGAGTATGTGTCGAACGGTCTGTTGAAAAAATGGACCACCAGATTGCTTCTGAATTGAAACTGGATGCAATCAGCCAAAACAGAAAGAATATTAGAATCGAAAAGATATAAAATTTTATGATTACACCTCATTTATTGCTTATCGCTCTCTCGAATGATTTCCATATAGAAACGGATGGCATCCAAATAGTTCTCAATACTGATATGCTCATTCGTCCCATGCATCCGGTTCAAATCATCCGAGGTCAGTTGGACGGGGAGGAATCTGTAAGTATTTTCGGAAATACTGTCATAATGCTTTGCATCAGAGCCGGCGAACATCAGATAGGGAGCAATGACTGCGTCTTGATAAACGTTGCGGGCGCCTTGCTGAATAGCCTTAAACTGCCAGCTGTCAACAGAAGAAACACCCGAAGCTTCAGAGCCTTCAATCGTCACTTTAATTTGGTCGTCATCTATTGTTTCTTCAATATATTGCTTCACTTTGTCCAGTGAATCTCCAGGCATAAGACGCAGGTTGATAATCGCTGCAGCTTTTTCTGGGAGTGCATTATATTGCTCTCCAGCATGAAATATCGTTGGAGCAACCGTTGTCCTGATCAATGCTGCCGATGCAGGCTGCTGTAAGAGGATTCTTTCGATTACTGGTTCAAACATCAGCTTGTTCGCAAATACATATTTCATCCCAAAGCTCATTTCAGGTGCGACGAATTCAAACAAGTCTTCGCCAGGTCCCTGCAAGTCGGCAGGGAATTGGGTTTCTTCCAGCTTAGAAATAGCGCTTGCAATCCTGCCGATATTCGTCCGATTTTTCGGCTGGGAAGAATGGCCGCCACTGCCTTCAATCATAAGTTCTGCTGTTGCTGACCCTTTCTCGGAGATACCGACGACACCCACTGGCTTATCGACTCCAGGTACCATGTTTTCGACGATCGCACCGCCTTCATCCAGGACAAAATCAAAATTGATACCTCTTTTATTCAAAGTCCGGACAATCTCGCTGGCACCTTCATCTCCGCCAATTTCCTCATCGTATCCAAACATAAAATAGATGTCACGGTCAGGTTGATACCCCTCCGACAGCAGATGCTCGGCAGCTTCAAGGATGCCAATCACACCGATTTTGTCATCAAGTGTTCCGCGGCCCCAAATCTTACCGTCTGCTATGGTGCCGCTGAAAGGGGGATGCTCCCAGTTTTCCTCGGTCCCTTCAAGAACAGGAACTACATCATAATGGCTGGTCAAGCCCACGGGGGACTTTTCTTGGTTAGAACCCTTCCACCTATAAACAAGTGCGTAGTCATTCACTTTTTCCATTTCAAGATTCTGGTAAACTTTCGGGAAGCTTTTTTCCAAAAAAGAAAGGAAAGAGGAAAATTCAACCATGTTCATCTTACTGCGTTCCTGATAGGAAATCGTCTTGAATTGAATGGCTTGTGACAGTGTTTCAATCGCATGGTCTTCATCTAGGGTACCATTGAAAGGATCAGGTTGAGGCTGACGTGATTTCAAGGTGAGGGTGTTGAACATGGTGATGGTGATAAATAAAAGGAGCATGACGCCTATAATAGTTAGCGATAACTTCAGCTTTTTCATAGATTACTAGAACACCTCCTGTTTTTCGAAAAAAGCCTCCGGTTTCCCAGAGGCTGATGGTCAGGCAATTTCAGGTGCATGGGGTTGTTTTTCCGGTTCTGGTACGAAGGCAAGAATAATCATCCCAATGACAAAGAGGATGACCAGGCTGAATACGCCCATACTCGAATTTCCTGTAAGCTGTGCCGTCAGACCGACCATGAGAGGGCCCATGATTGAAGCGAATTTCCCGAAAATATTATAGAAACCGAAGAATTCATTTGCGTTCGCTTTCGGTACTAATTTTGCGAAGTAAGAACGGCTCAATGCCTGAATGCCGCCCTGTGAGGTCGCGACAAGCATAGCCAGGATCCAAAAATCGGTCGTGGTTTCCAGGAAGTAAGCATAAATACAGACAAAAATATAAACGATGATTCCTACATAAAGCATTTTTTTACCAGTAAAACGCTCGGATAATCTGCCAAATAAAATTGCGAACGGCCAGGCAACAACCTGGGTGGCGAACAGGATAATCAATAGATTGGTAGAACTGATACCAAGGTCAGTACCATAAGCTGTCGACATGGTGATGATTGTCCCGACACCATCAATGTAAAAGAAATAAGCTAGTAAGAATATAAATAATGCCCTGTACTTGCGGATTTCCTTGAATGTTTTCGCTAGACGCTTAAAGCTTTGCAGAACGATTTGTGGTTCGCGCTCAATATAATGTCTTTGGTGGACATTTTTGAACATTGGAATTGAGAAAAGACCCCACCAGAGAGCAGTGATGATGAATGCAGTCTGGCTTGCCAGTGTCATGGAAATCGGCAATACCTTGGTCTGTGCAAGAATGATGATTGCAATGCTGATGATGAAAGGAATCGTACTTCCGATGTAACCCATCCCATAACCTCGAGCTGACACTCTATCCATCCGTTCGTCGGTTGTTACATCCACGATGAATGCATCGTAAAATACATTTGACCCGGTCGAACCAAGAACGGCGAGGGTGTAAATCACCAGCAGCATCAGCCAGTTCCCGCTTGGGACAAAAGCAAGTCCTGCTGTAAATATAATTCCCAGTGTAAAGAAAATCGTGAAGAATCGTTTCTTCATTCCTTTGTAATCTGCGATGGTACCGAGAATCGGTCCGATCAAGGCGAGAATGAAGGTGGCAATGGCAATTGTATACCCTAGATAAGCTGTCGAATTCGACAGGCTCACACCAGCTTCGGTAGCAGAAGCCTTATAAAAGAGCGGAAAAACAGCCGTCGAAATGATTATTGAATATGCTGAGCTTGCCCAGTCATAGCGAATCCAGCTGCTCTCTTCTTTCGTATATCCTTTCATCATTTTGCCCCCAGTTTTTATTTTTTTAATTGCTGCTACTAACCATTTCGCTTCTTAATCTCGAATAACCTTCATTTCCACATTTTAAATATCCAGAATTCCCTCGAGAACGCGGCCATCAGTATCGCCGAGGTCCAGTCCGAGCAGGCGGGCGAAGGTAGGGCCTTCGTCAACCAGATGCATGGAACGAACAGATATTCCTGTGCGAATGCCTTTTCCTGCTGCAAAGAAAACAGTGTGATACCCATCTTTTTCAGGGGAGTAGCCATGGCAGGCAAGCGTGTATCTTTTACTTATGGCATCCTGTTCGCTGACTTCTTCAATGTATTCACCGTCGATGGCCTCGCTAAAATAAAAACCCCTGGCAGCTTCAAGCATCCTGAAGGCACTCCCATCAGCACCCATCGTGTTCGCTTCCTGGCCTGTGATGACTTTTTCGATGCCATTAGACCGTTCCTGGAGCAGCTGCGCTAACAGCTCTGTAACAGTGTTTTTGGTTTCGATATCGTTCTCATCACTCACATAGACATATGCAGATCCGTCACAGCTCTTACAGTAGGCTTTCCAGTCATTCACTTTGCCGGCACCATTAACCTTGATTAGCCCTCGTTCTTTAAATAATACGTTCAATTTCACGACTTTAGACTCATCAAGAGCACTATGATCGCCGAGAAGGACAAAGGTTGTGTTTTCATAAATACCGGCCTCTTTAGTGGCTTCAAGAATCTTACCCAATCTGTGGTCATGGCGATGCAATGCGTCCTGGGCTTCTTTGGATGAAAAACCATGCATATGCCGCTGGGAATCCAGGTCGACAAAATGGATCAGCATCAGCTCGGGTTTCTTCGTTTTAATCGTTTCCTCAGTTGAGGCCAGTACGAAATCATCTAGCGCAGGCTGGCTAAGTCCATTTCGGATGTGACCAAATTTGGAGTTCATTTCAAGCTGGTATCGTGGACTTCCATTGAACAGGGAAATCGGAATTTGATGATGCCAAGGTCTGTTCGCAAAAATTTCAGGCATATTGTAGTCAATGGCGGCTTTTGCCGTTACAGGCCAAAGTAAGGCTGCTGTTTTCATGCCGGCTTTTTTCGCCTCATCATAGAGGGTTGTCCCTCTTATGTGAGTCCGATGCTAGTACCAGTCAGGTGAAATCCTTCCCGGCTGGATGAAGGTATTGTTCACAATTCCATGACGATTTGGAAGATTCCCGGTTACAATTGTTGCATGGCATGGATAGGTGACAGAAGGATAGATTGTCTCTACTTTTGTACAATATGAACTTTTTTCAATGAATGCTTTGAAATTTGGCAGCTCCCTGAGCAATGGCACATCATGCTCAGAGAGGCAGTCGAATGAGATGACGATGATATGGTCTGTCAGTTTGGTCATGTCTGCCTCCAAATGATGTTTATAAGTTAAATATAGCAGAATAATTTGGAAAAAATAATCAGCTTTTCTCCAATAGAAGGAATTTACTCATCAATAAAAAAGTAATTAGATATCTAGACGTATGGGGGCGACTAAATTGGACTTGATTGATAAAGCGTTGCAGATTGCATCCGTGGCTCATGAAGGCCAGTACCGGAAGAACACGAAAATTCCTTATATTTCTCATCCAGTGGCAGTTGGCATGATTCTTCAAGAAGCAGGATACAGGAAGGAATTAATTGCGGCTGGAATCCTGCATGACACAGTAGAGGATACCGCTTTGACCTTGAACGATATTGAGCGGGAATTCGGAAGGGAGATCGCCCAGCTGGTAGCAGGCTGTTCAGAACCAGACAAGTCCCTGTCATGGGAAGAACGAAAGCAGCATACGATCGATTTTTTAAAAAACGCTCCTGAAGAAATCCGGGTGATCGCTTGTGCAGACAAGCTCCACAATGTCCGGTCGATCCGTCTTGATTCCGAAAAATCCGGAGAAGAAGTATGGAACAGATTCAGAAGAGGCAAGGAGCAGCAGGAATGGTATTACAGGAGTGTCTTAGAGAGTCTGGGGTATTCTACAAAATTTCCTATTCTAAAAAAATTAAAAAACGAAGTATCCTTGTTATTTCGAAAAGATGAAGGCTGACTTTACGACAAATAAAGTGGCTTGTCTCGACAAATACGGCTGAACCCCAACAGGAAATAGAGGTGGAAGGTATCATGGTAACAATGCTTATTTTCAATGATGGCAACTCAAATAAATTTTGGGAAATAAAAGTTGCTGGAAAAAGCCATACAGTGACTTACGGAAAGGTTGGAACTGTTGGAGCGGTAAAAGTAAAGACGTTCGAATCTGAAGAAGCCTGCCAGAAGGATGCAGACAAGCTTATTCGATCGAAAATGAAGAAAGGCTATGTAATGGCGAATCCTTCTGAACAGGTGATGAAGGAAAGCAAGATGACAGACCTGGAATTCTGGGAGTTGTTAAAGATCTCTAAACAAAAAGGAGAAAACGAAGAAGAGCAGTTAGAATGGCTTATAAACCATTTATCGAAGAGGCCCGTGAAAGAGATCGTGATGTTCGATTATTATTTCAATCAGAATTACTTGAAGTCCTACACTTCTGACCTGTGGGCAGCAGCCTATATCATCATGGGAGGAGCTTCCGACGATACCTTCGACTATTTCAGGGCGTGGCTGCTTTACCAGGGGAAGGAAACCTATGAAACCGTCATCCTTGATCCTGAAAAAATTATTCCTCATTTAAAAGTGCTTGAGGATGAAGAAGATATTCCCGAGCTCGAGGATTTGCTGAGTGTAGCCAGTATCGCATACGAAGAGAAGACGGGCTTAGAATATGACGACTATTATGATCTATATGAAAAACTCACCGGTGATCAAAATATTGTCTCTGAGATTGAATTGGACTGGGATGAAGAGGATGAAGTGGGACTGAAAAAGAAATTTCCTGCATTATGGGTAAGGTATGGAGAAAATCCATTGGAGTAACTAAAATTTCAGTTTAGGGGAGAGAATCTCGATTGAAATCACCACTTTTCAATAAAGTAAACAATGTATTCGTCCATGTAAGCAATCTGAAGGAATCCTCGGAATGGTACTACGATTTGCTTGGAATCCCATTTGACCCTAAAAAGGTTGAATCACCGGTACATAACATCCCTGTTGCTTCTGAAACAGGATTAACCCTTGATGACCACACTTTTGACCCAGGCTTCCATTTGAAGCCTTCTGAGCATGTATTGTTTAACCTGCTCGTGAATGATGTGGATGAAGCTTATGAATTTGTCATTTCTAAAGGAATTCCTGTTGTAAAAGAAATTGAACGGATCGGCGATTTTGCTTATTTCAACTTCAAGGACCCGGATGGCAACGTGCTGATGATCTGTAATTGTTAACGTTAAATACTATTATTTACCAAGATTCACTTCATACTGCCTTGGGTAAAGATTGTTAATCCAATTAAGGGGTGAGAAAAATGACGAAAGTAAAACTGTCAAAAGAAGATTTACTGGATCAAATCCAGAATAGTGATGGCAATGTGAGAATTTCGTCCATATCCTCAGCTGAAGAAGGGGAAGAACTGATCGCCCTCGCCAAACATCTGGAACTTGAAGGCAAAATCGTGCTTCTCGAATATTGTCTGGATAAAAAGCCAATGTCTGTTTCCCTTAAGACCAAAAACCCTGATTAACAGAATAGATAGCAAAGACGAACTGCGGAAATAGCAGTTCGTCTTTTTTTGCCATAGGCCTATAGGAGGAAAAACCATAAGAAAACGCTTTCTTTAGAAGATTCTTAAAATTATGATTGACTGAAAATTTTATCTATATTATTATCGTCCTAATAGTTTTTTTCTTTCGTAAGACGAAGCGTTGAAGCAAAAAAGAGTATGGAAGGGGATTATCATGTCTCAGTTATTAGCTTTGGTTATTGTAGTTTTCATTTTATTAGTCGGTGATTTGGTCGCAGTCAGAACAAAGGCATGGGTTCCGTCCATGTTCGTATCAGCAGTCCTATTCCTGATTGGATACTGGACCTTTTTTCCTAAAGAAATCGTTGCTCTCGCAGGTGTGCCATCCGCAGTAGCAGTGATGATGATGTATTTGTTAATCACGAATATGGGTACCTTGCTATCGATCCAAGAGTTGAAGAAGCAGTGGAAAACGATTGTCATTGCACTGTCAGGCATTTTGGGCATCGTCGCCATCCTGTTAAGTGTAGGTACGCTCATCTTCGGATTCCAGACGATGGTTGTCGCCATACCGCCATTGGTTGGAGGAGTGGTTTCCGCTTTGATTATGTCTGAAGGTGCGAAAGAAGCCGGACTAGCGTCACTGTCTGTTTTTGCCATTGTCATTTACGTCATGCAAGGATTCGCAGGGTATCCGTTAACCTCTTTTGTTTTGAAAAAGGAAGGCAAACGGCTTTTAAAGCAATATCGCGAGGGCAGCCTTACTGCAGCTGAGGTTGCCGCAACTGCAGAAGCAGCACCGCCAGTTGAATTGAAACTTTTTAAAAGAATGCCTGAAAAATATAACACAGAGTTTTTTAAGTTTTTCAGATTGTCAGTTGTTGCTTATCTTGCATACTTAACGTCCACGCTTCTGGCACCGATCGTGTCGGTCAGTCCATTCGTTCTGGCACTATTATTTGGTGTCATCGCTACAAGTGCTGGATTCCTTGAAAAGCAGGTTTTGCAAAAAGCAAATGGCTTCGGAATCGCAATCCTTGTATTGATGCTATTCATTTTCGATGGATTGAAGCAGGCAACACCTGGAATGCTGCTTGAAATTCTCGTACCGCTGATCGGTGCAATCGTTCTTGGCATTACTGGAATGTACATCTTCTCATTTGTTGTCGGCAAGATTTTAAAAGTTAGCAAGGAGATGGCTTTTGCTGTATCCCTTACAGCACTGTATGGATTCCCGGCAGATTATATCATCACCAACGAAGTCATCAATTCACTGACAGAAGACGAAAAAGAAAGAGAAGCACTATCAAGCCACATGCTTCCACCAATGCTTGTCGGCGGATTCGTGACCGTCACAATCGTATCGGTCGTGCTTGCAGGCATCTTCGTCGGATTCTTGTAGGAAATAGGAGGGAATTAGATTGCTAGATTTAAAAGAACGGATTGAACAGCATATTGAACAAATCAGCCAATACACAGCTTCTCCTGGCAAAGGAACGACAAGACTGACATACAGCCAGGAGGATCTGGGAACCCGAAATTATATAAAGCAGAAAATGAAAGAGTCTGGACTATTGGTCCGGGAAGATGGCTTCGGCAATATATTCGGCAAAATGGAGGGAACAATTGAAAATGCACCAAGTGTGATGATTGGTTCTCATTTTGACTCGGTCCCTCACGGCGGTTCCTATGATGGACCCGCCGGGGTCGTTGCTGCCCTGGAAGTTGCAGAGCTATTTTCTAAAAATGGATTGAAACCCAAGTATCCTTTGGAAGTCGTTGCATTGGTTGAAGAAGAGGGCGCTCGATTCGGAGGCGGCCTGATGGGATCCCGGGGCATGGTTGGTTTGCTTGGTGAGGACGAATTTAAGATGCTAAAAGATCAGAATGGCATCTCAACTATTGAAGCCATGATCGATATCGGACTTGATCCATCGCTTCCGAAAAAACGAGACCCAAAAACAATGAAGGCATTTTTGGAATTACATATCGAACAAGGACCTATTTTAGAAGAAAAGAAGATTCCTATTGGCGTCGTGGAGGCCATTGTTGGCCTCACCCAATTGGAGGTTACCGTAAAGGGGCAGGCTGGCCATGCGGGAACAACCCCGATGGATCGCCGGGCTGATGCACTCGTAACGGCGAGCAAAATCATCAGCCAGCTGCCTGACCTCACAAGAGAAGAAGGAGAAGGAACCGTCATCACGACTGGACGATTAAATGTCTATCCGAACGGCGCCAATGTCATTCCGGATCAGGTTGTATTTTCTGTGGACATTCGCTCAGGAAAGGAAGAGAATGTCCTTAATGTCATTGAAAAAACGAAGAATCTTTTAGCTTCGTTTACTGGAAATGGAATCGAAACAGCAGTGGAGCAGCTATTGTATATCCAGCCGAAAGAATTGCATGCGGTAGTCCGCTCCCTTTTAAAAGAGAAAAGCGACGAGCTAGGGATTCCATATTGCTCGATCAACAGCGGAGCCGGGCATGATGCGATGGTGTTATCCGATTTTACGGATGTCGGCATGCTGTTCATTCCAAGCAGGGCCGGACTCAGCCACTGTCCGGAAGAATGGTCGGATTCAGAAGACATTGCAAAAGCCGTAGAGATTTTTTACGAAACAGCGAAGACTTTAACGGAGGCGGAATGATGATTAATCAAAAATTGAAGGAAGCATTTCAGGAATATAAAGAAGAACTAACGGATTTGCGCAGGCAGCTGCACAGCGCACCTGAACTCTCATGGGAAGAATATAAGACGACTGATTTTGTCTGTTCCTATCTTGATGAGCTAGGCATCACATATCGTCGTACTGAACCGACCGGTGTGATTGCCGAAATCAAGGGCGGGAAGCCTGGAAAAACCGTCGCCTTGAGAGGAGATATGGATGCTCTGTCAGTTGAAGAACTGAATAAGGACTTGCCATACACTTCAATAGAAGAAGGGAAAATGCACGCATGCGGCCATGATGCCCATACAGCGATGCTGATGGTTGCCGCGAAAGCACTGAATGAAATTAAGGATGAATTACCTGGTAATGTCCGTTTACTTTTCCAGCCCGCGGAGGAAGTCGCCCAGGGTGCAAAGGCACTTGTGGATCAAAGGGCGGTTGAAGGGGTGGACAACGTCTTTGGCATTCATATTTGGTCACAAATGCCAACCCATAAAGTCAGCTGCACACCGGGACCATCCTTTGCTTCAGCGGATTTGTTCAAGGTTACATTCAAGGGAAAAGGCGGACACGGTGCGATGCCACAGGATTGTATCGATACAGCGATCGTTGCTTCATCTTTTGTGATGAATGTGCAATCCGTGGTGTCTAGAACAATCGACCCGCAGCAAGGAGCTGTGTTGACTGTCGGTAAAATGGTCGTTGGCACGCGGTTCAATGTCATTGCCGAAAATGCAGTAATCGAGGGAACAGTGCGCTGCTTTGATCCGTTAGTGCGTGATCATATTGAGGCACAGCTCACTCATTATGCTAAAAACGTTGCAGCGGTTTATGGCGCTGTTGCCCAGGTCGAATATACTCGCGGCACGCAGGCCGTCATTAATGATGAAGAGAGCGCACTGCTAGTCCAGCACGTGGCTGCAAAGGCATTTGGCGAGGATGTCATTCACCATGAAAAACCAACCATGGGCGGCGAAGATTTCAGCTTTTATCTTGATGAGGTTCCTGGCAGCTTTGCCCTGGTTGGCAGCGGGAATCCAGAAAAAGATACCGAGTGGGCCCACCATCATGGCAAGTTTAATATCGATGAGGATGCATTGAGCACCGGTGCAGAACTATACGCACAGTACGCTTGGGCCTTTTTGAATAGAAACTAATAAAAGTGGAGAACCCCCTGGGCTCTCCACTTTTCGTTGTTAACGTTTCTTCTTTTTGCCAGGATCAGCAGCCAGTGTTGGCTTAGCTTTCGATTCAAGCTCCAGCTGCACATGATAGATCTTCTCATCCACAGCCAGCACACTCGTAACCTTCCCCTTGCGCCCCTTGATTCTCAGATCCTCCCCAACAGAAGGAACCTGCTGGCGAAGCTGATTCAAAAGCTCATTTCGGTTTTCAAAAAAATGGACAACAAACATAGCAAATCACCTATTTTCTATAGTATTAGTTTTCCTATCACTAACATATTGGCGTGATGCTAGCTTTAGAACTGGTTACTAGAAGGAATTTTAATAGGATTGAATTGTTGTGGAGCGGGAAGAATTTAGTTATAGGCAGGAGTTCGGACAGGTTTTGGGGTTAGGAGTGAAAAGCTGTCTGAAGTACGCTCAAGTTCGGACAGGTTTTGGCGTTGGAAGCAGAAAGCTGTCTGAAGTAGGCTCAGGTTCGGACAGGTTTTGGGGTTGAAAGCAAAAAGTTGTCCGAAGTAGAGGCTGGCGCAGCCGAAAAGTGGTTTCTTTTTTCGAAAGATATGCACGTACGATCCTGAACCGCTTTAAAGACAAAGTGAAGTACTGGATGACCTTTAATGAAATCAACAGTGCGCTTGTGATGCCGATTAATGGTTTAGGTTTTTCGATTGAAAAAGAAGAGGATCGCTACCAGCCTACGTTCCAGGCGTATCATCATCAGTTCGTGGCCAGCGCTCTTGCTGTCAAAGCTTGCCGGGAAATCATTCCCCGCTCGCAAATCGGGTGCATGATCCTGTTTGCCCCGGTTTACCCTTATGACAGCAATCCGGAAAACATCCTGCACGCGTTACAGGAAGAGCAGCTTTTCAATTATTTTTGCGGAGATGTCCAGGTTCGGGGTGAGTATCCTTCCTTCATTAAACGGTACTTTAAAGAACACAATATTGATCTGAAAATGGAAGATGGCGACCTGGAAATTTTAAAAGAAGGAACCGTGGATTATGTTGGCTTCAGCTACTATATGTCACGTACCGAGAAGAAAGAGAAAGCAGACGAGGATTCTTCAGAAGGTAATATCATTGGCGGTGTCCGCAATCCGTTCCTTAAGGTAAGTGACTGGGGATGGGAAATTGATCCGGTTGGCCTGCGCATCAGCTTGAACAAGCTGTACGACCGTTACCAGATTCCTCTCTTCGTGGTGGAGAACGGATTGGGTGCTTATGATCAGCTTGAAGAAGATGGCAGCATAGACGACGATTATCGAATCGACTATCTCCGGGAACACATTAAAGCGATGGGCGAGGCGATTGAAGATGGCGTCGAATTAATGGGCTACACCAGCTGGGGCTGTATCGACATGGTCAGCATGTCCACCGGTGAATTTTCTAAACGGTACGGATATATTTACGTTGACAAACACGATGACGGCAGCGGAACGCTCGAGCGGAAAAAGAAGAAGTCCTCCTTTTGGTACAAAAAAGTAATTGAAACAAACGGCGGAAATTTATAACCAGTTTTAAAGGCTGTCGGGCAATCGGCAGCTATTTTTATGAAGGCTGTTTTCGAAAAGATTGTTGTTAAAATCTTAAAACCGATTTTAACGTAGCCATTTTGTAGGCCGGTACTAAGTTTGCAAGCTCTTTTCTCATAATAGTCGTGAATTGTGTGAACAATCTTAGGTAATTCAATTCAATTTTGTAGCCAATAGCAACAAAGTTTGAGAAAAGAGCCTTTATGAAAGAGACAGGAAAACCGAGCTTTTTGTCGAATTATGGATATGCAAGGGGGGTTCAATAATGTTTTTGTACAAAATAGATGACCAATTATCATTAAAACAGGCAGAAGTGATTGACGCAGAACGACTGTTCGAGTTAACCCAAAGTGGCAGGGAATATATGAAAGAGTGGCTGCCATGGCTGGAATTTACGGCTACTGTGGATGATACCAGAGAGTTCGTCAAAGGCACGATGTTAGGCTATGCAGAGAACAGAAGCCTGACGACAGTGATTTTATATGAAGGGGAAATCGTTGGTACAGCCGGCTTTAACAGCATCAACTGGTCAAATAAAACAGCGTATATTGGCTACTGGCTCGGGCTTGAATACCAGGGGAAAGGGATTATGACCAGAGTGGCCAAGGGCTTGACTGATTATGCTTTTCAACACCTTAAGTTGAATAAGGTAGAGATTCGCGCAGCAGAGGGAAATAATAAGAGCAGAAGCATTCCTGAACGCTTGGGCTTTGTGAAAGAAGGAAGGATCAGACAGGCAGAATGGTTATACGATCATTATGTGGACCACATTGTATATGGGGTACTGGCAGAAGAGTGGGTTACCATTTAAAAATAACACATGCTCAGGACAATCACCCTGAGCATGTGCACGTCTAAAACTTATAGCAGCGATTCAGCACCATCAATGTAAACTTCTGTACCAGTAATATGGGAGGAAAGGTCGGAGGCCAGGAAGAAAACAAGATCCGCTACTTGTTCTGGTTTTCCGGCTTGTTCTTCCAATGGCTGGTTGCCTTCAGGATATTCGACCGGAATCTTGATTTTCTCGAGATCATCCTTTTGCGGGAAGGTATTTTTGCCGATATTGGTTTCGATTGCACCCGGACAGATGATGTTGACTCTGATTTTATACTGAGCCAGTTCCAGCGCTGCCATTTTGCCAAAGCCGGTCTGGCCGATTTTGGAGGTGCTGTAGGCAGACATCCCAAAATTCTTGTAGATCCTGTTCCCGTTAATTGAGCTTGTGATGATGATGCTTCCGCCATTTTCCTTCAGAAGTGGGATGGCATACTTCACCGTAAGAAATGTCCCCCTGAGATTTGTGTTGATTGTTTCGTCCCAGTCCTTTGGTGCCAGATCTTCAATTGGGGCGATGACACCATTGATGCCGGCGTTGGCAAAGACAATATCAATTTTCCCCCAGGCTTTTGCCACCTCTTGAAAACTTTGCGCCACATCTTCTGGTTTGGCTATATCACATTCATGGATCAAGGCGGTCCCGCCGGATTCTTCAATCAAATCCTTTACACTCCTTGCGTTTTCCTCCTTAACATCAATCAAAGCGATCTTTGCCCCTTCTCGCCCTAGTTTTAATGCGGCTGCTTTGCCGATACCGGAGCTTGCCCCTGTAATCAAAGCGACTTTCCCATCTAATTGCCCCACAATTCCTTCCTCCTTCAGTGTATTTCGATATTTTTAACTTTGCCCATTTTATTGGAAAATAAAACAGTGTAAACTACTAATATGGGATTCTATGAAACTTTTGCCACAGAAAAACGTATGAATTGATAGCCTCCTCACAGTTGGAGGTTTTTTCAACACCTGAAAATGTCGAATGTCATCATAATTTGCAACTTGCCAGGAGGTTGGATCAATGGACAAGCAGGAACATATCGTTTCAAAAATGGATGAGTTATTGGAAGAAATAAGGTCTGGAAGGGCAGAAAGCGCAGCATCTCTTGCACTGAAACAACAGTATTTGCCAAAGCGAAAACAGTTTACCAATCTTCTGGTATTAGCGCTCTTTTTAAGTGTAATTGTCGCTTTGACACTCTGGTATTCCAAAGGAAGTACGAGCAAGGCAGAATCGACGGTCTTTATTGAACAAGTTCACGGCCTTGCTGCATTGGCAACTGCGGAAGCACAAGTTAAGGTTGTCATCGAAGAGGAAGACAATGAACTTTTTGGAGAGAAAATCCGTTATAACTTCCCGGGGACAAAACGTGAACTGCTGCTGATCATCCCAGCTACGGTGATTGCTGGAGTGGATTTGGAGACTATTGAACCAAAGGACATGAAGGTGGACGAGGAGCGTAAAGTAATAGAAATTTTCTTGCCTAAAGCAACTTTCCTCCAGGATCCTTCCATTAAAATGGATCAGATCAGGACTTTTTCGGATGAAGGACTCTTACGGGGCAATGTAGACTGGGATGAAGGCTTTGATCTTGCTGCCGCAGCCCAGGAGCAAATTAAGCAGGAAGCATTGGATTCGGGAATTTTACAAAAGGCTGACGAAAACGCTCAAACCGTTATAAAAGAGTTTTTCGGTCATATTGGATATAAGACAGTCTTTAAGAGACAATAATATTGTTATGTAAACTAAAAAAATCATAGATTAGAATGCGAAAAGAATTTTCTGATCAAAGGAAAGGTTGTGCAGTAAAATCAAACAAAAATACAGATTTTTAGGATTATTGATAGTCATGTTCGTCCTATTAGGAGCGTGCAGCAACTCCACTGACGAAGCAAGTGGTGAGGTGAAAAAACAGTCACAAATCAAAAACCAAAAAGATGATTCTACGACTGTAACTGATATCAATTCTGATACTATTGTCGCAGAAAAAGAACCGGAAAATAAAAATGCAGATGAATCCACAACCAATAAGCCGAACAGTCTTAAGGCTGAGTACATGGGAAAATTAAATGACACAGATAAAGAAATAGTCGAGATGAGGGAAAACCCAATCGATGATACGACAATCGCTTCCAAAAAAGTCGAAGGAGATATATACGATCTTCTGGATGAATTAATCAATGAAATCTATGGGGTTTTAATTGACCAACTTCCTTCAGATGCAATGGACCAGCTGAGGGAAGAGCAGCGTGAATGGTTAACATACCGGGAAAAGGCGGCAAAAGAGGCATCTCTGAAATATAAAAACGGAACAATGGAGCAGCTTGAATATGTGATAGTCGAGAATAAACTTACTGAAGAAAGATGCTTTCAATTAGTTGAAAACTATATGAATTAATACCAAATCATCTTTGGAATGTCAGAGGTTAAACCGAATCTTTCATATTTTGATCCAATTAAATTGAGATTAGCCTAGATATATACACAAACTCAGAGTATCCTGTGACTCTGAGTTTTTGTTGTATTAAGGCGAGTGTTCACTTTCCTGGTTACGGCAACAAAAAGATATCATGATAGGGCGGGCTCTCGAGTTTCGACTGTTTCAAATATCCTTCTTCGACTAATTCATCCAAGCCTTTTTGTACTTCCTCTGGTTTTACTCCAAAGAGATCCGCAACTTTCACGGTTGAAATCGTCATGTATTTTGGTTTTTTTGCTGATGATTGGATCATCGACTGGACACGCTGCAGCAATTGGTTTTTATCCATGAATATTACTCCCTTTTTAATATTATTGCAATGATGCTAAATAATTTTCCCAGTTATGTAAATATTATTTAGGGAAATTAAAGGAGTTGAATTCCGTGGAAACCGGATCCCGGAAGGAAACGAAGCGAAGGCCGAACCAGGCTGGAACAAACAGGCATGGTCTGGCGAGAGCAGGATTAAGGAGGCAGGGAAATGAGTGATTTGAATTTCACGATTCAGATTAACGGCAAGGACTTCAGTGCCGTCGAAGGACAGAAGATCCTTGAAATTGCCAGGGCCGAGGAGGTTTTCATTCCTGGAGTATGCTACCATCCAGACCTCGGAACCATCCAGACTTGCGACACCTGCTATGTGATGGTGGATGGGCAATTGACACGGTCATGTACGATGAAGGCTGAGCCGGGGATGAAAGTCGACACCATGTCCAATCAGGTGAAGACTGCCCAGTATGAAGCAATGTCAAGGATCCTTAAAAATCACGAATTGTATTGCACGGTCTGTGATAATAACAATGGCAATTGTACAATCCATAATACTGTTGAAGATATGGGGCTCGCCCATCAAAAATATCCATTTGAAGCAAAGCCGTATCCGCCTGATAATTCGCACCCATTTTACAGGTACGAGCCAGATCAATGCATCCTTTGCGGCCGCTGTGTCGAAGCCTGCCAGGACTTGCAGGTGAATGAAACGCTCACGATTGACTGGAGCAGGGAAGTGCCAAGGGTCATTTGGGATAATGATGTTCCGATTGACGAATCCTCTTGTGTATCCTGCGGGCATTGCGTCAATGTTTGTCCATGCAACGCACTCATGGAAAAAACGATGCTTGGGAATGCTGGTTTCCTTACAGGGATCGCTCCCAATGTTCTTGCCCCTATGATTGATATGACTAAAGAAGTAGAACCGGGATATCGAGAGATTTTTGCCGTTTCCGAAGTCGAAGCCGCGATGAGGAAGGCCCGGATTAACCGGACCAAGACGGTCTGTACTTATTGCGGAGTCGGCTGCAGCTTCGAGGTTTGGACAAAGGACCGGGAAATTTTAAAAATCCAGACAAAGACAGAGGCACCGGTCAACGGAATTTCCACCTGTGTAAAAGGGAAATTCGGCTGGGATTTCGTTAACAGTGAGGAACGCCTGACAAAGCCGCTGATTCGAAAGGGAGAAGAATTTGTTGAGGCGACCTGGGAGGAAGCTCTTTCCCTTATTGCCGAAAAACTATCTGGAATCAAAGAGGAACATGGCCCTGATGCCGTAGGCTATATCGCTTCATCGAAATGCTCAAATGAAGAAAACTTCCTGTTCCAAAAGTTTGCACGGGGAATCATGGGAACCAATAATGTCGACAATTGCTCCAGATACTGTCAATCACCTGCAACTACTGGATTGATGCGGACTGTGGGTCTTGGCGGAGATTCAGGCACAATGGAAGATATCATGGCATCGGAACTGGTGATGGTGATTGGCGCGAATCCAGCTGAATCCCACCCTGTTTTGGCAACAAGGATCAAGCGGGCCCATAAACTCCATGGCCAGAAACTCGTCGTTGTGGATTTAAGGGAAAATGAACTGGCAGAGCGGGCTGATTTATTTCTCCATCCAAAGCCAGGAACAGATATCATACTGCTGAATTCCCTTGCGAAATACTTCTTTGAACAGGGCTGGGAGGATGCAAGCTTCCTCGCTGAACGCGTAAATGGCGTGGAAGAATTTAAGGCATCGCTTGAAAAATACACCCTGGAATATGCTGTTGAAAAAACAGGCCTCAGCATGGAACAGTTGCTGCGTTTGGCTGAAATGATCAAGGAAGCCAAATCTGTCTGTATGTTGTGGGCGATGGGAGTTACCCAGCATATGGGCGCTTCTGACACAAGCACTGCAATCTCGAATCTTCTTCTGGTAACCGGGAATTATGGACGTACCGGTACCGGCGCTTACCCATTGCGTGGCCATAACAATGTACAGGGTGCTTGTGACTTTGGAACGCTGCCGCCATGGATGCCTGGTTATGAGCCTGTGAACGATGAAGCAGTTCGTGCCAAGTATAAGGCTGCCTGGGGTGTTGACCTTCCTGAGGATCCAGGTTATGACAACCACCATATGGTCGAGGCAATCAACAAAGGGAAGATGAAAGCTCTTTATCTGTTCGGCGAGGACATGGCGATCGTGGACGCGAACTCCAATTATGTCCATTCAACCTTTGAAAAACTTGATTTCTTTGTAGTCCAGGATATTTTCTTCAGCAAGACGGCGCAATTTGCAGATGTTGTGTTACCGGCTGCACCAAGTCTTGAAAAAGATGGAACGTTCACGAACACTGAAAGGCGAATCCAGAGATTCTACAAAGTATTTGAGCCGCTGGGAGATTCAAAGCCTGACTGGCTGATATTCCAGGAACTGGCGAATCGACTTGGTGCTGACTGGAACTATCAGCATCCTTCCGAAATCATGGACGAGGCGGCCAAGCTCGCGAATATATTCGCTGGAGTAAGCTATGAACGGCTCGAGGAGTGGGAGTCGCTTGTATGGCCGGTTAACCCGGATGGAACCGACACACCTCTGCTATACACCGATAAATTTGGCTTCCCTGATGGAAAGGCAAGGCTAGTGCCTGTCGACTGGACAGTACCATTCAATCCGGGCGCGGATTTTGATTTACATCTCAATAATGGACGCATACTTGAGCATTTCCATGAAGGCAATATGACACATAAAATCGAGGGTCTGGTGCATAAAGTGCCTGAGGTATGGCTCGAGATTTCACCTGAACTTGCAGCTGAACGAAATCTAGAGGATGGAGCACTTGTCGGGCTGACTTCGCCGTATGGCCATGTTGAAGTCCGGGTGATCGTGACCGACAGGGTAAAAGGGCATGAATTGTACCTGCCGATGAATACAGCAGAGGATTCTGAGGCTGTGAACAGGCTGACTAGCAGCTATCACGATATTATTACCCATACTCCTGCCTATAAGGAAATGGGAGTCAAGATGGAAGTGCTCGAAACTTCAGGCGAACCGCCGCTGCCGAAACATAACCACCGCTATGGGAACAGGATTCCGCAAATTAGCGTGAAGGTAGAGGAAAAGTGGCAGCGTTCTGATTATATACCAATTTCGGAAATAGATGATTTGAAGGAGGGATATTATGGCGAAAGCGATCAGGCAAATTAGCAGGCAGTTATCAAATGAAACAGAAGAACGTTCTCAGGCTGTGGAAGAAATCCTGCAGGCACTTGCCGACAATAAGGAAGCCGTCCTTTCAATGATTGACATGGCGAAAGAACTGCACGAGATTAAAGTCTTCGAGGCAGCCGGTTCTTTACTGAAACAGCGTAATGAAGTGGGGGTTATTGCCATGCAACAGGTCAATCAGCCAGCAGTGCATAATGTCATAAAAAGCGGTTTTGGCTTGTTCAAGTTTTTAGGAGCACTGCAGCCATCTCAGCTTGAAACGCTTTTGAATGGTGTCACTCTTGGCTTGAAGCGAATGTCACAAACTGGTGAAAAAGGCAAGAAGCAAAGTATCTGGAAAATGAGAATTAGGCTTCGCAGTCCGGAAATCCGGGCTGCGATGACAACGATGGTTGATTTTATGGAAGGAATGGGTGAGGCGTTCCTGAGAAGCCGGGAAAAACGTGAGTAGGGAGGAGTCACTGTGCAGGAAAAGACGTTCAAAATCAGCAATTTAAATTCTGATGAAGATGCCAGGGAACTCAACGGAGCGATCCTCGGGGTGTGGGGAATATCCGGTACAGAAGCGAGCGTGCATCACAAAACCGTAACAATAAAATTCGATGAAAGGATGTCGTCACAGGAGGATTTTATGCAGGCGGTGCGTGAAGCCGGATTTGACCTGACAAGTGAATAACTATATAAAATGAGGTGACGAAGATGAGAATATGTGAAGTTTGCGGAAGAAAAGAAGGCTTTGTAGAACAACAAGAAGAGATGTTCCAAGCTGTAAAGCTTCATGTTTGTGAGAGTTGCCGCGAGGATCGGAAGATACAGCCATTAGGAGACTGGGCTTATTGATCGTAAGGGAATGGTCAGGAAACCATTGGCTTGCCAATACCATGTGAATCGAGGTGGCATCAGCTGGAACCAATTGAAGTGAAACGGGAAATCATCCGCTTCGATAACGGTTTTGCCGAACGGGTTGAGGATAGCATTGTAACAGAACACCCAGTGACGATAAAAATCAATGGCACAGAGTTTGCCACCCTCATTTGTTCCCCGGATTTTATCGAGGATCTTGTAATTGGTTTTTTGGCTTCGGAAGGCGTGATCCGTAAGCTGGATGACTTAGAGGATTTATGGGTTGAAGAAAAATCAGGGACGGCACATGCAAAAACGAAGAAGGTGAATCCATATTACCTGGATTTCCAGGGTAAAAGATATATTACCTCCTGTTGTGGTGCAGGAAGACAAGGATTTGTTTTTATCAACGATGCCATGACCGCGAAAAAAATGAACCAGGTAAGAGTCAAGATTTCCTCTCAGGACTGTTTTTCGCTGATGAAAGAACTGCAGGAATCATCAAAAGTTTTTCAAAACACGGGAGGAGTCCATAATGCGGCACTTTGCCAGGCAGGTAAAGTGGTGATTTCCAGGATGGATATCGGCCGGCATAATGCTCTTGATAAAATTTATGGTCACTGCCTAAAAAACAGGATCCCCCTCTCGGATAAGGTTCTCGCCTTCAGCGGCAGAATATCTGCGGAAATCCTGCTGAAGGCATCGAAAATCGGCTGCGAAATTGTTTTATCGAAATCGGCTCCGACAGAACTCGCCTTAAAGCTCGCAGAAGATCTGGGCATTACCACAATCGGCTTTATCCGCGATGACTCCCTTAATGTCTATACTGGACAGGAAAGGGTCTATCTCGACTGATTTATATAGGTAAAGTGAAAGGGCTTTCCAAAATGGCGAGCCCTTTTTCAGTGCCCAGAGTCAACGACGTTTGATCCTGCAGAGTTGATCACCATACTTTAAGACTTATCGATGCTTTCTATCCAATCGATACACTGTGGCAGCTGACGGATTTTTCAGCTTCTGAATTCAGTCTATCCTTTACCCGTTGCAAATTCCTCGATATCACACCATACTTATCTTATAAAAACTTGCAAGTATAGGAGATTTATTGATGAAATTTATAAAAAGCAGTAAGGACAGAATTTCAGAAGAGATGGAAATCATGAATTCCCATCCTGACTATAATTTGCTGGCCGATGGAAAAAGGATATTGGATGAAAAAGATTTGTTGGAGGAGCATGAAGAGGATAAAGATCTCAAAAAAGAGCGCTACCTCATTGAATTGGAGGGAAAAAGCATCGGAATCATTGATTTTATCATGAAAAATCCCAGGGACGGGAAGCCATGGCTTGGCTTGATGATCATACATAGAGCATGGACCCGGAAAGCTTTGGCGGAAAAAGCACTCTCTGCGTATGAGGAAATGATGAAGGAAAGGGGAATCACTGAAGTCCGTTTAGGATGTTTTGCAGCGAATCAGCCTGGCTTGTCATTTTGGAAGAAGCATGGTTTTAAACAGGTAAAGCAAATCGAATTCAGAGAACAGCCGTTATGGATCATGGAGAAAAAAATAGCATAAAAAAGGCGAATCAAGGGAGTCTTGATTCGCCTTTTTTTATTCAGTAAGTGCTTCGATCGTTTTACCTTCAACATATGAAGGTATTTCCAATCCAAGCAGCTGGTAGATGGTCGGAGCGATATCCAAATTTGAGACGGGTTTGATTTGCTTGCCCTCATTGACGTCTGGTCCCATAGCCATGAAGACAGCTTTCAGCTTCTCCCGGTCAGGGTTCCCGCCATGGGTTCCTAATTCAGTCGTCGATTTGACAATATTTGAAACACCCTGTCCCATTATATATCCTGGAGATGCCATTAAAAGAACATCTCCTGCATTTTGCTCTGTTAATTTGCCTTTTCGTGGAATTTTCTTAATTTCCTCATAAGGATGTACCTTGGCATTCGTTACGTAGCCATACAAACTCTTAGTGTTCTCCCTTAAACCCTTAAAAGAGAGGTTGACGGTGCTTTCCCAAATTTCATTAAGATGGTACTTGATGACGGGGCCATTCTCATTCCTGTTCACTTCGACGCCTTTGAAGGCTTGGATGATTTCAGAACGCGTTTCTTCATATTTCTCAGGAGGTACGATGCCATACTTTTCTCTCGATTTGAGATTAATGTAAACATGAGCAGCAGAACCACTTGGAATCGCAATTGCCTTGGATTTCTCGTAATCAATCTTACCGTCATCATCAAGAACGAGAAAGCCATTGTCCTTTAGGACTTTATTCGGCTCAAGCGCTGAATGTGCTGGTTCCATTCCATGGTCCGAAACGATGAACAGGTAGTCGTTTTCATCAAGAGCTTTAACTGTTCTGCCCACCGTCTTGTCAGCGGTTTTATAGGCCCAGCGGATGTATTCTGCGTGCTTCTTCGATTTTTCTTTGGTATAACCAGGCTGTCTCGGGTCTGTCAGTAAATATTTATGCTCCTGATGGTCAATCTGTGGAGCGTAGAACATCAGTAAATCAGGCTGATATTCATCTTTGATAAAAAGGGATACGTCAGTTACCCAGTTTGCAAATCTTTCTGATATTTGTTCGTATTCCTTCCTGGTTATCCATCCCTCTTCAAGTGCCTGGTCATCGTCCTGTGGAGGAAAAAAACCGAATTTTTCCTTTATTTGTTCTGAAAAACCTTCTGGCCCATCAATCACACCCGAGGTTACCGCTGAATGGTAGAGTACAGCACCATCATCCAGGCTTGGGTCAACTGATGTGAACTTGTACCAACAGCCTGAGGTCCTGTTTTTTCTAATCTGCAGTTCCAAGGACCCCCAGCCATCCGGTTTCACAGCTTTGTTTTTTGCCGTTTTATTGTCAGTTACGATAAATGAATCATAATTTTTTTTATGATCATTGGTTGAATCTAAAGCAAGCACATGAAGCTTTTGATTTTCACCCTCTTTGACCTTAATTTGAAAAGTTGATTCCTTTAATGGGCTGAAACTATTGGGCGTGTCACTCCATCCTGAAGCATCACTGAATTGAAGTTTCTCCTGTTTGCTTTGGGACCAAGTATCTCCATAATATATCGTATAGTCTGCCTGCTTCCCTAGGGCCGGATTGGCTCCTGCGAATGCGACGGTGGCTGTCGTTCTACCTTGTTTCCTGGCTGATACCCACAAAGGATCCACCTCAAGCTTACTCATAAAAGCATCTTTCTTATTTGTCATGGCTGCATCTTTCTGCTTCCATACATTGCTGACGATCGATGTTTTCAGTGGAGTCGCTCCAGTTGCGATCGCGGCGTGTGAAGGTGCAGTTAGAGACGGGCTAACGGTAGTGGAATATTTGGCGATGGTTCCATTCTGTATCACATGTTCTATATTAGGCAGCATGCCGTCCTTTACATAACTCCTTGTAAGATCATTTCTCATGCCATCAAATGAGATCAGGACTACCTGATTCTTGTTTTCCGCATTAGCACTTGTAGCGAAAATCCCTGATAAAAAAATAAAAAAGGTGATGAACTTAAAAATTCTTGTTGTCATAAACTCTCCCTCGCTGATGTTATAACTGGAATTTACCTTTTTTTAAGGCTTGTAAAACTTTTAGAAAATTAGTTCTTTAGTTTTGGAGATAAATCTTACTTCCTCGATAAAATCTCCATCTTTATTTGTTATAATTTTGTTATATCAAATGAAGATGGAGGTATTTTAAAAATGAGTATTCGTATAAAAGGGCTAATGGTCATAGTTTCAATGTCTGTGGCATTATTTTTAACAGGCTGCGCAGGGGAGGAAGGAAAATCTGGATCGGCTGGTCATAGTGCTCATGAAAATATGGAGCATTCAGGTTCAGGGGAACTTCCTGAGAATTTGAAAGCAGCGGAAAATCCCAAATATGAAGTGGGCAGCAAGGCCATCATAACCGATGACCACATGCCTGGGATGGATGGAGCGGAAGCAACAATCGTGGGTGCATATGACACAGTCGTCTACGCACTGTCTTACGATCCTACAAATGGAGGAGAACGAGTGGAGAACCATGAATGGGTGATTCATGAAGAACTGAAGGACGCAGGGGACGAGCCTTTGAATCCAGGGGATGAAGCGATCATCAATACAGACCATATGGCAGGAATGAAAGGGGCAAAAGCAGTGATCGATTCAGCTGTTTCTACCACTGTTTATATGGTCGATTTTACGCCGACAGACGGATCGGATAAGGTAACAAATCACCAGTGGGTTACAGAAGACGAACTGACTCCTGCAGAATAAGTTACGCTTTTACCAAAATATGCACGGTTGTCCTTCGAGAAGTATGGGTATATAACCTTTAAGAAATGAGGAGGGTTGACTCATGAGGAGACTGATCAAAACAGCAATCAAATGGGGACCTGTACTGTATCCAATCGTCAAGAAAATGATGGACAGCAGGAAATCCACGAAAATGAAAAGCAGCTACTCAAAATAAGTCTTACAAGAGGCCGCACATCGTCAGGGAATGACGATGTGCGGCCTTTTTCAGCATCCAATCAAGCAATGAAAATATTCATTATATTTGGACCTATTGTTCATGTTATAATAGGGGAATAAAATACATATAGTTGGCTTTCATTGGTCTCTTAAAAGGAAGGTATCTATGGTTGAGGATAATATCACGAGAATCGACATGAATGGCAAGGAATACATATTAATCGGTACGGCGCATGTATCCAGGCACAGTGCACAGCAGGTGAAGGAAGTAATTGAGGCAGAGAGGCCGGATTCCGTATGTGTCGAACTGGACGAGCAGCGATATAAAACGATTATGGAAGGCTCTAAATGGAAGGAAATGGATATTATCCAGGTCATTAAGGAAAAAAGAGCCTCGCTTTTATTAATGAATTTGGCTATTTCATCTTTTCAAAACCGGATGGCGAAAGATCTTGGCATAAAAGCAGGCCAGGAGATGATCCAGGGAATTGAATCAGCAAAGGAAGTGGGAGCACACCTGGTTCTTGCCGATCGCAATATCCAGATTACTTTTTCACGGATTTGGGGCAATCTGGGCCTGAAAGGAAAGGCCCTTCTGCTCAGCCAGATCATTACAAGCATCTTCAGCAAAGACAGCATATCTGAGGAAGATCTTGAACAACTAAAGGAACAGGACACAATCAACGCCATGCTGAACGAGTTTACCGAGACTTTTCCTCGTTTGAAAAAGCCGTTGATCGATGAACGCGATCAATATCTCGCCCAAAAAATCAAGGACGCACCAGGAGAAAAAATCGTCGCTGTACTGGGTGCGGCTCACGTACCTGGCATCAAGGAACAGATTAAAAAAGAACATGACTTAAAAAAACTCAGGGCATTACCGCCAAAATCCAACTGGCCAAAGATCATAGGCTGGAGCATTCCGGTGATTATCCTGGCAATCATCGTCTACACATTTGCCGCAAATCCGACTGCAGGTTTTTCTCAGACAGTCAGCTGGATTTTATGGAACGGCAGCCTTTCTGCACTGGGAGCAGCTATTGCAATGGGACACCCACTGACCATTTTGACGGCGTTTATAGCAGCGCCTATTACATCGTTGAACCCTTTGCTTGCAGCAGGCTGGTTTGCCGGTCTGACACAAGCGTATATTCGCAGACCAAATGTGAAGGACTTTGAAAGCCTCTCTGAAGATGTTTTCAGTGTGAAAGGATTCTGGAGAAACAAAGTCAGCCGGATTTTACTGATCGTTGTCCTTGCAAATCTCGGAAGCTCTTTCGGGACCTTCATTGGCGGAGCCGATGTCATCAGGGTATTCATCGAAAATCTCTAGGAGCAATGAACGGGACCTTGAATACTTGTACAATACAGTAAATTATAATATGCAAATTAGCAGTTCATTTCGCAACAGAATTGAACTGCTTTTTTTTTACGAAGGTATTCAACTGCCATGTGAAAAATGAATTATCACCACAGTTACTATCAGGCAGATCATTGAAAAAGGAATAAGTGGTAATGTAAGCGAATTAATATAAAAATAAGTTGGTGGCTCATGAAATTAATGGAGAGAGTACGAGTATTTATTGATAACCAATACAGAACACCAAAAGGACTAATTGGTACTGTAATCGGCGAAAAGATGGTAAAGCAGCATAAGCCCGAAACTTTATGGACTATTGAATTATTAAATATTAAACAGGGTGAAAGTGTGCTCGAACTTGGATGTGGTGCAGGTTATGCAATGAAACTTATCCTTGAGCAAGATGAATCAAATTCAGTAATTGGATTAGACCTGTCTCCAACTGTGATCCGGTCAGCTAAGATGCGAAATAAAAAAGCGTTTATAGAAGAAAAAGCAGATTTTATACAAGGAAATGTAAAGAGTTTGCCTTTTGAAGATGGACAATTTGACAAAGTGTTTAGCATCCATACTATTTATTTTTGGGATGAATTATCGACTACAGTATCGGAAATATATAGAGTATTACAGCCTGGAGGTGACTTTATACTGACCCTGTGTGATGGCAAAAACGATATTATTTGGGAAGGAATAAGAAGTATGATAAATGAACAATTAATACCGATCATGAAGAACCAGGGCTTTTCGGGGGTTGAAGTAGTGAAAGGACCAAATTCAAGACATTATCACACAATTGCAGTTGCGGGTAAAAAGTGATTCAACGATTCTCAATCAGATTTAGGGGTTGAACTATTAAATCTGAAAAGCCGAAAAAAAATCATCCTCGATTACAGGATGATGAAAAGCAGAAAGTTCTGTTCGAATAAAAAACCTATTTTGACTTACGGGATGTATTCTTTTGGTATTCGTCCTGGCGTTTTGCATCCTTCTTAAATTCTTCCATTGCCTTGCTGTAAAGTAAGCTCATTTTTCATACCTCCTTTTTGCTTGTCATTCTTATTACCTTCGTTCCCTGTGATATGGGGAGTAAAACATGAAATTTCAAATTGAAAAAATAGGAAAAAGGCGCCCATATAAGCGCCTTCCTGTTATTTTTTATTGATCTGCTTACCGCTTTTTTTCTGGCTTTGTGACTTCGTATTTCCAACCTGGAATTCGGATCCTAATTCAATATCATTCCTTTTATCATGCTTTTCGGTTTGTTCCCTTGTTTGGTCCCTGTTTTTCATGCCCTGTCTTGCCATTGATTCCACCTCGCTTTCCTTGATTTAATCTTTGTAACTGTCCCTATTTTATACTTTCAGTCTGAAACTCCTCTGACGACTTTATCATAGAAAAGCTGGAACCCATATAAGACAAAGGTTTTGAATAGGAAGACGATGGATAACTGAAACTTAGTCAACCTGACCAACGTGACATATCCGAATTTCTTGAAGATATCTAAAACATAATAAGTGAACAGTGAGTCAACCAGGATATTGACCAGCAAATATAAATTAAACTTCCTATATGTGTACTTCAAGATCCAAAATGACCCGATGAAAAATGGCCCCCAAATGAGTGGCAGTTCCCCAAGTACATTCGGTTTTATTTTAAAAGGAAACCACCACCATTTCCTTTTTTCCGCCAATCTTCCTTCAAATATTAAATAGATGGCCATGAATAGTGTGCCTGGAAGGAACTTGCGGAATGTTTTTTTATCGAGAAAAATCAGTGAAAACCACGGAACTATAGCCATGATTGCGATGTAAAGTTTTAAATTTTTCATAAGCCACACCTTTTTTTGAAAATCTTATGATGTCTACTCCATTATTCCTATTATCTCTATTTAGGGTTAAAAGATGAGTCTCAATAAAAATTTATTATCACAGTATTCATTTCTTTCTTTTATGAACAGTATGATTTAGAAGATAAGGGAGGGATAAAGGATGATAACTCTTTGGGATGAACATAGCTTTTGGCTGGAAATGCTGCAGGATCATGCCTATTTTGTCAGGGATGCTTTGTCACCGGTTGAGGTGGATTATGTTAATCAGGCAGAGCAGTTTATCCGATTGTATACCGATCTTTTGGAGAGGCTGCAGAATATTCCAAGAGATGCAGGCTACGAAGATAGCCAGATGATTGATTTTGCAAGAAGGGCATGGACTGTAGCAAAAAACTATTTTGATTTTGAAGGAACATTGCAGGCAATGCGAATTGACAACCAGATCAACTTGAACCTTTCACCAACGTACTTAAATGGCACACTTAGTGAAAATCAGGAGTACTTAAGGATTTTACAATACCTCGTGCATGGACAGGAGCCGGCCAGGCTTTCAATTGTCGAGCTTATGGACCTTTGGCTCGAGGATCAACTAGGACATGCGGTGCTTTTTGAAAATTTGCTTGACCCTATAGAAGCAGGAGCCTATGCTGCAGCAGAGGGATTTAAGCGAAGGTACCAGTTGTTCATCGTCCAGAATCATCATCTGAAAAATTATCTGAGGGTGAAAGAACCAGGCTTTGCCCGTCAAAAAGCATTTGTTTATGAAGTGGGAAGAACCACATTGGAAATGAATCAATTCATCAAAGATATGGTTAAAAAATATAAAGAGCATACGCTGCTGAATAAATCCACACTTCGATTCCTGGAGCATCATTTTCCGGAAACATGCTATTTCCTGACTAATTTAAGTTATTATGAGCCGAGGCTGAAGGCCGAAATAGGAACTTGCTCGCTTTCCAAGCCGTCATTCTAGGGAAGGACATTTACCGATATTTCCTGAAATGAAACGAGAGAAAGCAATTTAATGAAATAAATGTGAAAATTATTAGGTTAATTGTGAACATTATGTGACATTTTTTCGTAAATTCTGTTAATATAAACAGTACATACGAAAAAGTGGGGGAATGAGAAGTGGGGAAACTTCTTATGTACTTTTATTTAATTGTTGGTGTTTATTGTCTTGTAAGCGGATTCCTGGCAGTGGTTTCACATGGATTCCAGCATGCAGTACTGTCATTATTCCTTGCGGTCTTCAATTTTGCGATGTTTTCTTTATTCAAGAAAGAAGGGAAACTGCCTCGACTGCGATTGGTTAAAGGACATAAAAGCGAAATTGCATAGATTGAAACCTTTTAATTAAAGCACCACTTTTGGCTGTCATAAAACAAGAAAACCAGGCTCCTTATTTAAAGGGCCTGGTTTTCATTTTAACCATGCGAGTGTCCTGAAGACATGACCCAGATGGAGCCTGCAACAATGACGACCGCAATGAATGCTGAATAAATGATATTGATATTGTTTGTTACTTTGTCATCACCTTCATTGATATGCATGAACATATACAGCTGGATACCGGCCTGAACAACTGCCAGTGTGCCGATAATCCACATGACTGCCTTCATCGAGAGGGAGCTTTGAAGTGCAATCCATGCTGCGCCGAACGTCAAGACGAGTGACATGAAGAAGCCGATGACATGGCTGATCGGGAAGCCTTTAGAATGATTATCCATTTTACATCACCAACCCTCTAAGATATACAAATGTGAAGATGAAAATCCAAACCACATCAAGGAAATGCCAGTACAGTCCGAAAATGAACGTCTTGCGGGCTGTCACAGGAGTCAATCCCCGTTGCAGCATTTGGATGATCAGCAGGATTGCCCAGCCGATCCCGATGGTGACGTGCAATCCGTGTGTTCCCAGCAAGACGAAGAAACTGGACAGGAATGCGCTTGTTTGCATCGTCGCACCTTCATGGACATAGTGCATGAACTCGCGAATTTCCATGAATAAGAAACCGCCGCCGAGCAATAATGTAAATACTAGCCACATCAGCATTCCTTTTATATTGCTGCGGCGCATCTCGAAGATCGAGATGCCCATCGTAAAACTGCTGGTCAAAAGCAGGAAGGTTTGAATCATGACGTCTCTGATGACAAAAATGTCGCTCTGGGTCGGACCTCCTGCATGGCGATGACCCAGGACACCGTACACGCCGAAAAGAGTAGCGAAAAGCACGATTTCTGCTCCAAGGAAGATCCAGAAGCCGAGGATGTTCATCCTGTTTTGTTCCGTCTGGTATTCAAGCTGCAAAGCCGCATTGACTTTAGCTGACATGGTTCTTCACTCCTTTGTTCGCGCCTTTTCTCCATTTGCGTTCTGTTTCGAAGATCTCATCCTTGTGAACATGGAATCCTTCATCATAATCAAATGAACGGAAAGCCAATCCGGCAAAAATCCCAAGTGCTGCTACGCCGGCAGCAATTGTCCATTCAAATACAAGCAGGAACCCTGAGATTCCGAACACTACTCCCATATAAATCGGGATCCATGTGTTGCTAGGCAAGTGGATTTCTTCAATCTCATCTTCAGTCAGAGGCTGAATTTCATTGTTCTTTTTCATGTGCCAGAATGCATCAAGCTTTGTTACTTCCGGAAGGGAAGCGAAGTTGTAATGCTGTACTGGTGTAGCAGTAGCCCACTCAAGCGTTCTTGCATCCCAAGGGTCATTGCCGATGTTGCGGTCGGCGTAACGGGCGCTCCAGTAAATGTTGTATACAAGTGCTGCGAAACCTGCTGCAAGAATAATTGAACCTGCTGCTGAAAGCATCATCAATGGCCCGAAGCCAGTTTCGGCTGAGTAAGTGTACGCACGGCGAACCGCGCCATCTAGACCTAGGAAGAACATTGGCATGAATGTGACGTTGAAGCCTACCACGAACAGCC
Source organism: Mesobacillus thioparans (assembly GCF_965138835.1). Lineage (NCBI taxonomy): Bacteria > Bacillati > Bacillota > Bacilli > Caryophanales > Bacillaceae > Mesobacillus > Mesobacillus thioparans. The sequence continues at coordinate 152,688 of NZ_CBCSFH010000002.1, read as the reverse complement.
AGAAATGCCATTTACCGATTTTTTCATTCAGCATATAGCCGAACATCTTCGGCCACCAGTAGTAAAGGCCAGCAAATATTGGGAACACTACCCCTGGAATCAATACATAATGGAAGTGTGCCACCAGGAACAATGTGTTGTGGTACTGGTAATCGGCTGCAGCCATTGCGAGCATGACACCCGTGACTCCGCCGATGACAAAGTTAGGAACGAATGCAAGAGCCCAGAGCATTGAGGTCGTAAATTTAATCCGGCCTTTTCTCATCGTGAACAACCAGTTGAACACTTTTACCCCGGTCGGAATGGCAATCGCCATCGTCGTGATCGAGAAGAACGAGTTCACTGCGGCATTATTGCCCATAGTGAAAAAGTGGTGGACCCAAACGAGCATACTCAATACTGAAATCATTACAATCGAAATGACCATTGATTTATAACCGTAAAGCGTTTTGCGTGCGAAAGTCGAGATGATATCTGACAGCATCCCGAATGCTGGCAGAACGACAATGTATACTTCCGGATGTCCCCATAACCAGAACAGGTTCGCCCATAGCATATCCATACCGCCGCCGGAAATCGTGAAGAAGTGTGTCCCGAATGTGCGGTCGAATGTCATCAAAGCAAGCGCCACTGTAAATATAGGGAAGCTGGCAACGATAATGATCGATGTAATGAAGGATGTCCATGTGAACATCGGCATCTTCATCAATGTCATGCCTTTAGTTCTCATTTTTAACACTGTGACAACAAAATTAATACCCGTCATCAAAGTACCGGCACCGGCTATTTGCAGGGCCACAGCATAGAAGTTATTCCCTATGCCAGGACTGAATTCTTTCCCGGCAAGAGGGAAGTAGGAAGTCCAGCCTGCATCAGGCGACCCGCCTATAATAAAAGAAATATTGAAAAGCGCCGCGCCGCTCACAGTCAGCCAGAAGCTAAGTGCGTTCAGCTGTGGAAAAGCAACATCACGGGCGCCAATCTGCAATGGAACCGCAAAGTTCATGAGTCCAATCAGCAGTGGCATCGCCACAAACAGGATCATGATGACACCGTGAGTGGTAAAGACTTCATTGTAATGCTGCGCATTCAGGAACTCATTTTCAGGAACTGCCGTCTGGCCTTTCATCATCAGACCATCGATCCCGCCACGGAAGAACATCACGACACCAAGGAGGATATACATGATCCCGATTTTCTTATGGTCAACAGTCGTCAGCCATTCAGTCCAAAGATAGTTCCATTTCTTAAAGTAAGTGATTCCGGCTATTGCACCAACTATTGTCAGAGCGATACCAATCTGTGAAGCAAAAATCAATGGATCACCGGTTACGAAAAATTCATCCCATTTAATGCCCACTGTGCTCACCTCCGTGAGATTCCTCAGTTTCTGATTCCTTGTGATTCATAGAATCAGAGTTGTTTCCGTCTTTATTTTTATAATTGTCCTTGTCCTCAAATATCTTTCCAGGCCATCCATGTCCTCTGTCATACATTTCAGGGTTGGTGTAATTCTTAGAGTGAGGATCAGAATGATCTACCCATTCAAGATGTGTATTTGAGAAAGTCTTGCGGCCGAAGTGCGAAGGCTCAAGCATTTTCTCATATTCTTCAAGCGTCATTTTTGGCGCGGTTTCTTTTACATCCTTGATCCATTGATCGAAATCTTCTTGTGTCTGGGAGAGGACTTCGAATTCCATCCCTGCATAACCCTGCCCATTAAAGTTGGTATTCCGTCCAACATAGGAACCAGGATTGTCAGCGACCAGATAAAGCTGTGTCTCGGCATGGGCCATCGAGTACTTTTGTCCGCCGAGTGCAGGAATCCAGAAGCTCTGCATCGTTCCGGCTGAAGTCAGCTTGAAGTCGATCGGACGGTCTTCAGGGATATTCACATAGTTGACAGTCTCTATCCCTTGTTCTGGATAACTGAAAATCCATTTCCAGTCAGCCGAAGTTACTTTAATGACTAGCGGTTCTTTATCTTCGTAGCCTTTAGGAATTTCATCTATTGCGTATATTGTTTTGACAGTTGGAATGGTCAAAGCAACGATTATCAAAATTGGAATCACTGTCCAAATTATCTCCAATACTGTGCTGCCGTGTTCTTCTGGAGGTTCATAATCCTTATTGTCTTTTCGTTCGCGGTATTTCCAGACGATGAACGCGAAAAGTCCGAATACAACCACTGTTACAAGCAGCATCAAAGCTATTGAAAAGTTGATAAGCTCAAGAATTTGCCTTGCGATTGGTCCCGCTGGATTGAAAACCACCATATTGTTTTCACAGCCGCTAAGCAACAGCATAGCCATGATCGAGGTGAGGGAGACCAAAAAAAGTTTTGATTTCTTCATCACTGCAGCTCCTTTCAAAATTAAACCTTGTTCATTTTATCACAAACTTATGTTCATTTGTTCACAATGTTGTCAAAAGTACTCCCAAATTGAACGGTAAGTTGTGGCAAAGGATGTGATAAATGTCACACCTGTTTATTTGTAATCATTCTAACATGGAAAATGTGACGGTTTTTGTGACAAATGTGAACAAATTATGAAAACAAAAAATGTCATATTAGTGAATTTCGAACAGGATATATTGACGAAAAAAACAGGGCCAAATTACAGGCCCTGGGTGTGCTCACTGATTTAGGAGACTTTATAGGTTTCTATATATGTTTCCAATGCTGGATGGAATTCTTTTTCATAATGGCCAGCTGGACAGGCTTTGACAATGATCTTTTTGCTTCCAGGCTGAGTTTTTACATCAAGTGTTGCATTACAGCGGGGGCATTTTTCTTCAAATAGTTTCATAATCGCATACCTTCTATAATTCCTATGTATCTAGTATGGATTCAACTGGACTAAAATTCAATGGCTAATAGGCACAATTATGGTACCATTAATCGGACTGGAATCTGGTCTTAAAAGGAAATAGAGGTGTAAGAATGTTGTCAGAAAATTTAACAGGAAAAACAGCCATCATAACAGGCGCAAACAGCGGAATCGGCTTTGAGGCAGCAAAGGATTTATCTGCAAAGGGGGCAATTGTCGTCCTTGCAGTGAGGAACGAAGAAAAGGGGAAAGCAGCAGTCGAAAGAATCATGCAGAATAATCCAGAGGGTAAAATAGAACTGATGAAGCTTGACCTGGCAGACTTACATAGTGTCCGGCAATTCGCTAGGTCCTTCCTGGAAGAATACGATTCTCTGGATCTTTTAATCAATAATGCCGGGGTGATGATTCCGCCTTATGGAAAGACAAAGGACGGATTCGAGCTTCAGTTTGGCAGCAATCACCTTGGCCATTTTGCCTTGACTGGATTATTATTGCCGCTTTTAAAAACAACCCCCGCATCCCGCGTGGTGACTTTAAGCAGTATCGCTCATAGAGGCGCTTCCATCGATTTTGATAATCTAGATGGCACAAAAGGGTATAAAGCAATGAAGTTCTATGGACAGAGCAAGCTGGCCAATCTCCTATTTGCAAAGGAACTGGATGGCCGGTTTAAGCAGCATGGAATAGAGACAATCAGTGTTGCCTGCCATCCGGGTATATCCAATACAAATCTATTCCATCGTGGTAAGGGAGAAACTCCTGCATTCATGAAAGGGCTGGTCAAATTTTTTTCCCAGCCTGCAGAAAAGGGAGCTCTGCCAACCATTTATGCTGCTACTGAAGAAAGTTTGCAGGGTGGTGAGTTTATAGGTCCAGATGGAAGAGGAAACCGTAAAGGCAATCCTGCGATTGAAGTGCCTGCAGCAGGTGTGTATAATAAAGAAACGATGAAAAGGTTATGGACTGTTTCTGAGGAATTAACAAAAGTTATCTTCAAATTTTAGAGACTCTGAGTGCAGAGTCTTCTTTTCGTTATATTAAAATAATATTAATATGTAAGCGTTACCATTAATTTGTTTCAAGAGGCTTATTAAGGTGGAGTATTATCGTTCAAATATTGTTCAATATTTCACAAACTATTATACTTTTAATGTGGTAATCTTAATTTAGAAAGAAGAAAAGGAGTGATCAAAATGATGTACTGTGAATTCAAACCCTTCTCCACCGATACTGAGACCTATACCCAAGAAATGCTTGAGGAGCAAATTGGTGATGAATTTGAAGCAATGATGTTCAAAGATGATGAGAATATACCAGCCTATATCTGGACAGTCAATTTTGTGGTCATTGTAAAAAGAAGCACAAAGTTTCTAACAGACATCAGTTTTGAAAAGATCCCAAGGAATCCAGTTTGTGAGTGATTTATTTAACTGTTAATGTGAAAAGTTTCACAAATCGGAACGCTATGAAATTCTAGAGCCTCAACAAATGTACATTGCATCATTGACCTACCCGATGAAAATCTGACCCGAAAAACTTAAGGAGGTCCTGAAAAATGGGCACAATAGAAAAAGTGGTTAAAAACCAACCTTCCGTTTCTGAAATGATTGATGGTTTAGTAGTGAAAGGTTTAAATGCCTTAACAAAAATGCGTGAGCTGGATCAGGAGACAATCAATGGTATTGTGAAGGAGATGGCACTGGCAGGGCTTGATCAGCATATGCCCCTTGCCAAGATGGCTGTCGAGGAAACGAAACGCGGAGTTTATGAAGATAAGATCATCAAGAACATGTTTGCTACTGAGTATGTATACCACAATATCAAATACGATAAAACCGCCGGGATCATTGACGAAAACGACCATGAAGGCATGATCACCATTGCTGAGCCAGTTGGAGTGATAGCGGGAGTAACACCTGTCACCAATCCGACTTCGACAACGATGTTCAAAGCTTTGATTTCCATTAAGACACGCAACCCAATCATTTTCGCGTTCCATCCGTCTGCACAAAAATGCAGCAGTGAAGCTGCAAGGATTCTTCGCGACGCTGCCATTAAGGCAGGAGCGCCGGAAGACTGTGTACAATGGATTGAAAAGCCTTCTCTAGAAGCCACTCAAGAATTGATGAACCATCCTAAGATTTCGATGATATTGGCTACAGGCGGGGCGGGTATGGTGAAATCTGCATACAGCTCAGGAAAGCCTGCACTCGGTGTTGGCCCGGGCAATGTCCCTTGCTATATTGAACGGACAGCAAATGTAAAGAGGGCAGTCAATGACCTGATTTTATCAAAAACCTTCGATAATGGCATGATCTGTGCTTCTGAGCAGGCCGTCATCATTGACAAGGAAATCTATCACGATGTCAAATCTGAACTGATTGCGAACAGCTGCTATTTCTTAAATGAAGAAGAAAAGGCAAAAGTAGAAAAACTTGTCATCAATGAACACTCATGTGCCGTCAATGCTGACATAGTAGGAATGCCAGCACACAGAATTGCGGAAATGGCAGGTGTCACTGTGCCAAAAGAGACCAAGATCCTCATTGCAGAACTTGAAGGTGTAGGTCCGCAATACCCGCTGTCACGCGAAAAATTAAGTCCTGTACTTGCTTGTTATAAAGTGAATGGAACGGAGCAGGGTCTGAAACGTGCCGAAGAAATGCTTGAGTTTGGGGGACTTGGCCATTCAGCTGTCATCCACTCTACAAATGATGAAGTGATCAAAGCCTTCGGTCTACGTATGAAGGCCGGCCGTGTTATTGTAAATGCACCTTCATCCCAGGGAGCAATCGGCGATATTTATAATGCCTATCTTCCTTCACTGACCCTTGGCTGCGGAACATATGGAGGCAACTCCGTTTCCACAAATGTCGGTGCTATCAACCTGATCAATGTGAAAAAAGTTGCGAGAAGGAATGTGAATATGCAGTGGTTCAAAGTACCTTCAAAGATCTATTTTGAGAAAAACTCGACACAATACCTGGCAAAAATGCCGAAGATCTCAAAAGCATTCATTGTCACAGACCCAGGAATGGTGAAGCTTGGCTATGTCGATCGAGTTCTCTATCACTTAAGAAAACGGCCAGACTATGTTCACTGTGAAATCTTCTCTGATGTAGAACCAGATCCATCCATTGAAACCGTTATGAAAGGTGCTGACATGATGGCGAGCTTCCAACCGGATGTCATCATTGCGCTAGGCGGAGGCTCGGCAATGGATGCAGCAAAGGGTATGTGGCTGTTTTATGAATATCCCGAGGCAGACTTCCATGGTTTGAAGCAAAAATTCCTTGATATCCGGAAACGTATTGTTAAATACCCGCACCTTGGCAGAAAAGCCCAGTTTGTAGCGATTCCGACGACTTCAGGTACCGGGTCTGAAGTTACATCATTCTCAGTCATCACAGATAAAAAGGCAAATATAAAATATCCGCTTGCTGATTATGAATTGACGCCAGATGTAGCGATCGTTGACCCACAATTTGTCATGACAGTTCCGAAGCATATTACTGCAGATACTGGCATGGATGTTTTGACACACGCAATTGAAGCATATGTGAGCTGCATGGCCAATGACTATACGGATGGCCTGGCAATCAAAGCCATCCAGTTGATCTTTGAATATCTTCCAAGGGCATACCGCAATGGCCAGGATGAAGTGGCTCGGGAGAAGGTTCATAATGCATCGACAATCGCTGGGATGGCGTTTGCCAATGCTTTCCTTGGAATCAATCACAGTCTGGCACATAAGTTGGGAGCCGAATTCCATATTGCACATGGACGTTCAAACACCATCCTGATGCCGCATGTAATCCGTTATAATGCGAGCAAACCAACAAAATTCACAGCTTTTCCAAAATACGAAAGCTTTGTGGCGGATCAGCGTTATGCAGAAATCGCCCGAATTCTAGGTTTGCCTGCCCGCACAACTGAAGAAGGCGTCGAAAGCCTTGTCCAGGCAATCATCAAGCTGGCTAAAGAAATGGAAATTCCGATGAGCATCGAAGCAAACGGAGTTGACCAAGCTGAATTCGATGCAAAGGTCGATCAGCTTGCAGATCGAGCATTTGAGGATCAGTGTACAACAGCAAACCCTAAGCTTCCGTTGGTAACGGAACTGGCCGAAATCTATCGTTTAGCATATAAAGGGGTATAAAAGCCAAAAGGGTGGAACGAATTGTTCCATCCTTTTTTTAATGGGAAGACATCATTTCTATTAAGACCTGGAAATTCTATTTTATGTGCTCACTGCTGTAAGTGTGTTCTTGAAAGTCTATTAAAAATGCAGTCAGTACAGCATGAAGAACACTGAAGAGGTCTATCGCCAATAAAAGCGGGGCCTCTTTTAATGCACCAAATCATTTCTACTATCAATGAATACATTTCCGTCAGGCTGGACTTCTGCATAGAAGACATCATCAACTGACTTGACTCCAGCGAGCTTCAGCTGATCTTGCAGCCAGGCTTCATCTTTATTCATCATGGACAAATTACTTAGATTAACTATTCCGTCCGCTACTAGTTCTGTCGAGAGTGGAACAAAATCTTTTTGTGTCATTGCCAGGTTCAGGTCGCTTTTCGTGACAGTTTGCTTATATTCCTTTTTCAACACCGACAATTTCCCATCGGTTTCAAATATGGCATAATCCACATCGCTAATTGAAAAAATGCTTTGCTGACGAAGCAATGCTTGCAAGGAGTCTGTATCAAGCCTTGTCTGCCTCATAGCATCCTCCATCATTCTCCCTTTTTTAATCACAATAACAGGTTCACCCATTAACAGTTTTCTAACTTTTTTAGATTTTAAATGGATAAAATCGGTAAGAACCGTAAAAACAGCCCAACCAAGTAAAGCAAAAATACCGTTCAGTATCGTAACACTTGGATTAACCACGAGTGCAGCTGCTATAGAGCCAAAAGAGATGGCAGATACAAGATTAAAGAACGTCATTTGACTTATTTCTTTTCTGCCAGCCCACCTTGCCATTGAAAGTAATACAATAAAAGCAATAGCGATTCTGAGGAACAATTCCCACTGATTCAATTTCAATCCCGCCTTATCTATTTATTTCGCATTATTTGCGTGTTGGCGGGAACTTATTCTTCATATAACCTTTTAATTCATTTTGTTTAGTTAAAGGGAGATTTGCCAGGGGAGGGGTAAATGGGGGTTTCAAGACATAAAAAAAGAAGGTCCCATAGGAACCTTCTTCTTTAAGCAAAACTAATATTATAGTTTTGATACGTTAGCAGCTTGTGGTCCGCGAGCGCCTTGCTCAACGTCGAAAGATACTTTTTGACCTTCGTCTAATGATTTGAAACCTTCAGATTGGATAGCAGAGAAGTGTACGAATACGTCGTCTCCACCTTCGCGCTCGATGAATCCAAAACCTTTTTCTGCGTTAAACCATTTTACTGTACCTTGTTCCATTACTGTTACCTCCTAGTGCAATTCGCACAAATGTTACTATCCTTGCCCAAAGTGATCATTAAGACGAAATAATTTCTATCCTTTACACCGAACAAAAATAATTCTATTTCATCTTAACAGATACTGGAATCAATAGCAAACATAAAAAGAGATTTCGTTCTATTGTCCTATAATGAAAGAAGTTATATTACATATAGAAGAAAAACTATTGAACCGACTATTTCACAAAGCTAAAAATAGTTAAGCCGCTTTTCTTAAATGCTTGAAACTAGACTTGGAAAGGACAGTTTTTTCAAGTCTATGCCCCATCATACCTGCAAATACAGCAAGGATGATGTCTTTGGGAAGTGGAGCAACCATCCATAGCCATGCCATTTTATATGTAAATCCTTCTGGTGCAGCAGCCCAGAATTTATAGGCAAAGTACATCCAATTTGTTCCGAACACATAATTAATAACAAGACCGGCCAGTGAAGCCATGATGAAAGCAGAAAGTGTCCGATGCTTCTCAACCATTTTGCCTGCAACATAGGCTGTTGGAAGAAATGAAAGAATAAATCCGAATGTTGGACTGATTAAAATTGAAAAGCCTGCACTGAATTGTGCAAAAACAGGGACACCCACCAATCCTACGAGTGCATATACAATCATTGAAATCGCGCCAAGCCTGCTTCCGAGGATCACTCCTGCTAAAATTGCAAAGAAGGTTTGCAAAGTGATGGGAACTCCGCCTATTACCATAAAAGGTACAAACGAAGTAATATTCGCTCCAATCGCCATAAGACCGACGAACATGGAAGCCAGTGTTAGATCAAGTGCTTTAAACTTCATGCTAATTGCTCTCCTTTTCTATAATCTATATTCAGAATAAACTTTCTGAATTATTTATGTCAACCAAAATTTATTTAAGTTAACATAAATAAAAGAGATTAAAACTGCAGGTGGTTACTGATGCATACTTGGTAAATAAAAAAGGTGCACGAAATTTCCGTGCACTTAAAATTATCTAATGCGGTTATTCATTTCCCGTTCATGCAGCGGCCTGTCAATATCCAGCTGTTTATCCGTTTCAATTCCCGGGTTTTCGGAAGGATCATCTTCGTAATCCTTAAATGCTGATTCTCCCATATCAAGTTCTCCTGGACTGAATGAATTCACCGGATATTCCTTCCTCTTTTTCTTTCCTACATTATAGCCTGAAGTGGAACTATTGACCGCCTTTTGCTTTTCTTTTTTGATGCCTTCGATGGAATCTATCTCTTCTTTCTCATTCTTATAAGATTTAAGGAAATGCTTTTTCTCGATTTCCATATCGATCAGCCTCCTAATGGTTTTAATTACTTATACCCAATAAAATCTTTAATTTAACTTTTTGTATTTTTATGTCAGCTGTCTCTTTTTAAGCTGCCAATCTGGTAAAATATTTTTAAAGATAAGCTGGATAAAGGGGATTAGGGAATTGAAGAAGAAAATCATTTGGACAATCAGCGTGTTATTTTTAACGATCATCATTGGTTTAATTGGAGCTGGCAATTATTTTTATAACGTCGCAATCAACCGAAGCCATGATGCTGTGGATCTCCATGGAGGGGGAGAGAGCGTGAAAGCGGCTGTTCTTTTAAGTGATGAAGAGGAGCAGAGGAAACTGGAGGAGGTCACCAACTGGACAGAAAAGCAGAATTTTGAAATGGTTGAAATACAATCCGATGACGGCTTGAAACTTAAGGCCCGGTTTTTAAAGAATGAAAAGCCAGGTTCAAAAGCAGTGATTCTTGCTCACGGTTATAAAGGGAATAGTGAGCAAATGCCTGGCATCACGAAGTTCTATTATGAACAAGGCTACGATGTGCTAAAACCGGATGCTCGGGGGCATGGTTTGAGTGAAGGAGAGTATATTGGGTATGGCTGGCATGATCGCAAGGATTTAGTAAGATGGTCACAGTTTTTAGCTGAGCAAAAAGGAGAAGAAACTATTTTCATGCACGGATTTTCAATGGGTGCCGCAACAGTACTGATGGCAAGCGGCGAAAAGCTTCCTGAAGAGGTCAACGGGATCATTGCTGACAGTGGCTATACAACAGTCCATGAAGAATTAAGCCACCAGTTAAAATATCTCTATAATCTCCCCGCTTTTCCAGTCATGCAGGTGACAAGCACTGTGACGAAAATCAGGGCCGGCTATTCATTTACTGAGGCTTCAGCCATTGACAGTATAAAAAGAAATAAACTTCCTTTACTCATTATCCATGGTGATCAGGATCAATTGGTTCCAACGGACATGGGGAAAAGGATTTATGATAGTGCGACCAGTCCGAAACATCTATGGATCGTTCCCGGGGCAGGCCACACTGAGGCATATACAATTGCAGAACAGGAATATCAAGACAAACTGAAGGCTTTCTGGTCTTCAGCACTTGATAATTAATCGAGAATAACCAAGGGAAACATACTTGATTGGTGTGTTTCAGACTGTAGACAAACTCGATGGAAATTGAGCTTGTCTACAGTTTTTTTGGTTTGTGCTGGGATGGGACTGTTGATTTCCGTTCCAGGCGCTTCGCTTTCCGCGGGGCCGGCGCTGAGCCTCCTCGCCACCGTTGGCGTCTGCGGGGTCTCACCTGTCCGTCTGATCCCGCAGGAGTCTACGCGCCTTCCACTCCAATCAACAGGATTCTTCAACTTAGTGTGGAACTACCATATCTCTTTTAAAATAGATACATATAACGCTTGAGGTGATGAAGATGCTTTAGAAAAATAACCAAATCCAGTGAGACCAATTCTATATGGTTGCATAAGACCAACAGGTTCCTCGGAACCATCTAGTCCGTAATATGGAAGCAGCTCTTGATTTTTCTTTCATCTAAAACACCATGATTGGTGTGTTTTTTTCTTTTTATGTTTGATAAAGTCTCAGTGAGGAACAGAGTATAAAAAATACTGAAAAACATATATCTGTTAAAGGATGATAAATCAGCGGATAGGAGTGGGAGCAATGCCTGATGGGAAACATGAAATAACGATTAATGTACCGATAGAGACCGTATGGGATTTCGTTAAGGATATGGATAATTGGGCACCGTTATTGCCCGGCTACATCAGCCATGAAAAACTGAATGAAAAACAGTCAATATGGACATTTAAGGAAACAGTTGGTGTCTTAAAGAAGAAAATCAGTTTGCAAGTCACTATTAAAGAATGGATTGAGCCTAGCATGGTTACATTTGACCTTAAAGGAATCAATGAAAACCTGACAGGCACCGGTTATTTCAAGGCAGATCCTGTTGGGGTGAACAAGACTAGGATGACTGGCTATCTGGAGATGACCGCAGAAGGTGCTCTCGCCCCGGTCATGAATGCGGTAATGAAGACTTCCTTGCCAAAAAGCGGCCAGGAATTAACCACCGCAATCGCGGAAGAGTTAGAAGGACGTAAAGCAATTTAATAGGGTTGAAAAAAGGGTGCTTGCAGGATGCAGGCTCCCTATTCAATTTTTTCAATTTTGACAGGACCATCGATACGCCCGCTTCTGTCGAAGTAGACCGTAACCTTATCACCAGGCTGGACATATTCTTCTGGGTGTAATTTATCTTTTTTAAAATAAATGCTTTTCCCGTTGCCTTCCCCAAAATTGCCCGATGCATCAACCTTGTTGATTGTATACTCTTCAGTAACATAATCGGATTTCATTTCATTAGAGCTTTTCTTGGCCTGGTCCATTTGAATATTAAGGAAAATCATCAGACCCAGGACAAGTGTTAATAAGAATAAGACAAGGATTCTCATGTTTTTCCCCTCCAACGCTTCATCATCAAACAGTATATGTGCATGGCATGTCTAAATGACTTCATCTATTAAAAAGTTTGCTATAATGGTAGAAAACTGCGGATGGACAGAGGGTTTGAGCATGACTAAATTATTGGAAGCCGATCTATATGAGCCGATCAGGAAGCATTTTACAAAACAGGGATACCGAGTCAATGGAGAGGTGCACGATTGTGATTTAACGGCTGTAAAGGATGATGAACTAATCATCGTCGAATTAAAACTTTTGCTGAATATTGATTTGCTTCTTCAGGCAACGAGAAGGCTGCGCCTTACTGATATGGTATACATTGCGATACCAAAACCAAAAAGGATGTCAAGAAAACGCTGGAATGACGTCATCCACCTGGTAAAAAGGCTGGAAATTGGATTGATCATCGTTTCGTTTGCTGGTAACCGCAAAAGTGTTGAATTTAAAGTGCACCCCGAACCATTCGATCGCAAATCGGGCAAGAACCGGCGAAAAAAAGCGGCTTTGATAAAAGAAATCGAAGGGAGAAGCGCAGATTATAATATCGGCGGCAGCAACAAAAGCAAGATCATGACCGCGTATAAAGAGAATTGTATCCAGATAGCCTGTTATTTAGAGAGACTCGGCCAGCTGTCACCAAAAGCACTCGCAGCACTTGGGACCGGCGAGAAAACACCGTCAATCCTCCAGAAAAATTATTATAAATGGTTTGAAAGAGTCGAGAGAGGCATTTATGTAATATCAGACCAGGGAAAGGCAGATCTGAAAGATTACCCTGAACTCGTAGCGTATTATTCAGCGAACCTGGAACAGCCAGGTCAATGATAAGGAGCCAGTTGGAAGAGTTGATCCAAAAATGGGTAAGATAATAGAAGAATATGTGCTCGGACTTAGGGAAATTGGCTAAAACAGGGCACATAAAAGATGGATATGTGACCGGACTGGAAGGGAATCGCTTAAACCAGCCACATAAAAGTAACATATTTTCCCCGACTGATGAAGAATCGCCAAAACGGAGTACATAAAAAAAACACGGGCAAAAATCACATGTTGATTTTTGCCCGTGTTTTTTTAGCATTCATAGCAACTGAGTCTTTATGCCTTTTCAAGCAAGTGTTCATCAATCAAAGCCTGTAATTCCTGTATTTCACGGTTGAATTCCGGGGACATCGAAAAAAGGATACTATCGATCAAAAATTTTCTTGGTACCTTGGAGCGAAGTTCTTCTTCAATGAAATTAAGCTTTTGTTGAAGGTCTTTATTTTCACAGTCGAGCTTCTTTAAACGAGAAATCACAGAATGGATTTTGGACCTCCAGTCGAGGGCTTCTCTACTTGATACAGGTAGCCATGCATCAAGGACTTCAGGAGGCATCAACTGGTCCTGCGATAGTGTCACTTCCTCAATCAAGTTCAGGATTCGGGTTACACTAAAACGAACAACTGGCAGCAAATCAGTTGAATCACCGTTTGCTTTCCTGTAAAACCGGACATTTTGAATCAGGATCCCATTAAGCATAATGGCAGCGTCTAAAAGGTAAGGTCTGCATAAATCATCTGTGATATTGGCAAGCCGGTCTGAAAACCATCTTAATGTCTTCATCTGGCCAATTTCAATGAATTTCTTCAGTTCTTTATCCCCTGAGAAATATACTTCCTCAAAAAGTGGAATTATTTTATTTTCCCTATTGGCTGTCATCTGAAGGTCGATTTGCCTGATGAACACTTCTGGATCACCAGAATCCTGGCCAATCAATAAGGCGTCTCGGGCAAATTCCATTTTCCTGAAAGCAGCCCTGAAGATTTCCATCAGCAGCTCATTTTTCGACAAGAAATAATTATAGAAGGTACCTTTTGATATTCCGCTATAATCAAGGATATCCTGAATAGAGGTGGCATGGAATCCTTTTTCTATAAATAGCTCGTGCGCTTTTTCGATAACATTCCTTTTTCTATCGTTCATTTCATCACCCTTAACTTTTTTGTACCGGTTGTATAAAAATATACTACATTAAATTTTCGGACTTTACAAACCCTTTAATATCAGTGATTTAAAAGGGTTGCAAAAAATGGACCGATGGTATATGCTAGTGTCTATGCAAACACATTGTTTACAAATTTGTGAACAATAGAGGGGGAAATTCAAAATGGAAAAAAACTTTCAAGCGCCCGAAAAACCACCGTACGGTATTCTCGCGGTATTGATTGTCGGAGCTTTTATTGCATTTTTAAATAATACTTTGCTTAATATAGCCTTGCCATCCATCATGGCAGACTTGAAAGTGGAGGCCACGACAGTACAATGGCTCACAACTGGATTCATGCTTGTCAGCGGGGTGATGATTCCGCTTAGTGCTTATTTGATTCAAAAGTACTCAGTAAGACGTTTATTCCTTACAGCCATGGGCTTGTTCACAGCAGGGACGATCCTGGCGGGAGTAGCACACTCTTTTCCGCCATTACTCGGAGGGCGAATGATCCAGGCATCCGGCACGGCAATCATGATGCCGCTACTAATGAACGTTATGCTTGTAAGCTTCCCAATTGAAAAAAGGGGAGCTGCTATGGGAGTGTTTGGTCTGGTCATCATGTTTGCACCAGCAACTGGTCCAACACTTTCAGGATGGCTGATCGAGCACTATGACTGGCGAATGTTGTTCCACTTTGTCACACCTATCGCAGCACTCGTTCTCCTGTTAGGGTTTTTCATGTTAAAAGACAAAAAAGAGAAAATCCAAATGCGATTGGACATTGTTTCACTGACACTTTCAAGCCTTGGATTTGGTGGTCTGTTGTACGGTTTCAGTTCAGCCGGATCGAAGGGATGGGACAGTCCGCATGTATATGTGACTCTTACAATCGGTACGGTATCTCTTGTTACCTTTATCCTGCGTCAATTAAGGCAGAATAATCCGATGCTGAACTTCAGGATATATCAATACCCAATGTTTGCTTTATCTTCAGTTATTTCGATGATCGTGACGATGGCCATGTTCTCTGGCATGCTATTGCTTCCTATATATGTACAGACAATCAGGGGGATATCACCACTTGATGCTGGCTTGATGCTGTTGCCAGGTGCCATCATCATGGCCATTATGATGCCGATCACTGGCAGGTTATTCGATAAATTCGGCGGACGGGCATTAGCAATCATTGGTCTGACGATCACTCTTGTGACGAGCTATTACTTCAGCAAGCTGTCGCTGGAAACTACCTATACACAGTTGATCATCCTTTATACAATCAGAATGTTCGGGATGTCAATGGTCAATATGCCAGTTTCTACAAATGGATTAAACCAATTACCCGCAAAATATTATCCGCATGGTACAGCTATGAACAACACGTTGCAGCAGGTTTCTGGTGCTATTGGTACGGCGTTGTTGGTTACTGTAATGTCTACTCGTGCTAAAAGTTATGGTACAGAGCTGGCAGCAAACGCATTTAAGCAGGCTGCAGCTGCAGGAAAAGCCGTCACACCAGCTGCCAAAGCAGAAATGGAGCAGCAGATTGCGATGCAGGCAATGCTGCACGGAATCAATGATGCCTTTTATGTGACAGTGTTCCTTTCAGCCCTTGCATTGGTGCTTGCTTTCTTTATCAAACGCGCAACTCAGGCAGAAGATACAATTGGCAAAAAGGCTCCTGCCAAGAAACATTCTCACAAATTGGCCAATAATTAAGATTAAACCCCTGGATTCCAGGGGTTTTTTTTTCTTCAAAAGCGAGCCGGCCCCCTAAGTTAACTGAAAGGGAGCTTGTTTTTTTTCCTGACCAGGTTTCAACTGTTAAACCAGACCATTTCCGGAATTTGAATTCCATCATAATTTTTTCTCGGAGTGGGAGTCTAACTGTTACAGCCCCAATCAGGCTGAATTTTGAATCAAAAGATGTAAAAAAGGGGGTGGCTGAGTCATGAATAAAGATCGGGTAGATATGGATGACGAAAATGGTATCGCCCAATTATTTGGCCTAGATAAAGAAACGAGTCTGCAATCGGTCAATTTTGCTACTGCAGAAAGTATCCTGTTGAACGAACATGTTCAGGAAGATCCTCAAAAATAAAGAAAGCCAGGCATATAGCCCAGCTTATTTCTCGCGGTTTGCCAGTACGGCATCCGCTTTATGCTGTTGTTTAAATTGTTCCATCATCTGGCTTGAAATCGCAGTATTCCCTAACGGGTTGGGATGGACTCCATCACTGGATAGATATTGCAAATTATCACTGTTGATGACATTTGTTGTTTGCACCACAATGGAAGAAGGAGTATTTTTTGCCGTTTCGTAAATCATTAAATTCCATTTTGGCAGCAACTTATCCGCTAATGAGTAAAATTGGTGATCCGTCGGCATTGGGTTATACAGCTCTAGGAAAACAATTGTCGCCTTAGGATTCAATTCTTTAATTCGAGTGGTTATTTCAGAAAGATTCTTAGAAAAGCCTCCCTGAAGACTGTCGAATGACTTAAGTGCACTATAGATGTCACTTTTTTTGACAAGTTTAAGAATATCATTACCGCCTACATTAAGAGTAATTAATTCGGCATCTTTTATTTCCTCATCAAAAACCCCATCCTGTACCAGCACGTTCAGGCGTTCGCTGGTGATCCCAATAATTCCTTCGTTTTGGGAAACGACCTTTTTTCCAGTTTCAGCACCAAGCTTGCTTGAGAATTGGCTGATGAAATTTTCCTCTTCGGAAATTCTGTAACCGCGAATAATTGAGTCTCCAAGCGCAAGGTGGTTGATGGTACTGTCAGGTGATGTACGATAATAATCTATATAAGTAAGCTTATTGGTTTTTTCGTTGACAGGGGTACTTTCCTGTTTCATCTTATTAAGCTGGTATTGAGGATAGTAAATCCATGCGGAAATAGACAAAGCTGAAATGAGAATTAAGAGCAGAAAGTATTTTATGATTTTCATGATGTTCACTCCTCGATATATGTCTATTGTATCAAGGATTTCGAAGAAAATAATTAGGGGGGTATTTCCATTTTTTAAATTATAATAATATTTAGTTAATCGAAAAAACTTCCATCGCACACTTAAGATTTTGATATACTAGACAAGACTGCTTTGACTTGAATTATTATCGTTGCAGAGTCAGAATTGCAGCCTCATATAGGAAAAGAGACTTATATTATTACTTTATTCAAGGAGTTCACAGATGTACCAGACTTTTTCGACAAAGGAAAAAATAAAGCAGATTTTTGTCATGCTGATCCCAATCTTGATCACGCAATTAGGAATGTTTTCAATGGTCTTTTTCAATACCATAATGTCGGGGAAATATAGTTCCTCGGACCTTGCTGGGGTGGCGATTGGGTCATCAATCTGGAGTCCTGTGTTCACAGGACTTAGCGGGATTTTGCTAGCGGTATCACCTATTGCTGCCCAACGATTCGGAGAAAAGAAGGAGAAAGAGGTATCATCCATCCTTACCCACGGAATTTATTTGGCTTTGATCATCGCCCTGCTTGTCATCATTTTGGGTGTTTTACTGCTAAATCCTATTTTGGATGCGATGAATTTGCCTGAGAGTGTACATGAAACGGCATTTTGGTACCTTTCGGGATTAGGCTATGGAATAATTCCATTGTTTATTTTTAATGTCCTGCGCTCTTTCATTTATGCACTTGGCAAAACAAGAGTAGTCATGTATATCCTGCTAATGTCCCTGCCCATCAACTTTTTCCTGAACTATGTCCTGATATTCGGAAATTGGGGCTTCCCGGAACTTGGCGGTGCGGGTGCAGGTTATGCAACGTCGATTACATATTATGTAATTGCGGCCATGACAGCTCTTGTCATTGTCAAACAACAACCTTTCTCAGAATTTGTGGGGCTCGATCATTTCAAGGAGTTTTCGGGAGAGAAAGTAAAGGAAATTTTGGAAATTGGAGTGCCAATGGGCTTGTCCATCTTTTTTGAAACAAGCATGTTTGCTGTCGTGACAATCTTGATCAGCAAATTCAATATCACGACGATTGCAGCCTATCAGTCTGCGCTGAATATTGTTTCATTCCTTTATATGATTCCAATGAGTATATCGATAGCGCTAACAGTATTGGTGGGGTTCGAAGTGGGAGCACGCCGTTACAAGGATGCCAAAACCTATAGCTGGCTTGGAATTTATTTGGCAGCTCTTATCGCGATTGGAGCAGGATTGCTTGTCGTGTTGTTCAGGTATAAGGTGGCAGGTTTTTATTCGAATGAGCCCGCCGTCATTGCGTTAACCGGACAATTCTTGATTTATGCGTTATTCTTCATGATTTCTGATGCGATTCAGGCAACCGCACTAGCGGCTCTTCGCGGATATAAGGACGTAAATTTATCCTTCATCATTACGCTGATCGCTTACTGGCTAGTCTGTCTGCCTGTCGGTTATCTTCTCGCCCATCATACAGGCCTGGGTGCTTCAGGATATTGGGTCGGCCTTACCACCGGATTGCTGGCAGCCGGCATATCTTTGTCAGCAAGATTGATCTATATCCAAAAAAGAAGATTCAAAAGCAATATAGCAGAGGCTGTGTAAAGAGATTCCTTTTGGGATCTCTTTTTTCATTCCTTTATTTGGAACTTCCGAAGGAATTAATGACCTCTGTGAGGAATATTTAAAAAAGGGAGGTGGATTTATGGCATATTTAAAACTTGCCTATGATAATTTCCAAAGTATAAAGAATCAAGCAGAAAGAGCTATGTCCCAATTGAGCCTCGAACAGCTACACTACTCGCCTAACAGTGAATCAAACAGCATCGCTGTGATTGCCAAACACATGAGCGGAAATTTGAAATCAAGGTTCCGTGATTTCCTGACTACCGACGGTGAAAAACCGGACCGTAACAGGGATGGGGAATTCGAAGGTGCTTTTCGATCGAAAGAAGATTTACTCAATTTCTGGAATGAAGGCTGGTCTGTCCTTTTTGAAACACTTTCAAAATTAACAGAAGACGACCTTGGTCGAACGGTTTATATAAGAAGTGAACCACATAATGCCATGCAGGCAATCCAACGCCAAATAGTTCATCAGTCGAGCCATTCTGGTCAGATTGTTTATCTGGCGAAAATGATTAAAAATGAGGAATGGGAAACACTCAGTATTCCAAGAGGAAAATCTCGTGAATTCAACGAAACCATGAACGGAAGGGACAAATAAAAGAGAGAAACCAGCTAAGGTCCCTCTCAAGAAGTGGGTGCATGCTTTGCTTTGTATTTTGTCCACTGGAAACGAATAAAACACCCGATGCAGAATCCTAAAATCGCGATAAAGGCCGCCAGTGCGACCATGATCGTAAAGAAGTACCCGAGCGCTGTAAATCCGGTCACAAATGAAACAAGTCCTCCTGCTAAACAGATGACAGCGATTTTTTGGTTGAACTGTTGTTGCTCCCAGTCTTCAGGAATATATTCTGAGAGATCTTTTTTCAAGAAATGTCTCGCAGCTTTCATTATTGGGTTATATCCGAAGAACAATCCTGATAACCCTGCAGCTAACGGTAAGATCAATATCCATTCAAAACCTGTAAACCAGGCAGTAATCACACTAATGACAATGAACCATTGATTTGTCCTTACCAAAGGCTGAGGGATGGACCGTATTTTGTCAGTCAAAATTAATCCGACCTTTCTTATTGGTTTATATGTATTTTAACTTATTTTTTAAAAAATGTTAAGCGGAAATAATTTTAATAAATATCGCAAACATTGAAATATGGAAAAGTATTCCTGAATATAATGGAATGCTGTAAAAATTATATATAGAAATGATGGGGGAAAGTATGGGGCGATTTTTTAAGGGTGTATGGATCTTGATTTTTGTGGGATGCATTGGTGTTTCTGGCTGTGCTCAACAGACATCGACAAAGGATGAAACGGAAACGAAGGTGGTTGAACCAACCGAGGATAAAATTACCAAGGAAGAAGAGGAAAAAGAAGTACAGGAGCCAGAAGTGGTCGAGCCAATTGTGGTGGATATCCTTGAACCTACAACACAAGAAGTTGTCCGGTCATTGACACCAATCGAATTAGGCTATGGCACAGAAGATGCGAAATACAAAGCCGAACTGGAGAAGTGGGCCCGTGAACTGGCACGCGGCTCAGAAACGACACCGGGTCTTGACAGTCGCATGATTCCGGATAAGCTCGGTCCAGACGGCCAAGTGATAAAAGGAAGCCCACTTATCATTTTGGAGGAAACAGAATTGGTAGACAGCATCATCAAGGCTTCCGAAAAAGGCGGGACAGTTGAGCTGCCGCTTTACGTAACTGCCAGCAGCTATGAACTAAATGATGCAGCCAGACTCGACGAAGTGGTTGTAGGTAAATATACGACGTATTTTAATGCGGGAGTTGCCGGCAGAACAAAGAACATCGAGTTGTCAGCCGAGGCCATTAACAATGTCATTCTGGGAGTAGGAGATGTCTTTTCCTTCAACACGACAGTCGGTCCAAGTGATGAAGCCCATGGTTACCAGCCTGCTGAGGAGATTGTGAACAAAAAGCTGGTCATGGGTATTGGAGGAGGAATCTGCCAGACTTCTTCAACCCTATTCAATGCGATCGATGTTCTGGGTGTTGGATATGTGGAAAAACATCATCATTCGCTTTCAGTCGGGTACGTGCCAAAAGGAAGGGACGCCACCGTTTCATACGGAGGCAAGGATTTCAGGTTTGAAAATACAACAGGCGTGCCTTTATTGCTCAAAGCCATTGTAAGTAAGGGAAGCCTCACTGTGGAAGTGAGGACTTCAAAAGACTATCAGGCCCAAATAAAAAAGGGAATCTAAGGACTTAAAAAAAATCCGTCATAAGGCGTAGAAAGAATCAATCCAATGGGGAATGTTTCCATTATTGCCTTCCTTTATTCTTAAATTAAGAACAGGGAGGCGATTCAAATGGAAATGAATTATCTTGCACTAGAATATATATGGAATTCAAAACAGGAAGAACTCAAAAGGAAATCTCACTTTAGAGAAACTTATCAGCTATATCCGCAGAAGAAAAAATTTGGCTGGCTGAGTGCATTAAGGAGGGAAAATAAATAAAAATAATTAAATACCTTATTTTTACGTCAGGTTTTGTGATTTTACAGATCGTGATTGGGAAGTTCCAGCAATTTTTTGAGACTGTCGGAATGGAAACATATAGACTCTATCCCTGGAGCTTCCTGTCTGTATTATTGTATTTTCCATTAGGTGTTTATCTTGGGATTCCGGGACTGCTAAAAGAAACAAGGGGTAACGGTAAATGGAAAATAAATTGGCTGAAAATTTTCTTGATCTCTATCCCGTTTATCTATATTTCTTTCTTCTGGTTCATTCCTTTCACTTATCCAATCCCGGATTTTTTGGTAGACACCCATTTAACATTTAAGTTGGCAATGATTGGGGCAGGTTTTACCTTCATGAATAGTATTAAAAAAGAAAACAGCGGATGAGAACATTCGCTGTTTTTCCATTTATATTCATTTTTAGATTTCATGAGGTACGTTTCTTTTCGTTCACATTAACCAACAATCCGCGCTTGATCCAATAATCCAGATGGTCAACAGGAAAGACACTTCGATTTTCAGCATTGTTCATTTGGATGATCACACTGCTCTCAGAAACCTCCAAAACCTTTAACCGATCAGAGTTGTACATATTCGGCATAAAACCATTCCTGATTTCAAACTCCATATTATGTTTATATTCCATAAAAAAGCCTCCAGAATTTCTTTATGGATATAATATTTGCCAGAAACAGATGAATTATCCATTTTTCGTTTCAAGGTTAATGTTGAACCTCTTCAACAAAAAAGCAAGAGGGAGGAAACCCCTCTTGCAACTGCTGCTAATTCTTCAACACATTGAAATACCTTGCTTCTGGATGTGAAAATACAATCGCTGTGACGGATGCTTCGGGTTCCATCATGCAGCCTTCGGTCAATTGTATGCCGATATCTTCTGGCTCGAGCAGCTTGAACAATTTTTTCTGATCTTCCAAATCTGGACAGGCAGGGTAGCCAAAGGAAAAACGCTGGCCCTGATATTTGGCCGCGAATCGGTCCTTCATTGTCATATCGGGTGTATCTGGGAAGCCCCAACGGTCGCGGATTTGTCGATGAATCAACTCAGCAAAGCCTTCGGCGGTTTCAAGGGCCAGAGCTTGGAGGGCATGGCTTTCCAGGAAGTTCCCTTTATGTTTCAGCTCTTCTGCTGCCTGTCGAATTCCAGCTCCTGCCGTTACTGCAAACATTCCGACATAATCTTTTTCACCATCTGTTACAGGCCTTACGAAATCCGCCAGGCAAAGACCTGGAGAGACTTCTTGCCGCGGGAACTCAAAGGTTTCAATCATTTGGTCCTGCTGCTGAGGGTCGAAAATATAGAGTTTATCCCCTTCGGACTGAGCAGGGAAGAACTGATAAACTGCTGCCGGTTTGATCCAACCATTTGTTTTTGCCTCTTTTATCAACGATTGGACAACCTCTTGCAGCTTGACTGCCTTTTTATTCGATTCAGCAAGCAACTTTGCCACTTTTCCTTTTAAACCCAGATGATGTCCCAACAGCATTTGTTGATTGATATAGGGCTCAATATGGGAAAGGGAGTAGGATTTAACGAGATGCCTATTCAAATCCTGCGGTATAAATACCGGTGCCTTTTCAATTACTTTCGGACGTTCAAGTACCACGGTAGCAGATTTCCTGCCAGGTACTATGATTTCTTGCTTGTTCAATGCAGCTTCTTGCTTTTCTTTTTGTTCTTGCAAAAACTGTTCATAGCCGTCTGGTTCTCGTAGTCGATTGGCGAGGGACAGGCCGTTCATCGCATCTTTTGCATATAATACAAGTCCGTCATATTGCTGCGCGATTTTTGTATCAGTAAACTTCCTTGATAAGGCAGCGCCTCCTACCATTATCGGAAGATCGATGCCTGCTTGTTTCATATCCTGTGCGGTGAGCACCATCTGCTGCGCAGATTTCACAAGCAGACCCGAAAGACCGACGATGTCTGGCTTTTCTTTTTTGATTGCCTCAATGAGAGCAGTCGGGGCAACCTTGATTCCGAGATCGACGACATCATAGCCATTGTTGCTGAGAATGATATCGACAAGGTTTTTCCCAATATCATGGACATCGCCTTTTACCGTAGCAAGAAGCACTTTCCCTTTAGCAGCGGTTGTATCATTTTTTTCCATATGCGGCTCCAGGTGAGACACAGCTGCCTTCATGACCTCTGCGCTTTGGAGAACTTCAGCCACGATCAGTTGATTATCATTGAACAGTCTGCCAACTTCTTTCATGCCGTCCATCAATGGACCGTTGATGATATCCAGCGGGGCAGGGTATGTTTCAAGTGCAATATCCAGGTCAGGCAGAAGGCCCTCTTTCGTGCCTTCGACCACATAGTAGGCCAGTCTTTCTTCAAGTGTCATATCAGGCAGGGTGCTTTTAGCTTCCTTCTTTTTATCCCGGTAAAAATCAGTAAAGTCAGCAAGTGTTTGATCTGTAGTATGGAACAATAAATCTTCAGCCATTTTTACTTCTTCTGGACTAATTGAAGCAAAACGCTCGAGCTTTTCCGTATTAACAATCGCATAATCCAGGCCAGCCTGGGTGCAGTGATAAAGAAAGACAGAGTTCAAGACTTCACGGCCCACTGGGGGAAGACCAAATGAAACATTGCTGATTCCGAGAATTGTTTGGGTCTCCGGAAACGTCTCCTTGATCATCCTGATGCCGTCGACAGTCGCTTTGGCTGAACCGATATATTGTACATCCCCGGTACCGACTGGGAAGACAAGCGGATCAAAGATCAAATCCTGCGCAGGAACCTTATATTTATTGACAAGCAGGTCATATGAACGTTTGGCAATCGCCAATTTTCTTTCAGCGGAAACACCCATACCTTCTTCTTCAATCGTGCCGACCACCACTGCTGCACCATATTTATGGATCAGTTCAGCAACTGCTTCAAAGCGCTCCTCGCCATCTTCCAGATTGATGGAATTGATGATTGCCTTCCCCTGAGAATAGCTTAGAGCCTTTTCAATGACTGCATCATCAGTCGAATCAATTACCAGCGGAACCTTCACCTTTTTAACAACTTCCTTAATGAACTGTTCCATATCTTGCAGTTCATCCCTGTCAGGGTCCGCAAGGCAAATGTCGATGACATGGGCTCCGTTTTTAACCTGAGCTCTTGCAATTTCGGCTGCTTCTTCTATTTTCCCCTCGGAAATCAAGCGTTTGAATTTCCGCGAACCAATAACATTCGTCCGTTCACCAACCATGATTGGTCTCAATGTTGGATCATCATAGATGAAGGGTTCTATTCCAGAAACCATATGCAGCTGGTTTACTTCTGTTTGCCTTGGCGCTCGTGCTTTCATTTTTTCAGATATCGCTTTTATATGTGCCGGAGTGGTGCCGCAGCAGCCACCGACGATATTCAGCCAGCCTTGTGTGGCAAAATCGGACAGTTTCTGTGCAAGAGTATCTGGCGTTTCATGATATTGGCCTTCTTCATCAGGCAGGCCTGCATTTGGATAGCAGCTTACTGCGGACTGGGAGAGGGAGGACAGAGATCGAAGGTGCTCTTGCATGAATTCAGGGCCCGTCGCGCAGTTCAGCCCTATGGCAATTGGATTCATATGCTGGACCGAAATATAGAATGCTTCAATCGATTGGCCAGCTAGAGTCGTACCCATTGGTTCGATTGTGGCAGAAATCATGATTGGTAGTTCTTTGCCGCTTTGTTCGAAAGCCCGTTTGATTCCGCTGTAGGCTGCTTTGACGTTAAGCAGGTCCTGGCTGGTCTCAAGAAGCAGCATGTCCACCTTGCCATCGATCAACCCGAGGGCCTGTTCTTCGTATGATTTTGCCATTTCCTCGAAAGTGGAACCACCAGTAACGCTCAACGTCTTCGTCGTCGGTCCCATTGAACCAGCGACGAATCTGGGCTGGAAAGGAGTAGAAGCCTCATCTGCGGCAACCCTGGCAATCAGTGCGGCTTTCTTGTTGATTTCATAAGCTTTATGGCCTAAACCGTATTCGTCGAGGACCAGACTGGTGGCTCCAAATGTATTGGTTTCTACGATATCTGCGCCAGCAGCGAAATATTCCCGATGTATATGATCAATCACTTCGGGTGCAGTAAGATTCAGGATTTCATTACAGCCTTCGAATTCTTCACCGCCAAAATCATCTGCGGTAAGATAGGCCTGCTGGAGCATTGTTCCCATTGCACCATCCATGATGAGGATTTTTTGTTTCATCTGCTCAGTTAACAAGGTTGACATTTTGTTTCCTCCTCTTTAGAAGGCTGCTGTATTCATTGGCATATCCAGATAATTCGACACTCATTTCATAGTTCATGAAAGGGGTGATCAAATAGATCCCGTTAAATAGTTCAGCTGCAGCCTCAATCAAACCCTTCGTGATGGCAATGCCTTCTTTCTTGGATTGAAGGGGTTCGTTATTGAATTTCGCCATCGTTTCGAGTATTTCCTGTGAAATCTTGATGCCAGGAACTTCATTATGGAGAAATTCTGCATTCCTGCTGCTCGTAAGCGGCATCAGTCCAATATAGACAGGTGTATCCAGATGCTTTGTAGAATCATGGACCTCCAGAAGCATTTTTTCTGAGTAGACCGGCTGGGTTATGAAATAATCCGCACCGGCCCTGATTTTCTTTTCCATCCTCACGACAGCCTTATCAATAGATCGGACATTTGGATTAAAGGCAGCGCCGATGGAAAAGGCGCCTTTTTGTCCTAAATCTTTGCCAGAGTAGGAAAGTCCTGAATTGAACTGTTTGATCATCTCAATCAATTCAAAGGAAGAAACATCAAATACAGAAGAGGCTCCGGGAAAATCCCCTACACGGGCCGGGTCTCCGGTAACCGCCAGGACATCATGAAGGCCAAGGGTGTGAAGCCCCATTAAATGCGACTGCAGCCCAATAATGTTCCGGTCCCGGCAAGTAAGGTGCACAAGCGGCCGCATTCCGATTTTTTCTTTTACCAAATGGCCGATGGCGGCATTTGAAATTCTTGGTGAAGCAAGAGAATTATCTGCCAGTGTCAGGGCATCGATTCCTGTTTCTTTTAAAGCCTTCGCACCTTCAAAAAAACGAGTCGTATCAAGTTTCCGCGGAGAGTCCAGCTCGACAATCACAGAAGGTCGTTCTTTTACTAATTCATGCAGGGGAGCTTCTGGCCGTTTAACATCGACTGGAGCGACCAAAACCATGGATTTTTTTACCGTTGTTTTCTTATCCATTACTGGCTTCGAACCTTTTAGCTCATCAGCTAATGCTGCAATATGTTCCGGAGTGGTTCCGCAACAGCCGCCAATAAGCCTGACCCCCTGGTCACGGAAGCTGCGGGCCGATTTCCTGAAATATTCCGGGTCGCCCTCATAATGGAATTTTCCATCGGTGTAGGCTGGCAAGCCTGCATTGGGATAAGCAGATAGGAACGCTTTTGCCGGAAGCTCAACCTGTTCGAGACTTGAAATCATATGGTGGGGACCTAATCTGCAATTAAGTCCGACAATGTCAGCGCCAAGCTCCTCCAGTCTATTGAAAACTTCCTGAAGAGGAGTCTGGTCCTGCATGATGCCAATTTCCTGGAGCGATACCTGGGCAATGATCGGCAAATCTGTTTCCTTTCTGGCAATTTCAAGTACTGTCTCGATTTCTTCCATATCGTAAAAGGTTTCGAGCAACAGTCCGTCCACGCCTTCAAGAAGCAGGCAATAAAGCTGCTCCCTGAAGCTTCGCCTGATCTCTTCGATGGGGATGGCTGACGGTCTGATTCCGCGATTGCCGCCCATCGTACCAAGGACATTTGCTTCGCTGCCTGCAGCCTGGCGGGCGAGCCGGACTGCTGCGCTGTTGATTTCCTTTACCTGGTCTTCAAGACCATATCTTTCAAGTTTAATATAATTAGCAGCATACGTATTCGTCTGGATCAAATCGGCTCCAGCATTCATATATGCTTTATGGATTTTAACAATCGCTTCCGGCTGAGAGAGATTCAACTCTTCAAAACAGGTACCGGCTCCATAGGAATGGAGGAGCGTACCAATCGCTCCATCGGCTATTAAAATTTCATTTTCCATACGTTTCAGGAAATTCATTATAATCCCTCCCTGCTTGCAGCTGCCGTTTCGATCCCATACAAGGCCTGCTGAAAGTCTGAGATTAAGTCATCGGCGTTTTCAAGTCCTACCGAAAGACGGAGAAGACCATCACCGATTCCTCTCAGCTTGCGCTCTTCCGGCGGCATCGCAGCGTGTGACATTTTTGCGGGATAGGAGAGGATGGACTCTACCGCCCCGAGGCTGACTGCAAAGACTGGTAGTTTAACAGAATCAACAAATCCAGGAAGGAGAGCTTCATTTGCAAACTCAAAAGAAAGGACAGCCCCGGGACCAGCCGCTTGCTGAGCATGAAGGTAAGACTGAGGATGACTTTCCAGTCCTGGGTAAAAGACATTTTTTATTAAAGGCTGGTCTTTCAGAAAATCAGCAATCCTTCTTGCATTATCCTGTGATTGGTTCATTCTGACAGATAATGTCTTAATCCCTCTCATCACAAGCCAGGCATCCTGCACTCCAAGAACTGCCCCGAAGGAGTTCTGAAGTGCATATAGCCTGTTTGCCAATTGTTCATCCTTTACAACAGCCAGGCCAGCAACTGTATCACTGTGGCCGGACAGAAACTTTGTGGCGCTGTGAAGCACAATATCAGCTCCCAGTTCCAGCGGCCGCTGGAGGTAGGGGGTCATGAAGGTATTGTCCACAAAAGTATAGGCACCATGCTTTTTTGCAATTGAACTAAGGGCCTTGATATCCGTAATTTTTAACAAAGGATTGGAAGGTGTCTCTGCATACAGCAAAGCAGTGTTAGGGCAGATTGCCTGTTCCACGGCATCCAGGTCTGTCATGTCCACAAACGTGTGTTCAATCCCGAATCGGTTCAGCACCTGTGTCACCATCCTGTATGTACCGCCGTAAACATCCTCGGTGATTACCACATGATCTCCCTGCGAAAGCAGCATAAATGCAGTTGAAATCGCAGCCATACCAGATGAAAATGCAAATCCCCTGAGACCGCCCTCCAGTTCAGCGATTATATCCTCAAGCGCCTCCCTGGTAGGGTTCAGGCTGCGGCTGTAATCGTATTTTCCGAAATGATCGATTGAAGACTGATGAAAGGTAGAAGCATGCTGGATCGGGACACTCACTCCGCCAGTTGCAGGATCCACCTTATATTTGTTATGGAGAAGCTTGGTTTCGAAGGTATATGGATGGCTCATTTACCTCCAGCCTCCTCATATGCCTTTTTAAAAGCGGCTTCCAAATCCTCTATCAAATCTTCACAATCCTCAATTCCCACAGAGAATCGCAGCAGCCTGTCACAAACGCCGGTTTTTTCACGGACTTCAGCCGGAATATCAGCATGTGTCTGAGTAGCCGGGTAGGTGATGAAGCTCTCAATGCCTCCAAGGCTTTCTGCAAAAGTGATCGTGGAAAGGCTTTTCAAAAATGGATTTACGGTAGCAGGTGACTGGACTCGAAAAGAAATCATTCCGCCTCTGCCAGGATAAAGGACATCCTTTACAGCACCGTGATTCTCCAAGAATGCAACCAGCTTCCTGGCATTACGCTCATGACGCTCCATCCTTAATGACAATGTTTTCATGCCGCGGAGCAGAAGCCAGGAATCGAATGGACTCAACACCGCTCCGCCACCGTTGTGGTGGAGGAAGAGGGAATCACAGATTTTTTCTCCTCTGGCAACGATCAGTCCTGCGAGCACATCATTATGGCCGCCAAGATACTTCGTCGCACTATGGATCACAATATCCGCGCCTAGTGTCAATGGCTTTTGAAGAAGGGGAGTGTAGAAGGTATTATCCACGATCAGCAATATCCCGTTGTCTTTGGCAATTTTCGCAATCGCCTGGATATCGGCCTGTTCCATCAACGGGTTTGTCGGTGTTTCCACGAACAGTGCCTTCGTATTATGATTGATGGCTGCTTTGATTTCATTTAAATCGGACATGTCAGCGTATGTACTATTTAATCCCCACTTTTTGAATCCCTGCTCAAGAAGCCTGTATGTGCCACCATACAAATCTTTAGAGACAATCCATTCATCGCCAGACTGGAATAATGAGAGAACAGTCCAGATGGCCGCCATCCCTGAGCTGCAGGCATATCCGCGATCGCCTTCTTCAAGGTCCGCAATCGCTTTTTCCAATATTTCACGAGTAGGATTGCCAGTGCGGACATAGTCATAACCGCTGGACTGACCAATACCTTCATGACGGTATGCTGTCGTTAAGTAGATGGGCGGATTAACTGCACCAGTTGAAGTTTCACTCCTGTTGCCAAGCTGTGCTAACTTTGTATCAATTTTAACCAATATTCTCACTCCTAATGATTGATCGGCAGGAGGCAATTTTTGAATGGGAATTTTCGCTATTAAATTCATAGCGGAAAATTAAACAAAAAACAAAAAAGCCTTCTCAAGAAGAAGACTTTAAAAATGTCAGCCATCTTCTTATCTGCCAAGTTTTAAAAAAAACTTGCTGGAGTTAGCACCTTTTCAACAAAGTTGAAGGTTGCTGAAGCTTCATAGGGCCAGGACCCTCAGCTTCTCTGGATAAGATTACATATAATTGAATTATTAAATTTCTCTAAATATTACCGCTCTTCTATAAGATTGTCAATCATTTAATTAAAGCGGTGAAGTAATGGGGAGATAAAATCACCGCGGAATGGGAACCATATGAAAAGACTGGCTCTCTGAAACAAGAGCCAGTCTGATTAAATATGAAGCTATTAATTTACTCCCACTGCATCAAAAGCTTTATTGACAGCAGCTACCTCTGGGGAAGTTGATCCGTACAGGTCTTTAGCAGCTTGTACAGCTCCAGCACGTGCCTGGCTGAAGTTGGTTGAAGAAGTGTAATACACTGTGTTTGCACGATAGAAGATTGCACCCAATTTTTCAGTACCGACTCCTGATACTGTCACACCATAATGTGTGCCGCCCTGGCTAAGAAGGTAGGCTGCTTTGTTGATGATTCCACTGTTCGTATGGACACCGCCGTTATCAGAAGTTCCAGTATAACGCTTGGAATAGTGATCTGGATCGCCGTATTTTGTCGGGTCGCTCATGGAGCGGAGTGCATCACCGGCCTTGTTTGGTGTATAGATATCTTCACCGATTTCGAAATCAGGATTATTGTTGTCATGGAATTCAGCTAGTGTACCAAAGATATCAGAAATCGCTTCATTTAGTGCGCCTGATTCATACTGGTAAACAAGGTCGGAACTGAAATCTGTCACAGCGTGTGTCAATTCATGTGCCACAACATCAAGGCCACCTGAAAGAGGAATGAAGGTTGTGCCATCGCCGTCACCGTACACCATTTGCTGTCCGTTCCAGAATGCATTGTTGTAGCTTCGGCCATAATGGACACTTGACTTTAATGCTGCGCCTTTGTTGTCATACGAATTCCGGCCAAACTTGTTTTTATAGTAATCATAAGTCAGGCCTGCATAATAATGAGCATCGACCGCCGCACCATCATATTTTGCATTCAGGTTATTGTCAGCATCGGCCCATAGTGTACCAGGAGTTTGTTGACGGTTTTTCGCATCATAAGTGAAAACGCCATTTCCTCGGGTATTATCCTGCAGGTAATAAGAGCCATTTGAAAGAAGAGTATTCAATGATTTCTGGTCTCCGAGCACTCCCACACCAGAACCTACCGTATTGGTTCCACTTAAGGATGGATTGGTTTTGCCGGCAGTATGAATGGCATTGTACTTATTGATGATTTCACCTGTCACCGCATTGATGAAGTACTGGTAGTTACCTGGTTCAGGACTCAGGAAATTCAATGTCACATGGTAGGCATATACGGCCTGATCTTCTGCAGGATAAACAACCAATTCAGCAGATGGAGATGATTCATATTCTGGTTTGAAGCCCAAATCATTTTCAGCTGCTGTAATTGCATCTCTCTGTGATTTCTTATTTGAAGCCTTTACCAGTTTTCCTTCCAATCCCTTGCTGACTGTACCTGTGAAAACTTGTAGCACTCCTGCTTCATCGACGCGTGCAGCCTGGGTGGCTCCCCATACTGGCACTCCGTTGTATACTTGCTGTAGTCGGACTACATCTCCGCCAAGCTGATCTGCTTCCTGCGATTTGACTACGAAACTATCATTTGCATGGAGATTATATTTCCCTTTTGAATCCTTCAAATAACCAAGAACAATATCCTTTGCTGCTTTCTCGGAAGGGTTTGTAAGTTTGCCTGCAACAAATTCTGGCGCACCGTGGCTCTTCGTGAACTTCTTTGACGGAGAATCCGCTGATGGTGCAGCAAATCCCGTGGCTGCAACTAATCCGCTCATAGCTAAGCTTGCTGTTAAACCTAATGAGATGACTTTCTTCTTCAAATGAACTCCTCCTAAAATCAAATTCTAGCTAATAAAAATTAGTAGATTATCATAGTTATACTCCCATTATCTGAACATTTCAACAATAAAGTCTAAAAATGTCGAACAAGCATGTTGGGAAAATTTTCGGATGAAGATAGCGGTTTTAAATAAGGTACTTTTAAAAATAAGAGCTTTTTATAAAAAAGAAGTCAGAATTTATTGACTAATCAACTAATATATTTTTATTATTAAGTTGTAGTACCAACTCATAAAAAAGGAGGTTTAAATGAATGAATTCTTTATGGTTAGCTGTAATTGGAATGATTGTGTTTGCGATTGGCTATCGTTTCTATTCTAGGTGGGTAGCTGAAAAGATTTACCGTCTTGATCCGAACTATGTGACACCGGCACACCAGTATTCAGATGGCGTGGACTTTGTTCCGACAAAGAAAATGATCCTTTGGGGACACCATTTTACGTCTGTAGCCGGGGCTGCACCAATTGTAGGGCCGGCAATCGCAGTGTATTGGGGCTGGCTTCCTGCATTCCTGTGGGTTACTTTAGGCACGGTCTTTGCAGCAGGTGTGCACGACTTTGGAACTCTGGTCCTTTCCGTCAGGAATAAAGGGCAGTCAGTAGGAACCATCACAAACAAGCTGATTGGCAAACGTGCAAAAATCATGTTCTTATTCATTATTTTAATACTTGTATTGATGGTTAACGCTGTTTTCGCCTGGGTCATCGCCAACTTGTTTGTCAGCTTCCCGGCAAGTGTGCTATCTGTATTCCTGCAGATTCCGCTTGCAATCTGGATTGGCTACGCAGTTTACAAAAAGAAAAAAGGAATGCTCCTGCCTTCCTTGGTCGCACTTGCCGTCATGTATGGCGCCGCTATACTGGCGAGCCGTGTGCCGGCATTGCAAATTGATCTTGTGAAATATTTTGGCGGGGCGGATAACACTGTCATGTTTGGGCTGAGCGGAGTATCCATGGCTTTCCTGGTCTGGATTATCGTGCTGATGGTTTATGTTTACATCGCTTCAACTTTGCCGGTCTGGAAGCTTTTGCAGCCGCGTGATTATATCAATTCACACCAGCTGGTTGTAGGCTTATTCATCCTTTATGCAGGCCTTGTTTTCCTTCAGCCTGATGTTACTGCTCCAGCAATGAATGCAGCGGCAACGGATGTTTCCTGGTTCCCATTATTGTTCATTACGATTGCTTGCGGAGCCATCTCAGGGTTCCATGGACTCGTTTCTTCAGGAACATCTTCCAAGCAGCTGGAAAAAGAAACGGACGCCCGCTTTGTTGGTTATGCTGGTGCAGTTGGTGAAGGGATCCTTGCCTTGATCGCCATCATCGCCGTTGTCACTGTATTTGCGACAAAAGCTGATTTCACAGCTGCATACTCAAGCTTTGCTGCGGCAAGCTCAGGCGGCCTTGGCAACTTCATTAATGGTGCTGCCCAGCTCGCGACTGGAATCTGGATTCCTGCAGACATTGCCAGGACAATTGTATCTATTATTGTCGTCAGCTTTGCTGCTACCACTCTTGATACTTCAGTAAGGTTAATGCGTTACATCATTGCGGAAATTGGAAGTGAATACAATATCCAGGCTTTAACTAAGACTCACGTCGCTACGACTGTCGCGGTTGTATCCAGTGCGGCGCTCGTTTTACTGCCAAAAGGACCAAACGGATTTGGTTCAGGCGGATATTTATTGTGGCCATTGTTCGGAACGAGCAACCAGCTTCTCGCAGGAGTCAGCCTGCTTCTGATTTCCATCTGGCTGAAGCGACAGGGAAGAAACTATCTTGTCACCTTCATCCCAATGGTATTTGTCTTCTTCATGACACTTTGGGCCATGATCCAGCAGGTCGTTTTCCAGTGGTCTGGTTATGGAGGCGGAGAGCTGAATATGCTGCTTTTCGGCATAGGCGGCCTGATTTTGATTTTTGTTTTCTGGATCATCATCGAGGCAATCACAGCCTTCAGCAGGAATAATCCACCGCCAATGACTAAGGAAATGTAATGAAAAGGAGGCCGGGCGACCGGTCTCTATTGTTATTTTTGCGAGGAGGGAAAAGAATGGGGTTTTTCGAACAATTCAAACGTGCCATTCATTTGTATGATGAAATCCTGAAGCAGCCCCATAGAACAGAAATTGCCCGGGAGTTAAGGGACGAAGAGGATTTGTTCATGCTGCTTTGCTTTTCAGAAATGTTGGGACTGCCTAACCCGGCTTTTTACTATACCCTGGAACTCTACCCAGTCATCATCGAGAGATTCCATGATTGGCATCTGAGGGCGGGCATGGAGAAATCCCCGCTGGATGGAATACGCTGCTGTTAGGAGGAGATTGTATGGATTTGCTTGAGAAGAAAATTTATTTTATCGGGGGAAAAGGCGGTGTTGGCAAAAGCACAACGTCAGCAGCAATGGCGCTTTTACTTGGGAAAAAAAGAAAAAAGGTGCTGCTTGTTTCAACCGATCCCGCCCATAACACGGGGGATTTATTCCATAAAAATTTCAGCGGCGGAAAAATTGAAAGAGCCACAAACAATCTGGATGTACTCGAGATTGACTCAGAACAGGAATCCAGAAATTATATAAATGGAGTAAAAGGGAATCTGAAAGGGCTGGTCAAAGCGACCATGCTCGACGAGGTAAACAGACAGATTGATATGGCAGCCGCTTCCCCGGGAGCAGAGGAAGCAGCATTATTTGATAAAATCACTTCGCTGATACTAGAGGAAATTGCAAATTATGATGCAATCGTATTCGATACAGCGCCAACAGGTCATACAATCAGGCTCTTAACTCTCCCTGAATTGATGGGTGTCTGGATGGACGGGCTTTTGGAGCGGAGAAAAAAAGTGAATGAGAATTACGCACAGTGGATGAATGACGGCGAAATCACTGAGGATCCTTTATATGACAAGTTAAATGAACGAAAAACACGTTTTAAGCGTGTCCGGGAACTTCTGCTTGATGAATCTCGAACAGAGTATATATTCGTCCTGAATGCTGAACGGCTGCCAATACTTGAAACCGCCAAGGCAATCGACACTTTGCATCAGCATGGAATCCATGTCAATTCAATCGTTGTCAATAAAGTGATCCCCGAGGAAGCAGATGGCAAGTTCATGGAACAAAGAAGAACGAACGAAAAAGTCTACCTCGATGAAATAAATGAGAAATTCGAACATGAGAGAAAAATCTTCCTGCCGCTCCTTGAACACGATATTTCATCTTTGGCCAACCTTGAACATATTTCAGGTCTTTTAGGCGCCCAGATTGAAACTTTAGCTATTCATCATCAATAGCGTTTTCGCTTCAATGATTAGGGTTATATATCTATATGGATAAAAATTGAAACAATTGCTGAAATGAAAGGGGCTCGAAGAATGAGACGGATTTTTCCCGGTTCGATTACAACTTATAGCCAGTTCGGACATTTGAAAGTCCCTAAAAGCTTAAATAATGTTTGCCCTGTTTGCAAAGAGAAAGTGGAATTCGTTCTCAAATCGACTTATCAGAGCAGCAAACATGGATTAATGACTGAAAGTGCCTGTCCTTCTTGCAAAAAAAGTATTCCGTTTATCATCCTTACAAAAGAAAATGACACGCATCCTGATGTGTACATATATGATCCACATCGATCGACAGACGCGTTAAGCCAGATCGAACATATACCTGGAATGCCTGAAGAGTTAATCCGGGCATACAAATCCGCCGTCAGCGTCTACCTGTCGAAAGAAAATCTGGCGACTGCAGTTTTGGCTAAAAGGGTTTTGGAAAATGTATTGAAAAATTTCCTTGCAGACAAAGCGAATGGCCAACCGCTTGACAAGCAGCTCGAACTTCTGCCAGAACATATCAATTTAGTTAAGTCAGTCACTTCATTAAGTCCGCTGATGGCTTCAGATAAAGAACTTCATCGAATGCTAGAGCTTGAAGCAGAAATGGATGATGAAATGGCTGAATTAGTAATGAATCTGCTTGAAGATTTGATTCAATACCTGTTTGTATTACCGGGGAAAATAGAGATGACAAGAGAGCAAATCGAAAAGAAATTGATCTAAAATGAAACAGCTTCAGATGAGGCTGTTTTTTATTCAATCAGGATCTATTTTGGTATAGTAGGAGGGATTAAAAGGGGGAGCAGCAGTGGATTACAAAAATACGACGAGAATATTACTTGCCATCTTTATGGCATATTTTATTTTGCCAAATCTTGTTTCAGCCCATAATGGTTCTCGAGATGAACTTGGGGGCCATTTCCGTAATTCGGATTGCAAGTATTTCCTGCACGAACCGACTGCACTGGCAAAAAGCGCTGGTAACATAGATGAACTGATTCGCCTGATCCAGGAGTATAGCAGCAATTCTGCTTGTGCCGCAGGCCTTGATGAAGGAAAAATCGATCTGGAAGGATTTGCTTTCCAGGGAGAAGGAAGTAAAACTTCAAAGCCAGCCAAAGTACCAATTCCTGCCGCACCACCTGCGAATGGCAAATTGCAGCTTGGCTCAGCCTATGAAGCTCAGTTGGCAAAGTGCACTGACGGCGATACCGCTGTTTTTACCATAAACGGGAAAGACTATAAAACTCGTTTTCTATACATTGACACACCAGAAAGCACAAAGACGACGGAGCCATTTGGACCAGAGGCAGCTGATTATACATGTTCCTTTTTAAAACAAGGGAAGATCATTCTTGAAACAGACGGATCCAGCCTGTTCGATAGATATGATCGTCTCCTAGCCTGGGTGTGGGTAGGGGACAAACTTCACCAGGAAGAGATTACGAAAGCTGGCCTGGTAGAAGACTTCTATGACTACGGAAATTATAAATACGAAAACCGGATTTGGGCAGCGATGGATTTTGCAAAAGAAAATGGGAAAGGAATGTACGCCGGAAAAGGTGATAAAAATTCCCCCAAAGACTCTGCAAACGATACACCGAAAGAACAGGAAAGCGAAAACGGGGAAGATACCAATCTTTTTGACGAGCTCAAATGTGGATTTGTAAGCGGCATTATATCCGCGCTGTTATTTTATCTGACCATCCCATTTAAGAAAGCTCTGGGAAAGAGGACACTGATCGCTCACCGAATGTGGAGTGAGAAATGGTGGCTTGACCTCTTGCTTGGCCTCCTCTACGCATTTTTGTGCTACATACCACTGCTTTTTTTGTTTGTAGAATTGCTTCATCTTTTCAAGAGTAAAAAGCGCAGACGGTGATGACGGACAAAATGATATTGAATGCTCGCGAAACTGTCCATCATCGGTGGCATGACGGACAAAAATCACTGGAATTCCGGAAAAACTGTCCATCATCGAGGGTATGATGGACAAAAAACTTTGGAATTCCGGAAAAACTGTCCGTCATCGAGGGTTGATGGACAAAAATCGCATGAACTCCAGAAAAAATGTCCGTCATCGCTATCATGACGGACATTTTTATAAACCAATAAAAGAACTTTCTACTAGTAAACTCATTTTTTTTTGTTATGATCCTGAGAAATGAGCATGTTCTCGATTTCTTCATTGGTCGGAGGTGTTTCTGGTTTCAGGAATTGGGTGAGTTTATCTATTTTTCTATGTAGTCTCACGACGTCAATTAAAATCAGCAGCAGCAGCGCAAGTATTATCCAAAGCATCGACATATCTCCCTTCTATAATTTCTAATATAAGGTAAATATCATGGAATGGATAGGCTAAAATGGATAAAGATTGCACTGGATCCTGGTTTATAATACTATTTTATTGACTATCTATGGTGGTGTTGCAGTGGAAATTACCAAGCATTTATTAATGAATCTATCGCTTCTTCTTGTCCTGCTATTTTTTACGCAGTTGATTATGGAGAGGCAAGTGAAAGAAGAGAGTCGACAAAAGCTTCAATTAGTTTATTTCGTCATTGCCATTTTTACATGTTATATTTTTTCGGTACACGTCCAGGATGGTGTCCGATTTGACCTTCGCCAGGTACCAATGATCCTGGGAAGTCTTTATGCAGGCTACAGCTTTTTGTTTGCAGGTTTAACCATCTTGATGAGAGGTCTTCTAGGAATTAATGATGGGTTTTGGATATCGGTAGTTGTCTTTATCACTCTTGCTTTCATTTTAAAATGGATGCGTCCATGGTTTAACCGGATTACCATCAACCAGCGTGTAGGTGTATCCATTATTTTGACTGTCATGTCTTCATTTGTGTTGATGCAAATGGTGACGGTTTTCAACCAACCTATAAGGCATCCCGAAGCCTGGATTAGCTTTATTTTGATCCCGGCCCTCACAAGTGGGCTGATCAGTTACTCAATTGAAACGATCAAACAATCATTGATTATTCGCCAGAGGCTTGCAAAGGCAGATAAAATTGAAGCCGTCAGCCATCTGAGTGCAGCAATTTCTCATGAAATCCGCAATCCGCTCACAACCGTGAAGGGATTCCTTCAGCTTCTCAGTGAACAGAATTATCCTGATGAAAAGAAGAAAGAATTCATTCATATTGCAGTTCAGGAACTGGATCGCGCAGAAGAGGTTATCAATGATTATCTTACCTTTGCCAGGCCTGCGTTTGAAAAGATCGAAGACATAGACATTGAAAAAGAATTGAATCACGTTCTTAATGTCCTGAATCCACTCGCTAACCTTAACGGCGTGGAGGTCAAGAAGAAGTATACTTCGGGTTTGACGATCTCAGGGGACCGATCGAAATTCCAACAGGCGTTCATCAATCTGATTAAAAATGGGCTTGAGGCGATGCCGGATGGAGGAGCACTCACTGTTCAAACCTTTCGTACAGGAAGTGTCATTCACATTATTGTAAGGGATACAGGAATTGGAATGACTAACGAACAAATCGCCCGACTTGGGGAACCATATTATACCACAAAAGGGCAGCAGGGAACTGGTCTGGGAATGATGGTGACCTTCAGTATCCTTCGTGTCATGAAAGGGAGAGCCGAAATCAAAAGCCAGGTTGACAAAGGCTCGACTTTCCATATCCGTTTTAATCATCTTGAGAACATTGAAGAGTAAGTTTCCTTCTTGAGGTATATTTTGCAGAATCTCCATTTTCGCTTGTTCAGGTTGATGCCCGCCATACTGCCGGTCTGGCGGGATACATGAATTGAATGATAGTAGAGACAAGCTGTTGAGGAGGTTAATCTTCCTGAAGAAAAAAGCCTGCCAGGTATGGCAGGCTTTTAACGTTGAAAGATCTTCCTGATGACATTTTGGAGATTGCCTTCGGTTGTAATCTCCGAAAATTTGATTCCAAGCTGCACCGCGGTTTGGGCAACTTCAGGCCGGATGCCTGTTACAATCGTACGGACTCCAATCAGCTTGAGAGCGTCCATTAATTTAAAGATTTCGTGGGCGACCATCGTATCTACCATCACGACTCCAGAAAGGTCGAGGATCAGTGTATTAATTTGGGCATCAATACTCTGCGTCAGTGTAGATTCCATTAACCCCCTAGCTCTGGTCGTGTCGATTTCCCCGATTAATGGCAAAAGACCGACTTCTCTTGTAAGCGTAATGACTGGTGCACTTAACTCCCTGATCAAAGTTGCCTGAGATGCCAGTCGGTTCATGAGAATTTCCATGAAAACGATGATAAAGGTTTCAAATACATAATCAAGTGTATAGTTCAGCTTTTTTTCCCAGGTAAAAACATCATCCAAGGTAATTTCCAAGTCCGTCTGGCTGACAAACTTTTGCACATACTCCCAATAGACACGGCGGAATACACCTGAATTCCAGGCAACTTCCGTCAAATCTGTTTTGGACTTGATCCTGTCCGCAGCGGTCTGGCTGGTCCATGCCGAAATGGTCTCTTTCATCTCTTCCTCAGTCTGGTTAAGCGACTTTGCCACTAGGCGTACGTAATTTGAGTTTTGTTCCTTCACCCTTTCCATGATTTCAGACGGTGCATAAGCGGAATAATCGGAGCCTGATATAATACGCTGACGCTTTAGCCAATCTTGAGTGAAGTCTGTTGCATTATCCACTAAAAACTGGTATAACGCTTCTGTTTTTTGATCCATTTCAATCCCTGCTTTATTTGTTATTGAATAACTCTATTCTTCAAGACTGCTGTCTAAAAGTCAAATTTTAATGTATTGCTTTTAATATAGAAGATGACTTGTTAAAATTACTCTAGAACACTAGTTCGTTTCTGTTTCCTTAATTTGAGTTCCCATTAAATTTTTGTGTTTGATATAATAGTAACATTCAAATTGCGCAGGACAAAATGAGAGATATAGATAAATAATTTTCAAGTGTGGGAGGATGAACATGAAATTTATCCATACAGGTGACTGGCATCTTGGTAAGCTTGTCCATGGTATTTACATGACAGAAGACCAGCGGGAGGTATTGAATCAATTTGTTGATCTTGTTGCTGAGGAACAGCCTGACGCAGTTGTGATTGCTGGCGACCTCTATGACCGATCTGTTCCGCCGACTGATGCAGTGGAGCTTCTTGATGAAGTTCTGTTCCGGATCAATGTCGAACTGAACACACCAATTGTGGCGATAGCCGGTAACCACGATAGTGCAGAACGTTTGTCATTTGGAAGCTCATGGTACCGCCATAATCATTTTTACCTTACTGGAAAATTGACGAATGATTTTAGCCCTGTACATATCAACGGGGTTAATTTCCATTTGATTCCGTACGCCGAACCTGGCGTAGTCCGTCACCTGCTTGGCGATTCTTCCATCCATTCGCATCAGGATGCGATGAAAGCAGTCATCGGTAAAATAGAAGAAAACCTGAACCCAAACGAAGCAAACGTTTTTGTCGGACATGCTTTCGTTCTTGGAGGGGACTCCTCTGATTCTGAACGCGCACTCTCGGTGGGCGGTTCTGGGTGTGTGACACAGGATTTATTTGAACCATTTTCGTTTACAGCTCTTGGGCACCTACACAGCCCTGATGCGATAAAGCATGATAAGGTCAAATATTCTGGCTCACTTTTAAAATACTCTTTTTCCGAAGCAAAACAGCGTAAATCCGTATCGATTATCGAAATGAATGAGAATGGAAGCTTCGATATCAGGTACAAGAGCCTCAAGCCGAAGCAGGATATGCGTGAATTAGAAGGGCATCTTGAAGAGCTTTTGGATCCTTCTTTTTATGAAAAAGAAGACACCATGGATTACTTGAAAGTAACTTTGCTGGATGATGGTGCAATGATTGACCCTATGGGCAAGCTGCGTCAGGTCTTTCCTAATGTCCTCCATCTTGAACGGAAAATCGAATCCATCGACCAGAAGCACAGGCTGCACTTCACCTCCATCCAGGAAGAGAAAAAGTCGGAGCTCGAGCTTTTTGAACAGTTCTACAAGGAAATGACGACGAGCGAATTCACCGAGGAGAAACGCGGAGTCATGACTGATGTGATTGGCAAAGTGTTAAAAGAGGAGGGACAAAAATGAAGCCTCTTAAACTGACAATGCAGGCTTTCGGTCCATATGCCGGAACGGAAACGATTGATTTCAAAGAGTTGGAAAACAGGACGATGTTTGTCATTTCCGGTAAAACTGGCGCTGGCAAGACAACGATTTTTGACGGAATCAGTTATGCGATTTATGGAAAGGCCAGCGGGGAGGACAGGAATGGCCCTGAATTGCGCAGCCAGTTCGCCGAAGATGATGTCCTGACTGAAGTCTCGCTCGATTTTTCCCTGCGTCAGAAGACATACCGAATCACCAGGTCCCCTCAACAGGAGCGGAAAAAGAAGTCAGGGGAAGGAACAACCACCGCCGGAGCAAAAGCAGAGCTCTATCTGATTGATGGAGATGGAGAAATGCAGCTGCTGGCTTCCAATGTTCGTGAAGCAGATGAAAAAATAAAAGAAATCATGATCATTGACAGCAATCAGTTCCGGCAGATCCTGATGATTCCGCAAGGGGAATTCCGGAAGCTGTTGACGTCTGACAGCAAAGAAAAGGAAGTCATCCTGCAAAGGTTATTCCATACTGAAATTTATAAAAGAGTGGAAGATAAATTAAAAGAAGAAGCAACCCTTTTAAAAAAGACGGTCGAGGACCAGGTAGAAAAAAGGAACGCTCATCTGCGAGGCATTAAAGCAGTTGAAAACGAAGAGCTCAAAGAACTAGTTGATGCCGGAAGCGTGAATGATGTCCTTATTCTTCCGCTTTTGCAAAACGAAATAGACGCTATGGAGAGCAAGCTTCAAGAGCTTGCCCAAGGCCGGGAATTGCTCCAAAAAGACCGCGATCAAATGCAGCAGCGCTTGTTCGAAGCCGAGGCTACTTTGAAACAGATTCAATCCCTTGAAACCTTGACAACCGCAAAGGAAAAGCTTGAATCCCAAGAAGCCTTGTTTGCAGAAAAAGAAAAGCAAACGGTACTCGCGAAAAAAGCTGCGCTGCTCGATGCCCAGGAACAGCTTTGCCACAGGTTGAAAGCAGA
Source organism: Mesobacillus thioparans (assembly GCF_965138835.1). Taxonomy (NCBI): domain Bacteria; kingdom Bacillati; phylum Bacillota; class Bacilli; order Caryophanales; family Bacillaceae; genus Mesobacillus; species Mesobacillus thioparans. The sequence continues at coordinate 110,714 of NZ_CBCSFH010000002.1, read as the reverse complement.
TTTGGATTCAATTACGAACCAGGTCTCACAGATTACCCAGCGAATTGGACTTCTATCAGCAAAACTGAACGAGGCTGAACAGGAACACCAAAGACAAATTGAACGTGAACCTGAGCGGAAGGCCGCCGCAGAACAAATGAACCGGCTCGAGAATATGAGAGAAGAGGTACTGGCATTCGACAGTATCGATTCTATGGTTAAGGAAATGAAAGCATCCCTCGAATCCAAAAAACACGACCTTGAAAAGGGTGAACATACCCTGAATACAGCAGAAGAGCGTCTAAAGGTCTTGCAAATCGAGAAAGAAGAGGCGGAAAAGGCTCATTTCACTTATCTTGAGAATGACCGGCAATTAGAAAAGCTGCTTCGGGAAATGGACAAGCTGTTAAAATTTAAGAACCACACCCAAAAAACGCTTTTAGCTCAAAAGAACTTTGAAACAAGCAAAGGACGACTTACCCAGGCTGTTTCTCATTTTAACGACGGAAGAACCGCAGCTGAAGAACTGGATCAACGATGGCTGCATTCCCAGGCTGCTGTTTTGGCCGGGAAGCTGCAGGGTGGCAGTGCCTGCCCGGTGTGCGGGTCCGAACATCATCCTGTACCAGCAAAAGCAAGTGAAGGCTTCATCCCAACCGAAGAGGACTTAAAGGCTGCACGTGAGCAGGTTTCCCGTCTCGAGAAAGAAAAGAGCACTGTTGAAAAAGCATTTATTGAAGCAGAGACAACACTAAGATCCTTGAACACAACTGGAGAAGAACTGATGACTGAAATCATTGGTTTCCGTCCTGGATTCGAGGAAGACCAGCTCCCGGATGTCATCCTCATGACAGAAAGTGATATTGAAAAGCTGAAAAAGGAACAGAATCAACTTTCCATAAAATATAAGGAACTTGAAAAAATTAAAGCGGAGATCAAGAGATTTGATGCTGGCAGGGAAAACTTGCAAAAGCAATTGAAAGAACTAGAAGATGATTTCCAAAAGCTGATCATCCAGTATACCGAAAAGAAGACTACGCTCCAGAGAATGACAGAGAAAATACCGGAAGAACTCCGATCATTGCAAGCATTCGAAGCTAAGCTGAAAATGGCAGAAAAACAGCAGAAACAGCTTGAGCAGGAACTGGAGCAGGCCCGAAAGAACTTCCAGGATTCCAGGGAATTTTTAGGGTCGGAGAAAGCCCGTCTTGAAGAAGCTGAAAAGCGCTTGAAAGAACTCGAAGCAAAGCTGGCTGAAGAACGGGAAACATTCAAAAATAACATGACAGCCCAGGGATTCGAAAATTATCAGGCATACCACCAGTCGAAGATCCCGGAACAGGCAATCCTGCAACTTGAAACGGAAGCAAGAAATTATCGTGAAGAAGTGAGATCTGTCAGGGACCGATTTACAGAACTCTCGGAAATATTGAAGGATGTTAAAAAGCCTGATATGGAAACACTTCAAACTAGTTTTGCAGCGCTGAATAAAAAGATTAAAGAAGCGGATGAGTCATATCAGGATTTGAATCTAAAAAAACGTGATAATCAGTCTATTCTTAAACAAGTTGTCTCATTAAATGAACAAATGAAGCAGCTTGAGGAAAAATACAAACTGGTCGGCCACCTATATGAAATTTCCAAAGGACAAAACACATACAGAGTTACATTTGAACGATTCGTACTTGCTGCTTTCCTCGATGATATCCTTCGGGAGGCAAATGTCAGGCTGCACAAGATGACGAGCGGCCGCTACAGATTATTAAGGAAGACGGACCGTTCTAAAGGCAATGTCCAAAGTGGCCTGGAATTGCTGGTACTTGATGCTTACACAGGGCAGGAAAGGCATGTCAAAACCCTTTCAGGCGGTGAGAGCTTCAAGGCAGCACTCTCCCTGGCACTGGGCCTTGCGGATGTGGTACAGAATTACGCAGGAGGAGTTTCGCTTGAGACGATGTTCATCGATGAAGGATTCGGAACGCTAGATCCAGAATCGCTCGATCAGGCTATCGAAGCATTGATCGATATCCAGAGCAGCGGACGCCTAGTCGGCATCATATCCCACGTTCCAGAACTAAAAGAACGAATTGATGCAAGGCTGGAGGTTATCTCCACACAAACAGGAAGCAAGACTCAATTTGTGTTAATGAATTAACCGAGATTACAGCATCTTGAAATAGGTGCTGTATTTTCACGCTTAAAGGAAAGTCCAAAAAATTGATAGAGCAGTCATCAAATATAGTCAGCAGGGAGTTAAATCATGGAATTTGAAGTTCAATACCTTTCATTCTACGTTGTACAGGTAGAAGGCAAAGGCGAGCAGGCAGATAAAAGGTACAAGCATTTCCAGACATTGAATGAGGCAGAGTATGAAAGTAGTCCTTTGAAAGACTTCCTGGATGGTGAATTCACAAAAATCGTCAAACGAAAGGTCGAACGCCATCCGAAAACAGATGAAGTTCCGACAAAGATCGGCTACTTCATTGTTGAGGAAGGTCATGACCTTACCTCAAACCCAAACTATAATCTCTTTCACCGTGCCCGGTTTGCGGAATCTAAGGAGGATTTCCAGCAGGAGAGTGAAAAATTCGCGATTGCCTATGTGGATACAAGCGCTGTCCGTGGAGGTGCATTCATTGTAGCAAGGGCAAAGCTTCGTAAATATTTTGATGACGCCTTTGTGTTCATCCTGAAATGTGATTTCGAACCAAAAGTAGCTTCCATCTCTGATGAGTCCACCCTGATCCGCCAGGTTGAAATGGCCATTACGACGAAGAATATGAAGTCAATCCAGTATCCTTTCATGCCTGAAGAAGGCATGATCCAGGATAATGAACTGAAAATCAACCAATCTTCTCATGCCCGTTATTTTGAGGATTTCCTGAAATTTGTTGAATACGGCCAGTCGATGCCCGAAATCGTAAAAACTCAAGTCATCGAGATGGTGCGCGGACACATGGAGGAAACCTTCGAGCCGGAAAGTGAAGAGAGGGAGCAGCTCGAAAACGCCATGGAAATCTGGGCTGCCAGCGAAAAACGGGAGCTGCAGGAGCGGTTTGAACCTGAACAAGTCATCGAGGCTGCCGCGCAGCTAATCGAGCATACACCCGAGCTCGAATTGAAGATGAAGCTTGACCATGTATCAGTAAAAGGGCTGCTTGCAGACTATGGTGACAGCATTCACCTGGCAAAATTAAATGGAAAATATGTCTTAATGATTGAAGCCGATACGGTCACCTTTGAAAAAGGCTTTTCTCCAGTCGAATTTGCAAAACCTGATGAAATCGGCACAGTAGTTGAAAGAATCAGGCAAAAAGGCTAAACATAAATCCATTAGATTCTTAGGGCATCGATGATTCGATGCTCTCCTTTTATATTGTCAACCATTCCATTTTATGGGTATACTTGGTAAGCAGGTTAATAGTATTAAAGTTAGTAAGAGGTGGCACAGGTTGGTCTCTACATATGTGAATTGGGGAGAGTCGAGAGTGAAATTGACATGGAAAGAAACTAACCAGCTGCCACCGGTGAAATTGATCACCAGTGTCCACGGTTTTTGCTTTCTTGAAAATAAGCTGCTGTTGGTAAAGCTGAAACACCGAGGCTGGGATATGACAGGTGGACATATAGAACCGAATGAGTCTCCCGAGGAATGTTTCAGGCGGGAGACGATGGAAGAGGCCTATGTGGCAGGAGACTGCAGCCTGCTGGGCCATGTGATTGTAGACCATAGTCAAAATCCTCAATGGAACGAAAATAGTCCATATCCAAAGATTGGTTTCCAGGTGTTTTACTCAATGGACATTACTGAAGTCTATGATTTTGACGCAGGATTTGAATCTACTGAACGGATTTTTATCGATCACAATAGGGTGCAGGAGTATTATCCAGGCTGGCATAAACTCTATGAACATGTTTTAGGTTGTGTCAGGAAAAAACGAAACTAAGATAGTTAGGGTGATAGGTATGGATGCAATTAAACAAAATAGCAGGGCCTGGGACAAGAAGGTCGAAGAAGGATCGGTTTATACTAAGGCAGTATCAAAAGAGGTGATCGAAAGGAGTCGTGCAGGCGATTGGGAAATCACCGTAACTACCGGAAAGCCGGTTCCGCGAAGCTGGTTTCCAGATTCTCTGGCAGGATTAAAGATTCTTTGTCTTGCTTCAGGCGGCGGACAGCAGGGGCCAGTTTTGGCAGCAGCTGGAGCTGATGTAACGGTTGTCGACACTTCTGCAAAACAGCTGGAACAGGATGAATTCGTTGCAAAAAGGGATGGACTTAACCTGAAGACTTTGCAATGCAGTATGACCGATCTTTCGGCATTCAACACTGAGGAGTTTGACCTCATCGTCCATCCTGTGGCCAATGTTTTCGTAGAAGATGTAAGACAAGTCTGGACCGAAGCATCAAGAGTGTTGAAAAACAAAGGGACACTCATATCTGGATTCACTAATCCACTTCTTTTCATTTTTGATGATGAAGAAGATATTAAAGGAAATCTTGTAGTAAGCAACAAAGTTCCTGGTTCTTCCCTGGACAACCTTTCAGACAATGAAAGAGCTAATTATATTGAATTGGGAAATACGATAGAGTTCTTTCATACACTTGAGGACCAAATACAAGGGCAAATTGATGCAGGCCTGATGATTACCGGGTTATACGAAGATGATTTCGGAGGCAGAAGGCCGCTGGATGAGTATATAAAATGCTTTGTCGCTACAAAAGCTGTTAAATTGAATGGATGACTTATTTTGCCGCCTCGGATTTAACCGGGCGGCATTTATTTTTAGAATATTTAGACTAATAGTTGAATATTTCAATATAAACGTTATAATAAAATTAAAATACATACCGACCGGTTAGTAGATTGATATTAAGGGGGAAGTTAATGAGATTAGCCAACAAAACAGCCATCATTACAGGCGGTGCCAGCGGAATTGGCCGTTCAGCCGCTATGATCTTCGCTAAAGAAGGAGCAAAAGTTGCCATCGCAGACCTAAATATTGAAGGTGGGAGGGAAACAGTTAAGCTGATCGAGGAACAGGGCGGCACCGCTTTTTTTTACGAAATAAATGTAAGCGATTCCAGACAAATGAAAAATCTTATATCAGCGACTGTGGATTGTTACGGACAGCTGGATATCCTCTTCAATAATGCCGGCATCGGACACCCGGATGTTAAGAGTGTCGATCTTGATGAAGAAGAGTGGGACCGCATCATTGATATCAATCTTAAAGGTGTCTTTCTAGGTATAAAACACGCAGTCCCACAATTAAAAAAGTCAGGCGGCGGTGCATTCATCAATACGTCAAGCCTGCTTGGGCTCAAAGGCCAGAAATACCTCGCTGCCTATAATGCATCGAAAGCAGGAGTGGTTCTGCTGACTAAAAATGCAGCACTGGAATACGGACGGGACAACATTCGCGTAAATGCCATTGCACCAGGGGTCATCGATACACAAATCATCGAAGGCTGGAAGAATGATGAAAAGAAATGGCCGATCATTTCGAGGGCAAATGCACTGGGAAGAATCGGCACACCAGAAGAGGTTGCGAACGCAGTCCTGTTCCTTGCCTCTGATGAAGCATCTTTTATTACTGGTGCGACGTTGTCAGTCGACGGCGGTGGGCTGACATTTTAGCATATAATCCATGAATGGAGGAATAGAAATGAGCGAGAAAAACGTCTGGTTTTCCAAATACCCTGACTCCATTGCAACCACTATCACTATGCCTGAAAAATCTTTGCCGGAAATGCTCCGTGAATCTGCAGAAAAGTACCCTCAAAACAACGCACTTTCGTTTTATGGCAGGAAAATCAGCTATGAACAATTATTACAAAGTGTCACCCATTTCGCATCAGCCCTTCAGAACAGAGGTGTAGAATCTGGTGACAGGGTGGCGATCATGCTGCCAAACTGTCCTCAATATGTTATTTCTTACTACGGCACATTGACAGCCGGGGCAGTCGTTACTCAGGTCAATCCAATGTCTGTGGAACGAGAGCTGGAGTACATCCTGAATGATTCCGGCGCAGAAACAATTGTCGTTTTTGATGCACTTTATCAAAAGGTCAAAAGTGTGCAGGCCTCGACCAACCTAAAGAATATTATTGTCGCGAGCCTCCAGCCTTCTGAGCATGATTTTAATCCTGACACAAGGTTTGAAGCTTTTCTATCAGAAAGCAGCGGCAGGACCTCTGTGGTGGATGTGGACCCTGCAGAGGATGTGGCTGTATTGCAATATACGGGCGGAACGACAGGAAGGTCCAAAGGTGCCATGCTGACACATCAGAATCTTCTTGCCAATGTGCTTCAGTCACATGAATTTTTCAAGCATGATATTAAATTGGGAAAAGAGCGTTCTTTGACAGTCATTCCGTTATTCCATGTTTTTGGCATGACCGCTTGTATGAATCTATCAATTTATACGGGCGCCGAAATCATTTTGCTGCCACGTTTTGACCTGGAAGAAGTACTTAATACGATTAAAAATGAGCAGCCGACGATGTTCCCTGGAGTACCGACTATGTATGTTGCGATCACCAACCACCCAAAAGCGGAGGAATATGGAATCGGCAGCATTGAAATTTGCAACAGCGGAAGTGCTCCCATGCCGGTTGAGCTGCTGCGTGAATTCGAAAGGAAAACCGGATCGAAAATCCTGGAGGGCTACGGCCTTTCCGAAGCATCGCCAACGACGCATTGCAATCCAAGCTTTGCCGAGAGGAAGCCTGGAAGTGTCGGAATCGGCATGCCATCAACTGAGTACAAGGTTGTCGACCTGGCTACTGGGACAGAAGAAGTACCAGTCGGAGAACTTGGAGAAGTCATTATTAAAGGTCCACAGGTTATGAAGGGTTACTGGAATATGCCTGAGGAAACAGCAAGCACCTTGAGAGATGGCTGGTTGTATACAGGAGATATCGCAAGAGTTGATGAGGATGGCTATCTGTCTATTGTCGACCGAAAAAAAGACATGATTATCGCAAGCGGCTATAATATCTATCCTCGTGATATCGAGGAGGTACTCTATGAGCATCCCGCCGTTCAGGAAGCTGTAGTCATCGGGATTCCTGATGAATATCGAGGGGAAGCCGTAAAAGCCGTCATCGTCCTGAAGGCAGGCAAGGATACCGATGAGGGAGCGATCAAGGAGTTTTGCCGAATGAACATGGCAGCCTATAAGGTGCCAAACGTAGTTGAATTCCGTGAACAGCTGCCTAAAACAAGTGTTGGGAAGATATTGCGCAGGGCTCTGAGAGATGAATTATTAAAAAGTTAATATCTCCAGGGAACTTGATGGGACAGGGGGTAAAATATGGTATAATTTCTGTGCAGACTAGTAGGATCGCGAGGATATCAAAATGAAAGAAAAAATAACTGAGTACAGCATAAAATTATTCGAGAAAAAAGGCTTCAGTGAGACATCCATCCAGGATATCGTGGACTCAATTGGAGTCACAAAGGGGTCTTTCTATTATTATTTTTCCAGCAAAGAAGAGCTGCTGATGGATATCCACCTGAGATATATAGACGAATTGCTTGGCCGTCAGGAACAGATATTGGCAGAACCGTCGACAAGCAAACAAAAATTGTTTGACATCGTCTATATGCTAATCAGCAGCATTAAAACAAGTGGGGCATCTGCAAAGATTTTCTTCAGGGAGATGCGTCATTTAAGCGATTCCAGACTGGCCCTGATTGTCGCCAAGCGGGATGATTTCCGTCTTAACGTCGAACGGCTGGTTCGGGAAGGAATCGAAAATGGAGAATTCCGAAAGGATTTAAACCCTGTTATTGTTACGTTTGGGATCCTCGGCGCTGCCAACTGGAGTTATCAGTGGTTCAATCCGGATGGAAAGGTATCTGACAGGGAAGTAGCGGAGATATTTGTCGAAATGATCTTGAAGGGAATAGAGGTCAACTGAAGAATAAAGTTAGGAAGAGGCTAGTTTTAGGCTCTTCCTACACCCTTTACATACCAACCGGTCAGTAGGAAGAAAGGGGAGGAGAAAAGAATGCAGGAAATTCAAGTCCAGGCTCGTTTTGGCGAAACGGACGCCTTAGGCCATATTAACAATACCAGCTATTTTGTCTATCTTGAAGAAGCAAGAATCCGCTTTTTCGAATCATTGGGCTACAGCATGGAATTGGATGAGTGGAAATTCATCCTAGCATCGACCAAATGCGATTTTGTCAGCCAGGGTTACTTTGACCAGCTTTTGATCGTGAAAACATATGTGTCAAGGATTGGTTCAAAAAGCTTCCAACTGGAGCATGACATCGTCTGCTCGCAAACCAATGAGCTGATCGCAAAGGGAAATGCCATCATTGTGTATTATGACTTTAAAAATCAACAGAGCGAAGCCTTGCCAGAATTGCTTAAAGAAGGTTTAAAAAGCTATTTTTTGTCCGCCTAAAATTCAGAAGATTTTGTAATCTATTTAAATCTGGAGGTGACAGGAATGAGGTTTACAGAAACTGTAGCACTTATTACAGGAGCTGGCAGCGGTATTGGAAAGGCGGCTGCTTCCCGACTGGCGGCAGAAGGGGCAAAGGTGATTTTGGTCGGGAGGACAAAATCAAAGCTTGAAGCAGCAGCTAAAGAAATAAACAAAGCACATAAACTTCCAAGAGCAGAAATCTTCTCTGCCGATGTGACTGATGAAGAAGATATCAAGGAATTAGCTGACTATGTCCGGGAGCAATTTGGAGACCTGCACGTGCTGGTTAACAATGCGGGCGGCTCGGTCCATTCGAAAATCATGGACACCTCGGCAAGCGACTGGGATTTTGTTCAAAATACGAATCTTAGAAGTGTCTTTCTTGTTTCCAAAATACTTGGTGACTTGATGGCGAATAATGCTGACAAAGAAAAAGAGCATAACCATAGCCGTTCGATCGTGAACGTTGCCTCGTTGTCGGGACACCAGGCGGGGGCACATATTCCTCATTATAGTGCCGCAAAAGCGGGTGTCATCAATTTTACAAGGGCATTGGCTCTGGAATTGTCTCCATTCGGGATCAGGGTCAACTCTGTATCTCCTGGTTTTGTGGAAACGCCATTAACGGAGGAAGGATTGAAGAATGAACAATTCGTGAAGGCGATTAGGAAGAATACTGCGTTGAAACGAGCCGGCAGACCGGAAGAAATCGCAAGTGTCATTGCTTTTCTGGCATCTCAAGAGGCATCTTACATGACGGGTTCAGATGTCCTTGTCGACGGCGGATGGTTAATCAAGTAAAAATAAGAAAGGGTGAACGAATTGACAAATGTAAAAACAAGCAACCATTTAATTGTAAACAGAAGCGGAGCGGTTCTTTCATTGACACTTAACAGGGCTGAGAGCCTGAATGCTTTCAGTCCGGAAATGATTCTCGGATTGAAAGATGAAATCAGGAAAGCCCAGGAGGACCCTGATGTAAAAGTAATCGTCCTGTCTGGCTCCGGCCGGTCCTTCAGTGCCGGAGGAGATGTTAAGACAATGGGACAGGCAAATGCCGTTGGCGTTTATGACCATATCGGCAAATTGAATGAATGCATTCTCACCATCAAGGAAACAGAGAAGCCAATTATCGCTGCAGTACATGGGTTTGCTGCCGGCGCTGGATTCAACCTGGCATTGGCTTGCGATTTGATCATCGCCGCAAGCGACAGCAAATTTGCCTTGAGTTTCTCCCAGGTTGGGCTGGTCTCTGATGGCGGTGGGTCCTATTTTATCCCGAGACTGGTTGGACCGCACCTGGCAAAACAATTTATGTTTACTGCAGAACCTATTCCAGCAGAACGCTTGTACCAGCTCGGAGTCATCAACTACCTGGTGCCGTTGGAAAACCTACAGGAAGAAACGTTTAAACTGGCCGGTAAGCTTGCCAAAGGACCAACTCGGACGTATGGCATGATCAAGAAGCTGGTGGATCATTCTATGACCGCTTCTTTAGAGGAAATCCTTGAGCAGGAACGGATTACCCAGACGATGATGGTTTCAACAGAGGACCATCAAGAAGGAATCGCAGCTTTTAAGGAAAAACGGAAACCAAACTTTACAGGCAACTGAGGAGGCTGAAGCTTATGATGAAAGCAATTCAATTTACAGAATACGGCGGACCGGAAGTACTGCATACCGTGGAACTGGACCGGCCAATGCCAAAAGGGCAGCAAGTCCTGATTGAAATCCATGCCATTGGCGTTAACTATGCCGACACCGCACGAAGGGAAGGCCAGTATGTCGTTCCTACTAAACTGCCATTTATTCCTGGTGCAGAGATTGCCGGTGTAGTAGTTGAAGCTGGGGAAGCAGTTACAAATGTAAAGCCAGGTGACCGCGTTGTGACGCTGATTGAATCTGGAGGCTATGCTGAGTATGCTCTGGCCGACAGCCGCGGGCTGATTCCTTTGCAGGATAATATGGATTTTGAGCAGGCAGCTGCACTTCCTCTGCAGGGGTTAAGCGCCTATCACATTCTTAAAACGATGGGTCGGCTGGAAAAAGATGAAACCGTTTTAGTCCATGCAGCAGCCGGTGGTGTAGGCACTCTGGCAGTCCAGCTTGCCAAGCTATTAGGCGCTGGCAAAGTAATAGCAACCGCTAGCAATCAGGAGAAACTGGCGCTCGCAGTTGATATGGGAGCGGATGTCACGATAAATTATACCGAACAGGGATGGGAAGAAAAGGTTCTGGAAGCGACCGGAGGCAAAGGGGTGGACGTCGCCCTCGAAATGGCTGGCGGCGAGATCTTCAATAAGACGCTGAAATGTCTTGCAACATTTGGCCGGCTTGTCATCTATGGCGTTGCCAGCGGAGAGCAGAGCAGGTTTTATCCTTCATCTTTGATGGCCAGGAACCAATCTGTCATTGGGTTTTTCCTGCCGCAGATCATGAGGAAGCCGGCATTGATCCAATCGAGCATGGCAGAAATGCTCGGGTATTTAGCAGAAGGGAATCTAAAGCTGACAATCGGTGGTGTTTACCCGCTCGAACAGGCTGCAGAAGTCCATCGTCTTTTACAATCACGGCAAACGAAAGGCAAGCTGATACTAAAACCTTAAAGGAGTGCAACAGTATGTCAATGATCAATACGGTAACAGGTCCAATCAATGCAGAGCAGTTGGGAAAGACTTTGATTCATGAACACTTTATCTTTGGCTATCCAGGCTTCCAGGGAGATGTGACGCTGGGTGCCTTCAATGAGGAAGCCGCTTTGGAAGAAGCAATCACCATTGCACGGCACATGCAGAGCTTTGGTGTTCAGACTGTCGTGGATCCGACCCCTAATGAATGTGGCAGAAATCCGATATTTTTAAAGAAAATAGCTGAGGCAACTGGTCTCCAGATCATTTGTGCTACCGGCTATTATTATGAAGGTGAGGGGGCTACTCCTTATTTCAAATTTAGGCAGGCGTTAGGTACTGCAGAAGAAGAAATCTATGAAATGTTCAAGAAAGAGCTGACCGAAGGCATTGCCGGTACTGGAATCAAGCCAGGAGTCATCAAACTGGCTTCAAGCAAAGACGAAATCACCGAATACGAAAAGATGTTCTTCCGTGCGGGCGCGCGCATCCAGCAGGAAACAGGTGCTGTCATCCTGACCCACACACAGGAAGGTACAATGGGTCCCGAACAGGTTCGGCTATTGATCGAAAATGGAGCCGATCCAGGAAAAATCATCATTGGCCATATGTGCGGCAATACCGATCCTGAATATCATAAGCAGGTGCTTGACCAGGGTGTAAGGATCGGCTTTGATCGCTTTGGCATCCAGGGGATGGTAGGAGCACCGTTCGATCAAGAGCGGGTGCAGACACTTCTTCCCTTGCTTAATGCAGGATATGAGGACCAGATCCTACTCGCCCATGATACTGTGAATATCTGGCTGGGCCGTCCTCCTGTCATGCCTGAACAGGCTGCAAAAATCATGGAGAACTGGCAGCCAGGACATATTTTCACCAACATCCTGCCGCAGCTGAGGGAAAACGGAGTGTCCGAGACACAAATCGATAAGATGCTTGGCGGAAATGCAGTTGGGTTATTCAAGGGATCTGCCGTAAAAGTAATTTCCTAGAATACTTTGATTCTATAAGAAAGGGGCGATGACCTATCAAAAAAATCATACCACTTACTCTGGATTCGCCTTTTTCTGAAGGAATCGTTGTCGTGTACGCTGTTCTTGGTGAAACAGCAACACTCATCGATACGGGCAACCCGGGTGAGAAATCCTTTTACCAGCTCAAATCTCTCTTAAAAGAACATAAACTGACATTTAGCGATTTTGATCATATGGTTGTTACGCATATGCATACTGACCATTCTGGCGGTGTCAGTCTGATTCAAGAGGAAGCCGGACTCCCGGTGTATGTTCATGAGCTGGCCGAACCAGTGATCACCGGAGGCGAAACAGAGTTTAATAGAATGAACGATTTTTTTAATGATTTCATCAAACAGTGTGGAGCAGACCCTTCGGTTCATCAGCATGCCCGTAAATACAAAGACGAAACCTGGCGTGATGTCCATTATATTAGCGAAGGGGAAGAGGTTTACATAGGAGGAAAGCCTTACAGGGTCCTGCATGTTCCCGGTCATAGCCAGACAGATATCCTGCTGATAAATGACCTACAAGGGTTTACATTTGTTGGCGACCATATCATCCCGGAGCTCGCAGTTAATGCTTTTATTGAGCCTCCACCACCTGGAGAGAAAGAACGCCCGGCACCATTGATCCAATATAGGGAATCATTGCGTCGGTCCAGAGACCTACAGCTCGGAAAGTGTTACTCCGGACATGGAAAACCTTTCACGGGGCATATAGAACTGATTGATAAAAGGTTAGCCCAACACGACGCTCGCTGCCTGCAGATCCTTCGACTGCTGAAGCAGCGGGAAAAGAATGTTTACGAGATTTGCCAGGAAGTCTACCCGCATCTTAAACGGTCGATTGTTTTTCTCGGACTCTCGCAAATCCAGGGGCATCTCGATTTGATGGAAGCACAAAATGAGGTGATGAAAGAGCAACGAGACGCCATTTTTTATTATCGATTGCTGTGAAGTCGCTAGGCCTATCTTTCTTTTTGAAAAGGAGAGGGTTATATGAAGCTTGCAGAACTGCTTGAAAACAATATCAGCAAATATGGTGAATACCCATTTATTTTTTATCAGAATCAGCAGTTTACCAATGTGGAAACAAAAAAGTATGCTGACCAGGTCGCGAATGGCCTTAGGAAACTCGGCGTCGAAAATGGTGACAGGGTTGTCATCTGCATGCCGAACAATCCTGAGGTGATTTTCTCCTATCAGGGAATTACCAGAAGCGGTGCCGTGATCGTTCCAATCATGTTCACCCTTCATCCTAAGGAAATCCAGTATATTATCAAAAACTGCCTGGCCAAAGTCGTGATTGCATCTGCTTATACGGCAGAAAACATGAAGAAGGCCATTGATGAGCTCGAAGTGAAACCGGTCCTTGTTGTAGCCGATCTTCCAGGAAGCGATGAGATGGTCAATCTTTATGATTTAATGTCCGTGAATTCAACTGCCAACGAAGAAAATGCCCATGAAAATGACACCGCTGTCATTTTATACACCTCGGGAACGACCGGAAACCCAAAAGGCGTTCTGTTGACCCACAAAAATCTCTACACCAACGCCTTTAACTCTGTAGCCCATAATGAAACCGACAGAGGCGTCACAATCGGCGTCCTCCCGTTAGCACATGTATATGGCCTGACAATCTCGAATACGTGCTATATAACGGGAAGCTCTGTTGTCGTCTTCTCAAGATTTGATCCACAGGAAATTTTTAAAGCCATAGAGACCTACAAAGTTAGATCCTTCTCAGCAGTACCTACCATGATTCACGCTATGGTTGGGAGTCCCCAGGCTGATCAATATGATACTTCCTCTCTGGAATGGATTGGTTCGGGCTCGGCACCACTGCCAATCGTACTGTTGAATGGATTCCGCCAAAGATTTGGTGCGAAGGTATTGGAGGGCTATGGATTATCGGAGGCTGCCCCCGTCGTGACCGCACATAATAAAAAAATCGCCATTAAACCTGGCTCAGTCGGAATCCCGATTCCAGGTGTCCAGATAAAAATCATTGATAACGAGGGCAGCGAGGTGCCAGTTGGAGTTGTTGGCGAACTGCTCGTTTCCGGCGACAACGTCACCCCCGGATATTATCAGAACAAAGAAGAGACAAACCGTGTCATCAAAGATGGCTGGCTGCATACCGGTGATCTGGCGAGAGTTGATGAAGACGGCTATCTTTTTATCGTCGACCGGAAAAAAGATCTGGTCATCAGGGGCGGTTTCAATATCTATCCTCGTGATATCGAAGAGCTCCTTAATGCGCATGCGTCTATCTCGGAAGCGGCAGTCATAGGCATTCCTGATGAAAGGATGGGTGAGGAGATTGTTGCCTGTGTAGTGAAAAATCCGGAAGCCGATCCGACAGAAGAGGAACTGCTTCAATACTGCCAGGATCACCTTGCGAGGAATAAGACACCAAAAAAAATTGTATTCATGGAGGGATTGCCACGGAATGGTGTAGGCAAAATCCTCAAAACAAGATTACGGGAAACGGCTGCAGGAATCAGTACTCAATAAACTTTTATCATGGAGGATTGCAAATGGAACATAGAACGATTTTAACGACAAGCAAGCGAGGGCTGCAGGTCGAATCATTCCCATTTCGGCTCTATCAAAAAGCGAAGAAATTCGGAATCTGGAATCCGGCAGATATTGATTTCTCCCAGGATCAAAAAGACTGGAAGCAGCTGAACGCCGAACAGCAAAATGATATCCTCCGCCTGATCTCGCAATTTCAGGCCGGTGAGGAGGCAGTCACACTCGACCTGCTGCCGTTGATCATGGCAATCGCCAAAGAAGGCAGGCTCGAGGAAGAAATGTTCTTAACGACCTTCTTGTTTGAAGAAGCCAAGCATACTGAGTTCTTCAGGCTTGTTCTGAACGCCTTGGGAGAAACAGGTGACCTTTCTGGACACCATACAGAGACTTACAAAACGATATTCTATGAAATTTTGCCAACAGCGATGTCTCGCCTGCTGACTGACCAATCACCGGAAGCCATCACAGAAGCAGCCACCGTCTATAACATGTTCGTTGAAGGAGTCCTTGCCGAAACAGGCTATTATTCCTTCTATCGAAATCTCGAAACCCTCGGCCTGATGCCAGGGCTTCTCAAGGGAATCGGCAATTTGAAAAGGGACGAGTCTAGACATATCGGCTATGGAACCTTTCTGCTGCAAAGGTTGATCTGCGAGCATCCACATTTATACGAATATGTAGAAGGGAAAATGCAGGAGCTCACTCCGCTGGCCATCCGCCTGAACCAGGAAGGCTTCCGTGGCAAGGATGTCAGCACCTTTGGCAACCAGATAGAAGACACAATGAACTTCACTTTAAAACAACTGTCTGTCCGGATGGAAATCCTTTCGCGAGCAAGAGGAAAGCGTATTGAAGAGATTTATAGGGTTTCAGAGACTGAGATGGGAGTTTTATAAGTACTAGTTAATATGTACTTAGAGGTGAAAGAAGAATCCAGATTATAGTTAAACGAGGTTCAAATAAGCTGCATTGGTGACGTGGTTCTCCTTTTTCTGGTAAANCGAGGTCCCAATAAGCTGTATTGGTNACNCNAATCTCCTTNTTCTGGNANATCGAGGCTCCAATAAGNCGCATNNGCGACANNNATTTCCACATTATGGTAAACAGNGGTTCCAATAAGCCGTATTGATAACGTAATTCTCCTTTTTTCTGGTAAACCGAGGCTCCAATAAGCGGTTTCGAAATTCTATCGGCGGTTTACTGCTTTCCGGCAGTGCTGTAAAAATAATAACGAGGTGAAAAGGATGCAAGGTATAACATTATCGCAATTCTCTCTCCGCTCTGCAATCTATAGCGGCTCTAACTCTCGGGCATTGGTGCCTGATCTAATCAAAGGATTGGGTGCGAAAAGGGTGGTTCTTTTTAGCGACAGGGGTCTTGAAAAAGCAGGCGTAGTCGAAAAGGTTGCACAGATTTTTGAATTGACGTCCAAAGGGGCGGGTCCTGAATTAGCTGGTATTTATGTGGATATTGCTCAGGACGCGGAAAGCCGGTCAGTGAATGAGGCACTACGGTATGCAAGGGAAGTTGGTGCCGATGGCTTGCTTGCTGTTGGCGGCGGAAGCGTACTGGACACGGTCAAAGGCGTAAAGTTTGCCATGCATAAAGGATTGACTGACATAAAGGAAGCTATTCCTGGAGGCTTTTTATATGAACAATTCCCGCAAGCAACCCAGATTCCGATCCCGCATATCGCAGTACCAACTACAGCTGGTACCGGTTCAGAGGTTTCGCCGATTGCGGTCATTTTCAATGAAGATAGCCAAATGAAAGGAAATATCATCAATCCGTTCATCAGCGCGGATATTGCCGTGCTCGATCCTGAACTTACCGTGGGGCTGCCGCCGGCAATCACTGCGTTCACAGGCTTCGATGCACTGACACACGCTATTGAGGCATTCGCATCGCCAAACGCAAATGCACTGACAGATGCCCATGCATTGCACGCAATCAGGCTCATTGAAAAGAATCTCCCTGTCGTTGTGTCTGATGGCTCCAATGTTCATGCAAGAATGGAAATGCTGCAGGCAAGCTTAATGGGAATCACCGCGTTCAGCTTTGCGTTGAACGCGATCCCGGTCCATAACTTTGCACATGCCTACGGCGCAATCTTCAGGATTCCCCATGGCCTGGCGAATGCTGTTTTCCTTCCTGTCGTCATTGAAAATGTGCCAGATTTGTATCTTCCTAAGGTAAAAGAGCTTGCATCTGCTTTGCGGGTTACATTCAATGAAGTCGATGATAATGAGACTGTGCTGGCAAAAGTCATTGAAAAGATCAGGGAACTTCAGCATAAAACTGGTTTGCCGTCAGATTTTTCACAGTACAGCTTAACAGAGGGAGACCTGGAGAGGGTTGCCTTAGCTGTAGCAAAAGACCCTGCAGCGGCAGCATTCCCAATGGCGCCTGAACTGATCCGTGCTGTCGGCCAGCAGGTTGTGCCGATTGGCGTAAAGTAAAAATACTAATAAAGGGGAATCCATCACTGGTTTCCCCTTTTAGCAGAATAACTTATAAAAATGCCCACATTCTGCGCCCAGCCTCTCGAGTCGTTTCAGTCCGACCAATGAAGTGAAAGAACGACCTCACCGACCCGGCCCTCCAACGCATGTCGAGGCTGACCATGGCGCTTATGCTTTTCTTTAAGGAGTGATCTTCAATGATGAATTTTGATTTTACTGATGAACAAGAGTTATTAAGGAAAACAGTCAGGAGTTTTGTTGATAGGGAAATCATGCCATATATTAAAGAATGGGATGAAAAGCAGCATTTTGAGACCAGTATTTTGAGTAGACTTGCCGATCTTGGCCTGATGGGAGTCTGCATACCTGAACAATATGGCGGCAGCGGGATGGATTATAATTCCCTGGCGATCGTGTGTGAAGAACTGGAGCGCGGTGATACTGCCTTCAGGACCGCGGTCTCCGTTCACACTGGCCTCAACAGCATGACTATCCTGCAATGGGGGAATGAAGAGCAAAAACAAAAGTATTTAATTCCTCAGTCAAAAGGGGAAAAGGTTGGGGCGTTTGGATTGACCGAGCCGAATGCGGGATCGGATGTCGCGGCTATGCAGACAACCGCCACAGATGCGGGAGATCATTATATTCTGAATGGGTCGAAAACATGGATTTCATTATGTGATGTTGCTGACTATTTCCTCGTTTTTGCCTATACGGATAAAAGTAAGAAACACCATGGAATCTCGGCCTTCATCGTGGAGAGGAGCTGGGAAGGCTTCTCCTCCAAGGCGATCAAAGGAAAGCTTGGGATCAGGGCGGGGAATACCGGTGAAATCCTTTTTGACAATGTAAAGGTTCCAAAGCAAAATCTGCTTGGCAGTGAAGGTGAAGGTTTTAAAATCGCAATGTCCGCCCTGGATAATGGCCGTTTCACGGTGGCCGCAGGTGCTTGCGGAACAATCATGGCAAGTCTTGAAGCTAGCTTGAAATATTGCCATGAAAGAAGTACATTCGGCAAGGAAATCGGCAGGCATCAGCTCGTACAGCAGATGATTGCGAAGATGGAAGCAGGGCTGATACAATCCCGCTTGCTTGTTTACCGTGCAGGCTGCCTCAAAAATCAGGGCAAACGGAATACCCGCGAAACATCTCTGGCAAAATGGCAGGCATGCGACTATGCATTTGAAGCGGCAAATGATGCCGTGCAAATCCATGGTGCCTATGGTTTCTCAAACGAATATCCTGTCGAGCGATATTTGCGAAACGCCAAAGCGCCGGTGATTTATGAAGGAACGCGGGAAATCCATACAGTCATGCAGGCGGAATATGCGCTAGGCTATCGAGCTGATAAACCTCTTTCAAATATGCTCCCAGCATGGCCTTTCGAGTCGGTATCAGAAGAAATCATGAAATGAATCCTGGTAATTCCTTCAGTCTATGAAAAAAGGAGATGCACTTCTATACCGAAGCGCATCTCCTTTTTCCAATTAGGCTCTTTTCTCAAACTTTGTTGCTATTGGCTACAAAATAGGATTGAATTACCTAAGTTTGTTCACACAATTCAAGACTATTATGAGAAAAGAGCTTGTAAACTTAGTACCGATATACACAATGGCTATGATCACGTTAAAATCGGCTTAAGGATTTTAACAACAATACTTACGAAATACAACCTCCAATTATAAAACCATTTCAGATTGTACGTAGTGATAAAGCAGCTTAGCCGTATTTTCAATTGAATCTTTATGTGTTCTTTCAAATGCGTGTGATGAATCGATCCCAGGTCCGATCAGACCGTGGATGATATCGTGTCCTGAACGGATTGCAGCTGAAGCGTCCGATCCGTAAAACGGATAGATATCAAGTTTGTAGCCGATTCCATTTTCGATGGCCAGTTGTGTCAGCCTCTTACGGAGATCATAATGATATGGACCGCTCGCATCCTTCACACAGATCGAAACCGTATATTCATCGGTTGATTGACCGTCACCCATCGCACCCATATCCACCGCCAGGTACTCGACGGTTTCTGGTGTGATATTCGAGTTGCCTCCATAGCCGATTTCTTCATTATTTGAAATCAGGAAATGTGTTGTATATGGCAATTCAATAATCTTGCTCTTCATGTGTTTGATTAATTGAAGCAGGATCGCGACGCTTGCTTTATCATCCAGATGACGTGATTTAATATATCCGGATGGCGTAAGTTGTACACGCGGATCGAACGAAACAAAATCGCCAACCTCGATGCCAAGTGCTCTCACATCATCAGCGTTATGGACTTTTTCATCGACGCGCACTTCCATGTTATCCTGGTTGCGCTCTGCTTTCCCGGCATCTTTATAGACATGGACGGAGGTTTGGTGCATCAGAATCGTCCCCGTGAATTTTTTGCCGCTGGAAGTTTCAATTTCACAATACTCGCCTTCGATTGAGTTGTACTTAAAGCCCCCAATCAAATCAAGCTTTAGGCGTCCGCTTGGCTTAATTTCTTTTACGATTGCGCCAAGGGTATCGACGTGGGCAGTCAGCATTCTGTGGTTTTGATCATCTTTTCCAGGCAAGGTGGCAATCAAGCCTCCCTTGCGATTCCTTTTCGTTTCTACCTGCAATTCCTTTAAATAATTTTCTACATATGTAATCACTTCGTTTGTATTCCCTGAAGGACTCGGGATGCTGACCAGTTCATTTAACAGGTTCAAAGTCTCATCCGTATTTGGGTATGTCATACTATAGCTCCTCCTTAAAATAAATCTTCACATAATTCTTATTATAAACTTTTTCCCTCACTCAAAGTACCTTTAATCGCTAAATACTGTAATCTCCAAAGCAGACTATTCATATTTTGATTATGGACGCAGTTTTGGGGAGGCGATAAAATGAACGGCTATTGGTTCAGATATTCATTGCTTGAATGGTGCAGGGAAATGGAAGTGAAATGGGATTCCGTGAAAGACCAGCTTAGAGAATCAGAACATCAAGACACATTGCACCAATGGGAAGAAAATCTGTCCACTTTAAAAAAGAAGGCAGAAAACAATTCGGATGAGGAAGAGTTATATGTCCAAGCGAGAAAGTTATTTGATGAACTTTCAAATTTTACGAATGAGAAGGAAAATGGCCGCGAGCAAGACCAGAGACTTCAGCCGGTCCCTATAGGAGGCCACAAATTGCCGCCATTGCCATATGGCTATAGTGCGCTAGAGCCTGTGATCGATCGAGAAATCATGAGGCTTCATCACTTAAAGCATCACCAAAGCTATGTGGATGGGTTGAACAAAGCAGAAAAAGAAATGCAGAAAGCCCGGCAAACCGGCGATTTCTCATTGATCAAACATTGGGAAAGGGAAGCAGCTTTCCACGGAGCAGGACATTATCTTCATACGATATTTTGGAGCATCATGACCCCGAACGGCGGAGGTACTCCAAAGGGACAGCTAAGTAAAGCCATCAATGATACATTCGGCAGCTTTGAGGGATTTAAAAAACATTTTTCAGAAGCCGCTAAAAATGTAGAAGCTGTAGGCTGGGCCATCCTAGTCTGGTCCCCGCGCTCACACCGCCTTGAAATCCTCCAGGCTGAGAAGCATCAAAACCTGACACAGTGGGATGTTGTTCCACTTCTCGTTTTGGATGTTTGGGAGCATGCCTACTATCTGCAATATAAAAACGAACGGGCAAAATATGTTGAAAACTGGTGGAATGTCGTCAACTGGAAGGAAGTCGAGCAGCGGTTCAACAAAGCAAGGACTTTAGCTTGGCAGCCATTTTAGAGGAGTGACTGATCGTCACTCTTTTTTTGTATAAATCCTTCCCTTTGGCAAAGACTAAACATATGTTCGGGAGGTGGTATTTTGGATAATAAAGATTTTAACCAGATCTACAATGAATATAGGGAACAAAGCAGAACACAGGCAGTAACCGAAGCAAACACAGCCCAACCTGGGAAAGAACAAATTGTGGCTGTGCGGAAAAATGACGACGGGGACCTGATCGCATTCAAGACAGATAGCGGCAGGGAACTCGATTATGTCACTGCCCTTAATGAAGCAAAGGCGGGAAATCTCGCACATGTGGATGTATTCCATAAATACGGACGGGATATCCTCAGGAGCGAGCCGGACGGAATCAAAGAGAACAATCTCGATCATCTTCCAGATTTTTAGCAGGGAACTTCCCCTGCTATTTTTGTTTTTACGATAAAAAACTTGATTTTTCAGAAATTTCAATCTAAAATTAAAATTAACATACCAACCGGTAGGTATGTGAAAAAGGTTGGTAGCATACAATTTTTAATAGAGATGATGCAGATTACAAGAAAAAGTTAGGGGAGTGACTTGAATGCATTTACGTCTTACAGAAGAACAAAAAATGGTCCAGAAGACCATCCGCAGGTTCGTGGAAAAAGAACTGATCCCTCTGGAAAATGAGGTTCTCAGGAATGAGAGGGAAGGACGTCCAAGCCTTGCGCCAGGTAAATTAAAGGAGCTGCAATTAAAGGCAAAGGAAGCAGGGTTCTGGGGAATCAACACACCGGAACAATATGGCGGTGCCGACCTTGGGCAGATGATGATGGCCATCGTGTTGATGGAAATTTCCAAGACCTTTGTTCCTTTCCAATTCGGTGGGTCAGCAGACAATATTCTTTACTATGGGAACGAAGAGCAGAAGCAGAAATATTTAATCCCAACCATCAACGGGGAGAAAAAGTCCTGCTTCGCTATGACAGAGCCAGGCGCGGGATCGGATACAAGGAATATTAAAATGACCGCGGTCAAGGATGGCAACGAGTGGGTTTTGAATGGTGAAAAGACGTTTATAACAGGCGGGAATGAAGCGGACTTCGTCATGGTCATTGCCATCACCGATAAAGAGAAGCACCGTGCAACTGGCCGGGATGGAGTGACCTGCTTTATCGTTGACCGGGATATGGGCTGGAAGTCGGAGTATATACATACGATGGGCGAGTGGGGTCCAGCCGGGCTTGTGTTTGATAATGTCCGCGTTCCAGAAGAAAACATTCTTGGTGAAGTCGATGGCGGTTACAAATTAGGACTTGAATGGATTGGCTTTGCGAGATGGGTTGTTGGCGCAAGGGCAATCGGTTCTGCTGAACGCCTCCTCCAAATGGCGATTGACTATTCCAAAGAACGTATCACCTTTGGCAAGCCGATTGCTGAAAGACAAGCCATCCAGTGGATGATTGCTGATTCGGCTGTGGAAATTGAAGCTGCCAGGTGGCTGGTATTGAACGCTGCCTATACGCTGGATGCAGGTGAAGACAACAGACATATGGCCTCGATGGCTAAATTGTATGGCTCCAATATGGGGAACAGAGTAGTTGACCGTGTCATGCAAATTCATGGCGGCATGGGATACACAAGGGAATTGCCAATCGAGCGCTGGTACCGTGAAGCAAGGCTTTGGAGAATTTACGACGGCACTGATGAAATCCAGCGCATGATCATCGCGAGGGACCTGTTAAAAGGACATGTGAAAATTGGACAGTTTGTTTGATAAGTGAATTTGTAAGCGTTAACAGTTTACTAGATAGGGAGGAATCATGATGGGAAGATTTGATGGCCGTGTGGCTTTTGTAACTGGAGGAAGCCGGGGTATCGGACAAGGGATCGTCCAGCTTTTCGCGCAAGAAGGAGCGAAAGTTGCTTTTATTGATTTGAACGAGGAAGCTCTGGCTGGGACAACGAATGAGCTTCGTGAAAAAGGATATGAAGTGTACTCAAAGGTAGCGAATGTCACCGACGCAGAGCAAGTTGAACAGGCTTTCAAAGAGGTGAATGATGCCTTTGGTTCTGTCGATATCCTGGTGAATAATGCGGGCGTCATTCGTGACAACCTTCTATTCAAGATGACCGACTCTGACTGGCAGACGGTAATGGATGTCCATTTGAAAGGATCATTCAATGCTGCCAAGGCTGCTCAAAAGTACATGGTCGAGCAGGAATATGGCCGAATCATCAATATTTCGTCCACATCCGCACTCGGAAACCGAGGACAGGCAAACTATGCTGCAGCCAAGGCAGGCCTTCAGGGATTCACCAAAACCCTGGCCATTGAACTCGGGCGTTATGGCATTACCGCGAACTCAGTCGCACCTGGGTTTATCGAAACAGAAATGACAAAAGAAACTGCAGCCCGAATAGGCATCCCTTTTGAGGATTTGGTTAAACACAGTGTAGCGGGAATTCCTGTTGGCAGAAGCGGTAAGCCGGAGGATATTGCCAATGCTGTCGCATTCTTTGCAGATGAAAAATCATCCTTTGTAAATGGCCAGGTCATCTATGTAGCAGGCGGGCCAAAAAATTAACGTGAGGTGAAGGATCCATGTTCAAAGAGCATATTGGCAAGCAATCGAATAAAGTGAAAAACATGGTCGAGCGCGGCGCTGTCAAAAAATTCGCTGAAGCTATCGGGGACCTGCATCCCATTTTCGTCGACGAGGAGACAGGCAAAAACTCCAGATACAGCAGAAACATCGCACCGCCAACGTTTCCGAGGGTTTTTGACTATGGAACAATCGACGGACTGAACCTTCCTAATAAAGGACTGATCCATGGTGAACAAACCTACCACTACGAACGTCCATTATTGGTAGGTGAAGAAATCACCTGCTATTCCGTAGTTAAAAATTACATTGAAAAGAAAGGCACTCAAGGAGACATGGGATTCCTTGTCCTGGAGAGCTTTGGCGAGGACGAAATGGGCCAGATTGTTTTTACCTCTAAACAAACAGTCATTATTACTGAAGCAGTAAGGAAGGAGCTGATTGGATGAGCAGACTGGCAGAAATGAAGTTTGGTGATTCTCTAAAGGAAATCCAGCTTGATCCGGTGGACCGGATTACCTTGATTAAGTATGCTGGTGCGTCCGGCGACTATAATCCGATCCATACAATAGACGAAGAAGCAAAGAAGGCAGGACTGCCGGGAATTATCGCACATGGAATGTGGACGATGGGCAACCTGGCAAAACTGTTCACTGATTTTTACGAGGAAGGATTCATTCAGGACTATAAAATCCGCTTCAAAGGGATGGTTTTCCTGAATGACATTGTCACTCTCCAAGCGGAACTGGCAGAAGAAAATGAAAACAATCTGCGCTTCCTCGTCCGCGCAGTGAACCAAAACGGCAATGAAGTCATTAAGGGTGATGTTTCGTACCAGCTGTATGCTTCTTAATAACACAAAGACCCGGCAAACCATTGCTGGGTTTATTGCTATAGATGGTGCAGCATATAGGTGGCATATCTGCTGCCAATCGATTCTGCAATATCTCCTTTTACTAAAAAACTTTTGTTTTTTCCAGAAACGAGGTGACAAATAAAAGTGAATTTTGACTTTGATGATGATTTATTAGCATTAAGAAGCAATGTCCGCGATTTCATCCAGGGTGAAGTCGAGCCCGTTGCGATGCAAATTGAAGAAGAAGACAAAATCCCAGAGCGGATTATCCAGCTTTCAAAGGAAATGGGGCTTTTTGGTCTCAGTATCCCGGAAGAATACGAAGGTCTCGGAATCGGCATGGTTGAAAAATGTGCCCTGTATGAAGAAATCGGCCAGACACACAACGGTTATACGACGTTAATAGGTGCGCATACCGGTATTGGCACGGTAGGCATTGTCGAGATGGGCAATGAGCAGCAGAAACGCAAATACTTGCCGGCGATGGCCAGTGGTGAAAAAATCGGCGCTTTCGCCCTCACAGAGCCTGATGCCGGTTCCAATGCGGCAAACATCAAGACGACAGCAGTAAGGAAAGGCGATAAGTACGTACTGAATGGTTTGAAGCATTATATAACAAATGCTGTAGAGGCAAGTGTTTTTACAGTGATGGCGGTGACCGATCCTGAAAAAGGTGCAAAGGGAATCACTTCCTTCATTGTCGAGAAAGACTTCCCTGGTTTCAAGCTTGGCAAAGTCGAAAAAAAGATGGGACTTAAAGGTTCTCATTCAGCTGAATTGGTTTTCGAGGATTGCGAAGTACCTGTTGAAAATGTGCTTGGAGAAGAAGGAAAGGGTTATGTGAACGCCTTGAAAATCCTTGCCAACGGTAGGGCGGGACTTGCATCACGCAATCTTGGGTCCTGCCAGAAGCTCCTCGACATGTCTGTTGCTCATGCAAAGGAAAGGATCCAATTCGGGACCCCGATCATCAAGCACCAGGCGGTCAGCCATATGCTCGCGGAAATGGCAGTTGAAATCGAAGCGCTCCGGTCGCTTACATACCGAGTCGCCTGGATGGTGGATTCTGGAAAGAAGGTCATCAAGGAAGCGGCCATGCTGAAACTTTATGGTTCGGAGGTGTATAACCGGGTGGCAGATAAAGCCGTTCAAATCCACGGCGGGCTCGGCTACATTTCTGATTATCCTGTGGAAAGATTTTTCCGGGATGCCAGGATTACAAGGATCTACGAAGGTACCTCCGAAATCCAGAAAAACATCATAGCGGCACAGCTGGAAAAGGAATATTAGACCACAAACATACCTACTAGTTAGTATGCATGAAAATATTAGAAAGAGGTGGAGTAAATGAATTTTGACCATACAGAAAAGGTCAAAGAATACCAGGCCAGGCTGACAGAGTTCATGGATGAATTTATCTATCCAAATGAACAACTGTATAAAGAACAAATTGACAAGAAGGACCCGTTTTCCAAAGTTCCTCCCATCATGGAAGAGCTGAAGGAAAAGGCAAAACAAAAAGGTCTTTGGAATCTGTTTTTGCCAGAGAGCGAATATGGTGAAGGACTGACAAACCTCGAGTACGCCCCCCTATGTGAAATCATGGGCAGGTCCAGCATCGCGCCAGAGGTATTCAATTGTGCGGCACCTGATACCGGGAATATGGAAGTGCTTGTCCGCTACGGAACTGAAGAGCATAAGGAAAAATGGCTGAAACCGCTCTTGAACGGTGAGATCCGATCCTGTTTCTCGATGACAGAGCCCGATGTCGCTTCGTCTGATGCAACGAATATCCAGGCTAGCATCATTCGCGATGGCGACGAGTATGTCATCAACGGGACGAAATGGTGGTCCTCTGGTGCTGGCGATCCGCGCTGCAAGATTGCGATCGTAATGGGCAAAAATGACCCAAATGCTCCAAAGCATGAGCAGCAATCTATGATTCTCGTACCTCTGGACAGCCCCGGAGTGACAATCAAGAGGATTCTGCCTGTCTTTGGTTATGATCATGCTCCGCATGGCCATGCAGAAATAGAATACAAGAATGTCAGAGTGCCTGCCTCCAATATGCTTTGGGATGAAGGGAAAGGCTTTGCAATTGCTCAGGGGCGTCTTGGCCCTGGCAGGATCCATCACTGCATGAGGACGATCGGAGCGGCTGAAAGAGCGCTTGAAGAAATGTCCAAACGGGTCCTTGAGAGAACTGCTTTTGGCAAGAAACTTGCCGAGCAGGGGGTCATTCAGGAATGGATCGCGGAGGCACGAATCGAAATTGAGCAGTCCAGACTCCTGACATTGAAAGCTGCCTATATGATGGATACGGTTGGTAACAAAGAAGCGAAAGCAGAAATTGCGATGATCAAGGTCGTCGCCCCAAATATGGCGTTGAAAATCATCGACAGGGCGATCCAGGCTTTCGGCGCAGCCGGAGTAAGTGATGATACCACACTAGCTGCTTCCTGGGCGAACATCAGGACACTGAGGCTGGCGGATGGCCCGGATGAAGTGCACAAACGGGCAATCGCAAGGTACGAATTGAAAAAATATATGTAAGGGGGAGCAGCAATGCATGTATCAGAACTTTTTTCACTAAAAGGAAAAGTCGCCATTGTCACCGGGGGCGGACGCGGTCTTGGAGAACAGATCGCTGTTGGTTTTGCGGAAGCAGGAGCCAATGTAGTTTTATGTTCCCGCAGAGTTGAGGCGTGTGAGGAAGTAAGCCAAAAACTGAAGGAAATCGGTGTGGAATCTCTTGCTTTGAAATGTGACATCACGAACCCGGAAGACGTGAAAAATGTCGTCGACCAAACTGTAGAGAAATTCGGCCGGATCGATATCCTCGTCAATAACAGCGGGGCATCATGGGGGGCGCCGGCGGAAGAGATGCCGCTGGAGGCCTGGCAGAAAGTCATGAATGTCAATGTCACTGGAACATTCCTGATGTCGCAGGCAGTAGGTAAAGTCATGCTTGAACAGGGTTCAGGCAAAATCATCAATATTGCATCGGTGGCAGGATTGAAAGGTTCCAATCCAAAGGTGATGGATGCAATCGGCTATAACGCCAGCAAGGGAGCCGTGATCACTTTTACGAAAGACCTGGCAGTAAAATGGGGACCGCGGGGCATCTTTGTCAATGCCATAGCGCCTGGCTTTTTCCCGACAAAGATGTCAAAAGGCCTGCTGGAAAAAGGCGGCCAGGCAATCCTCGAAGGAACGCCACTAAGGAAATTCGGATCTGATACTGACCTTAAAGGGGTCGCTGTATTCCTGGCGGCACCGGCTTCTGATTACATCACTGGCGACGTGATCGTTGTGGATGGCGGGACACATGTGCTTTAAAAGGAGGATACTGTTTTGAAAAGAGATGCTGTTATCGTTTCCGCTGTCAGGACAGCCATCGGCAGACAGGGCGGAGCGCTCGCTTCCGTCCCTGCCCATGTCTTTGGAGCAGAAGTCATAAAGGAAGCTATCAGGAGGGCGAATGTCCAGCCTGAAATGATCGAAGATGTAATCATGGGTAATGTCATCAGCGGCGGTGGCAATATTGCCCGCCTGACCGCCCTGCAAACGGGACTATCACTCGAATTGCCCGGCCTGACGATCGACCGTCAGTGCGGATCGGGAATCAACGCGGTCATCCTCGCTGCCCAGGCGATTAAGGCAGGTGATGGTGATGTCTATGTTGCAGGCGGGATTGAAAGCATGAGCCGTGCACCATACTTGATGGATAAACCCGAGAAACCATATAGCCCTGTTCCGCCAAGCTTCAGGAAGTCCCGGCTGTCCCCGGAGGAAATCGGCAATCCGCCAATGGGCATCACAGCAGAAAACCTTGCAGAAAAGTACTCAATTTCAAGAAAAGAACAAGATGAATTCTCCCTGGCAAGTCAGCAAAAAATGGCTGCTGCGATGGCTGAAGGGCGTTTTGACGAGCAAATTGTTCCAATCACGATTCCGATCCGTAAAGGGGAACCCATCGTTTTTAAGAAAGATGAACACCCAAGGCCGCAAACTACAATTGAAGCACTTTCCAAGTTGCACCCTGCCTTTTTACAGGGAGGTTCCGTAACAGCCGGAAGCAGCTCCGGCCTGAATGATGCTGCAGCCGCACTAGTCATCATGTCCAGAGAGAAAGCTAAGGAATTAGGCGTTAAACCGCTGGCCGTAATCAGGGAGCAGGCTATAGCAGGGGTCGACCCGAACATCATGGGCATTGGCCCAGTACCTGCAGTTAAAAAAGTGATTGAAAAGTCCGGTCTCAAACTCGGGGACATGGATCTGATTGAGATAAACGAAGCCTTCGCAGCCCAGGTGATTGCCTGCAACCGGGAGCTCAACATGGATATGGAAAAGGTCAACGTGAATGGCGGTGCGATTGCACATGGCCATCCGCTGGGAGCGACCGGTGCGATCTTAATTACGAAAGCAGTCTATGAGCTTGAAAGAAGAGATGGGCGTTACGCGCTGATCACGGCCTGCATCGGAGGCGGCCAGGGAATTGCCGCTATTATTGAAAGAGAATGAATTTTCAAAAGGAGGAATGGGATTTATGGCTTCTGATACGATACCGATCAGGCAAGGAGAAGAACTTGATACGGAAGTAATCGAAAAGTACCTGAGGGAGCAATTGCCCAATCTCCCTGAAGGCAATTTGACAATCGACCAGTTCAGTTTCGGAAAATCAAATCTTACTTACGAGTTGAAAATCGGAGAATGGGAAGCTGTTTTAAGGCGTCCGCCGCTTGGTCCTGTAGCTCCAAAAGCGCATGACATGGAAAGGGAGTACAAGATACTTAAAGAGATCAGCCCCCACTTTGCAGCTGCTCCGAAGCCCTATTTATTTGCGAATGAAAATGTCATTGGCAGTCCATTTTTCGTAATGGAAAGAAAGCGCGGCATTGTTCTTGATACAGACTTCCCTGAAGGTGTCACGCCGACTAACGAAATGTGCAGATCCCTGTCGGAAACGATGGTCGACCACCTTGTTGAGCTGCACAGTATCGATTATACGAAGACGAGGCTGACTGAAATGACAAAACCCGAAGGCTTCATGGAACGGCAGGTCATAGGCTGGATCCGCCGCTATGAGAGGGCTGAGACGGATGTGGTCGAAGGTGTGGAGCACTTGAAGCAGTGGATGTTGAAAAATGTTTCTGAATCCAGTACGCCTGCGATCATTCATTACGATTATAAATTGAATAATTCCATGTTCAATGAGAATTTAACGGAAATGGTCGGCCTGTTCGATTGGGAGATGACGACGGTAGGTGACCCGCTGGCCGATCTGGGTGTGGCGATGAGCTACTGGATTCAACCGGATGATCCCGATCTGTTAAAAAGAGGGATGGGAAAGCCGCCAGTCACAGTTTTACCAGGTTTTATGAACCGTGATGAATTCATGGAGAGGTATGCGAAGAAAAGCGGCTGGGACCTTGCAAACATGAACTTTTACCAAACGTTCGCTTATTTCAAGCTTGCCGTCATTTGCCAGCAAATCTATTACAGGTGGAAAAAGGGACAGACAAAGGATAGCCGCTTTGCGCACCTTGACTCGTTTGTCAGCAGCCTGATCCAATATGCGTTGTATACCGCAGAAAAGAAAGGGTGAGGAACAGGATGAAAATTCACCTTTTATTAAAAAAAGAAGATATCGACAGAAAAAAGATGGCGAATAACAAGATCGCAGTCGTCTTTGATGTCCTGTTGGCTACCTCCACGATCTCGTCAGCCCTGCAGTTCGGTGCCAAAGAAGTGATTCCGGTCCTTGATGGAAAGGAAGCCGAAAAAGAAGCTGAAGGCAGGGAAAAAGATCGTTTCGTACTCGTCGGCGAATATCAGGGGAGAACAATCGATGGTTTCCTGTCACCGAATCCGCTGGAATTGAGAGAGAAAATCGAGGGAAAGTCCGTCATCCTATCGACCACCAACGGAACTGTGGCACTTAAAAACTCTGCAGATGCGAACAGAGTCTATGCTGCGTCCCTTTTGAACTGCGAGGCAGTTGCCCGACATATTTTACAAGATTTTCAGGGCGAGACGATTGTCGTTGTCTGCTCAGGTTCTTCTAATGAGTTCAATGTAGAAGATTTCCAGGGAGCTGGCTGCTTGATAGACTGTCTGATCAAGGAATATGGCAAGGATGTATACCTTACGGATTCAGCCTATGCTGCACATAGTTACTACCATGCCCACAATCAGAACAGTGATCATATATTAAAAGCTTCAAGAGTCGGCCGGATGCTTAGTAAACATGGATTTGATGAGGAAATTGAATTTGTCTCCCAAGAGAATATTTTTTCCACTGTTCCTATGTTAATAGATAAAAAAAGGATGGTCGCCGTTAAAAATGACAGCGTTTTCATAAAAGGAGATGGCAATATGGCATTGAAGCCCGAAGTAAAAGCTTTGCTTGAAACATTTGCCCAGAGTCCAATGCCCCCATTGGAGCAGCTCCCGCTTGAGGAAGCAAGAAAAGGGTTTGAACAGTCTGCAAAACTTATGAGCAAAGCTGAGAAACTTGCAAACACACAGGATCTTAAAATCAAAGGATACAAGGATGAGATTAAGATAAGAGTTTATACACCAGAGGAAGCTTCAGCAACCAGGCTTCCTGCGATTGTTTACTATCACGGAGGCGGCTGGGTGATCGGCAATATCGAAACTCACGATGCCCTTTGCCACACTTTATCCAATGAAGCAGGATGCATCGTAGTTTCCGTGGATTATAGTCTCGCACCAAAAAGTAAATTCCCAGTTGCTGTCGAAGATTCCTATTTGGCAGCCAAATGGGTTTTTGACAATGCTGACGGGTTGAATATCGATGAAAACTTTATTGCTGTGGCAGGAGATAGTGCAGGCGGAAATCTCGCTGCTGTTGTCAGTTACCTTTCAATCCAGAGGAAGACTCCATCGATTGCTTATCAGATGCTGTTTTATCCGTCTACAGGCTTTGAATACACTCCTTCCTATGAAAAATACGGCGAAGGCTATTATTTGACGAAGGCAACAATGAATTGGTTCCGTGAACAATATCTGAACTCACCAGACGACACTCATAATCCGCTGGCTGCACCAATGTTGATTCCTGATGAATCTGCATCACAGCTGCCTCCGGCGTATATCCTGACAGCGGAGCTCGATCCATTATGTGATGGCGGAGAGCATTTTGCAATGAAGTTAAGGAATGCAGGCGTGGAGACCGAGTATGTCTGCGCTCCAGGGATGCTCCATGGTTTCCTGGGGATGACCGAATATTTGCATGATGGAAAGAAAGAAATCAAGGCTGCTGCGGAAGCCTTTAAGAAAAGAAGCGCTCTTAAGCCGGTCGATAATAATCTATGAGGGGGAATTTCGATGCCTAATCTACACTTTGACCACTGGCCAAAAATATCTAAATCACTTACCTTGCCGGAAACCTCACTCTATGAAAATCTGAAAGTCAGTGCAGAGAGATATCCAGACCAAAGTGCAATCTCTTACTATGGAAATGACATTTCCTACAAAGAGCTTGATCAAGAAGTAAATTCGCTTGCTGGATTCCTTCAGCAGAAACTTGGGGTTGCAAAGGGAGACAGAGTTTTATTATTCATGCAAAATTCTCCCCAGTTCGTCATTGGATTCTATGCAATTTCACGTGCTGATGCGGTTGTCGTGCCAATCAACCCTATGCTGACGGCAGACGAATTGAGCTTTTACATCAAGGATTGCGAGATTACTTCGGCCTTGGTTGGGCAGGAGCTTTATGACAAAGTTGAACCGCTGATTGATACTACCCCTTTACAGAATGTGGTGGTTGCTGCTTATTCAGATTACAAAGGAGATTGTTTTAATGGCATCGTTCCGCCAGAGGTCGAGGCCGCACGGGTGGTCTATGACCAGCATGGACATTTTCACTGGAAAGAAGCGATGTCTGCGCAGTACGAGCCAGATGTCCATAGTACAAAAGCAGATGATCTTGTTGTGCTTCCCTACACTTCAGGCACAACTGGGCTTCCAAAAGGCTGCATGCATACCAATCGGACCGTCCAGGCGAATACCATCGGTGCCTATCACTGGTCGAGCTCGACAACAAGTGCCGTTCACCTGACGACATTGCCGTTATTCCATGTGACAGGCATGGTACACAGCATGCATATGCCGATTTTTTCCGGCAGCACGATGGTCCTGATGACGAGATGGAACCGTGAGGCAGCCGTGGAATTGATCAAGTCACAAGGATGCACGCACTGGGTAGCAATCGCGACGATGATCGTCGATTTCCTTGCGAATCCAAACCTTGATGCTAATGATATCGCGACGTTAACTTCGATTTCCGGCGGCGGCGCTGCTCTCCCTGAGGCAGTCGGGGAAAAATTATTCAAGTTGACTGGACGCAGGTTTGTAGAGGGTTACGGGCTCTCAGAAACAATCGCCCAGACCCATTTCAATCCGCCAGACCGGCCTAAAATGCAGTGTCTTGGCATTCCATCCTTTGATGTCGATGCGAGGGTAATCGAACCAGCTACCGGAAAAGAACTTGGTCCTGGTGAACCTGGGGAAATCGTCGTAAATGGGCCGCAGGTGATGGTGGGCTATTACAACAGGAAGGATGAGAACAGGAGTTCCTTCATCGAGATCGACGGCAAGGAGTTTTTCCGGACAGGCGATATTGGCCGTTATGATGAGGAGGGCTATTATTTCATGGTCGACCGTGTGAAAAGGATGATCAACGCATCCGGTTACAAGGTTTGGCCTACGGAGATCGAATCTTACCTATACAAGCATCCGGCAATCCAGCAGGCAGTAGTTGTTGGGATACCTGACCCAAGAAGAGGCGAATCGGTAAAAGCATTTGTCATTTTAAATGATGGGTATGACGGCAAGATCAGTGAAGAAGAAATCATCGAATGGTCCAAACAACATATGGCCGCGTATAAATATCCGCGCGAGGTTGAATTCAGGACGCAATTTCCTATGACAAGTAGCGGCAAAATCCTGTGGCGGAAGCTTCAGGAGGAAGAAAGGGAGAAAGCCGAAAAACAAGTAAGGCAATAAAACTCTGTCACAGCATCTATCAAAATTACAAGGAGGATCATGATGGAGATTTTGGTTCAGCAGCTGTTCAATGGACTCACCATTGGCAGTGTTTATGCTCTTGTCGCTCTTGGACTCACTCTTGTTTACGGTATCCTTCATATACCGAACTTTGCCCATGGAGCTTTATACATGATGGGTGGATATATCACCTTGATGATGATGGTCCAATATGGCCTTCATTACTGGCTGGCCATTCTCATTTCTGTCATTGCTGTCGGACTAATCGGCGTTCTGATGGAACGACTGGTCTTCCACCCGTTAAGACATGCACCGCCGATCCATGACAAAATTGCGGCAATCGGAATCCTGTTATTTTTGGAAGCCTTTGCCCAATTCATCTGGGGCGCGGATTATCAAATGATGCCGTCCCCTTATGGACAGGTCGTCAAGGTGTTCGGCCTGACGTTCACAATGCAGAGATTGCTGATCATCATTGCTGCAATCGGTGTGATGGTACTGCTTTACCTGTTCCTGAAAAAGACGTTCACCGGTGCGACGATCATTGCGATGTCCCAGGACCGCGATGGAGCTAATCTTGTAGGAGTCAATACGAACCGAGTGGCAATGCTGACATTCCTGATTTCCGGAGGGCTTGCTGCAATAGCCAGCTCTCTGGCAGCACCTATTAATCTGGTTTTTCCCGGAATGGGGCAGCTGGTTATCTTAAAGGCTTTTGTCATCATTATCCTGGGAGGGATGGGCAGCATTCCTGGTGCGATCATTGGAGGCTATATCCTGGGTTTCAGTGAAAGCCTCGGGGCCACTTACATTTCCAATGATTATAAAGATATCATTGCGTTCATCCTGCTGATCATCATCCTGACACTAAAACCAACCGGCCTGTTTGCAAAGGGGGGACATTGATGGCAAAAGTAATCAATAAACGTAGGATCATCCTAGCACTCTTGTTATTTGCCATCGTTTTTCCATTCGTAACGCAAAACGACTATTTCATCCATGTAATGACTTTGTCATTCATCTGGATGATCGGCGTCTATGGGCTTAACCTATTGGCAGGATATACAGGTTATCTCTCGCTGGCACATGCTGGATTCTTCGCGATCGGAGCTTATTCATTGGGCCTCCTGACAGTAAAGGCACAGATGAATTTCTGGCTTGCTTTTGCCCTGTCGCTCATCATTACAAGTATTATAGGATTTTTAGTCGGTCTCATCGCCTTAAGGACAAAAGAACATTTTTTTGCCATCTATACTCTCTGTGTCGGCTATATCATCTACCTTGTCATTGATAAATGGGACAGTTTAACTGAAGGTGTCCGCGGGTTGATCGGAATCCCTGCACCAGGGAATATCGGCCCGATCTCCTTTGAATCATCCCTGTCACAATATTATCTTGTTTTGATGGTATTGCTGCTCGTGATCCTGATTGTTTATCGAATCGTGCATTCCCTGACTGGAAGGACGTACATTGCAATCCGCAATAGCGAAGACCTTGCACAGACAATCGGAATTTCAACAATGAAAAATAAATTGGAGGTTTTCGTGCTCTCGACTTTTTTCGCCGGTCTTTCAGGAGCCCTCTACGCGTCATTCATCCGTTTCATCGGACCGGATATCGGCAACATCGTCATCACGTTTGATTTGCTGACATACCTGCTGATCGGCGGAATCGGCACGCTAACCGGACCAATCGTTGGCACATTTTTAGTGGTTTGGGTTTCCCAGCAGCTTCAGTTCCTTCAAGATTACCGGATGCTAATTTTCGGTCCCATGCTGACTCTCCTGGTCATATTTTACCCGCGTGGAATAGCTGGTGCAGTAAGCGACTGGAGTTTGAAGCGTTCTGAAAAGAAAAAAACTGAGATGAAAGAGGGATTCACACAAAATGCAATCACTGTAGACAACCAGGTGAAGGAGGGGTAGAGATGTTCCTGGAAACGAGGAATTTAACGAAGAAATTCGGCGGTCTGACGGCCGTTAACGCTGTTGATTTTTCGATTGAAAAAGGAAAAATCAATGCGATCATTGGGCCGAATGGAGCCGGCAAGTCCACTTTTTTCAATCTCATCAGCGGCTTCCATCCTCCGACATCGGGGAGCATAATTTTTAAAGGACAGGATATTACAAAATTGCCTTCAAACAAAATAGCTGAACTGGGAATAGCCCGAACGTTTCAAAGTACCAATCTGTTTGAACAATCGACTGTCCTTGACAATGTGATTGTCGGCCATCGGTTGAGGACCAAATCCAATTTGCTGGATGCTGTGTTCAGGTCGAAAAGATTAAAGAGGGAAGAAGAGAAATGCCGGGAGAAGGCGTTCGAGGTGCTCGGATTCGCAGGATTGGAAAAAGTGGCAGATAAACTTGTTGGAAGCCTCACGCAGGAAGAGAAAAAACGGACAGCATTTGCGCTGGCATTGGCAACAGACCCTGAAATCGTCTTCCTGGATGAGCCTGCAGCCGGGGTTAACCCTGACGAGACAGAGGGTTTGGCTCAATTGATGAAAAAAATGGCCGATCAAGGAATCACCGTTTGCCTGATCGAACACAAAATGCAAATGATCATGAAGCTGGCGGACAAAATAATGGTCCTCAATTACGGAGAAAAAATCGCTGAGGGGAATGCAGAGGAAATCAGGAATGATCCCTTAGTGATCAAGGCTTATCTTGGAGGTAGCGCCAGTGCTTAAACTAAAAGACATTACAGTTAAATATGGGTCTTATACAGCGGTCCGCAATGTGAACCTTGAAGTCGGCACAGGAGAAATCGTTGTCCTTCTGGGTTCGAATGGGGCAGGAAAAAGTACAGTATTCAAGACAGTCAGCGGTTTGAATAAAAATTCATCCGGAGACATCCTGTTTGAAGGAGAATCAATAAATAAACGAACACCAGATAAAATTGTCCAGTCGGGAATTGTCCAATGTGCGGAAGGACGAAAGCTGTTCCCATCAATGACAGTACATGAAAATTTAAAAATGGGTGCTTATGTTCATCGGAAGAATCGGAAAATGATTAAGGAATCGATTGAGCATGTTTTTGAACTGTTTCCGATACTGGAAGAGAAACAGCATGATATGGCAGGTTCACTCAGCGGCGGCCAGCAGCAAATGCTAGCGATCGGAAGGGCATTGATGGCAAAACCAAAACTGATGCTTCTTGATGAACCCTCAATCGGACTTGCTCCATTGATTGTTGAGCAGATGTTTGATGTCATCCAGACCATCAATCGTGAAGGAACAACAATCCTCCTGGCTGAACAAAATGCGAATGCTGCATTGAAAATTGCCAATAGAGGCTACGTATTCGAAAATGGTTCCGTAGTCCTTGAAGGGACCTCCGATGAATTGTTTGCGAATGATGAAATAAAGAAGGCTTACATCGGTGCCTAGAACTGCTTCTGTCTTTTGGGGAGGTGGTTGACGAGCGGTACGCACACAGATTTCTGAATATTTAAAATTATTTCTCGAGGGGGAAAACGAATGAAGAAGTCCAAATTGCTGTTGGTCTTAAGTGTAATGTTTGCCTTGATTTTCAGTCTAGCCGCTTGCAATAACTCAGAAAAAACAGATTCAGGAGGAAAGGATAATCAAGCAGACGCTGGTGAGGGTACAATCAATATTGGATATACAGGACCATTGAGCGGTCCAGCAGCGTTCTATGGAGAGAGGACGTTGAACGGAGTCCAGATGGCCGCGGAAGAAATCAACAATGCGGGCGGGGTCGAAGTGAATGGCAAGAAGTATAAATTCAATATCGTCTCCCTTGACGATAAATACTTGCCAAATGAAGCCGGTGCGAACGCGAAAAGGCTAATGCAGGAAAATAAGACACCGATCATTTTCACACCTCACAGCGGCGGCGTGGCAGCTTTGCAGGTGTTCAACCAGCAGGATAAATTCATTATTGGCGCATACACCAGTGAACCGAAGGTAACCGAAGTTGGGAATAAATTAACGGTCAGGATCCCACCTCGTTATGATGGCTATCTTGAACCTTTCACCAATTATACGATGGAGAAGTTCGGCAAAAAAATCGCCTTCCTGCCGACTGCATCACAGTATGGAAAGGACTGGGCCGAAAAGCTACAGCCTCACTGGGAAAAAGCTGGCGGTGAAGTGGTCTACAATTCAGCAATCGATTTTGCGAAAGATACAGATTTCTTCACGATCATCACAAATGCCTTAAAGGAAAAGCCTGATGTACTTTTTATCGGCGGAGCATCCGAACCGACTGCAAAGGTTGCCAAACAGGCTAGAGAACTTGGCTTCAAAGGCGGTTTTATCGTCATGGACCAGGCAAAGTTCGATGAGATGAAGAAGGTAACAGGCACCTATGACGTGCTAAATGGTGCAATCGGTGTCATGCCGCTCGTCAATTCCGAAAGTCCCGCCATTCCTGAGTTTGTGAAAAACTATAATGCAAAATACAAAGAGGATCCAGGTTCTGAAGCAGGATTGAATTACATTGCCATGCATGTTTTTGCTGAAGCCATAAAAGCTGCCGGGTCTGTCGATGATCCTGAAAAAATCATGGCCCATATGCAGGATGGCTTGGATAACCTTCCGGAAGACAAAAGAGTATATGTTATTCCGAAAATCGACCCAAATGGCGGGTTTGAAAGTGAATTGGTCGTAGCGGCAATTGAGGACGGAAAAATCGTGCCAATTAAAGTTGATTAATTCAATGTAGCACAGTTCTAAAATAGCCGGTTAGAAGAGAAACAAAGACTGGCTGCTTGTCAATCAGTCTACAATCAAGCGAGTAAAGGAATGATCGAAGCGGCAGTCAAGATGAACTGCCGCTTTTTCTTTGATTTCGCGCACCGCAAGGCAATACAATAAGAAATAAGTTATTGTCAGCAAGCACGTTCCTGAAAGGAGTGGTTAGCATGGATAATAGAATCGGAATTGACGCGGGAGGATCATTAATTAAAATTGCATATGAAGAAAATGGCAGATTGCATTTTCGAAAACAGCCCAATTCAGAACTGGATGAGGCATTGCAATGGCTGAAAATCATTGCAGGAAATAGATCATTCTATCTGACTGGCGGTAAGGCAGGGACCATAAAAGCAAATTTTTTCCCTGAGGCAAATATAATAGATGAATTTTCTGCTGTATGCGAAGGCAGCAGGCATTTGAAAATGAAGGAAGCGATGTCTGGCAGTGCTCCTTACATATTGGTCAACATCGGGACAGGCACTTCCTGGTTTACTGTTGACGGGGCAGAGTATGAACGGGTTCTTGGCAGTGGAATGGGCGGCGGAACTTTTATGGGATTGGGCAGGATTTTCTCAGAAGGTGATGGTTTCTTCGATCTCGTAAGTTTGGCAGCTTCTGGTGATAAGTCGAATGTTGACCTGCTTGTAAAGGATATCTATTATCCGGAAAAAGCTCCGATTGATGGTGAGTTAACAGCGAGCAATTTCGCAAAGTCACAAGAGATTACCTCAAGCTCTCCGGCGGACAAAATGGCTTCCCTGAACAATATGATCGCAGAAACTTTAACTCTTCTCACGGTCCAGGCTGCCAGTCTCCACAATATTAAACAGGCCGTCTTTATCGGCAGTACACTTGCAGGAAATAAACCTCTCCAGAATAGTCTGGAGACATATTGCAGAATGTCTGGCATTGAACCGTTTTTCCTGGAAAATGGTGAGTTTAGCGGGGCGATCGGCGCAATGCTCTCATAATGGCAAAAGAGGAGAAGCCGCTTTGGCTCCTTCTCTTTTGCTGATTTTATCTGTTTTTAAATACATCAGAGACGATTTCAAAGGATTTCAATCTGGCTTTGTGATCAAAGATTTGTGCGTTGATGATCATTTCATCTGCCTGAGTTTCATCAAGGAATTGCTGCAGCCTTGTTTTAATGGTCTGCGGGCCGCCAACAATCGAAGAACCGATTCGGCTGTCCAGCAGCATCTTTTCATAATCGCTGACCTGGTTATCAAAATCTTTTACAGGCGGCAGCAGGGGACTTGGGTTATTCCTGAAAAGATTCAGGAATTGCTGCTGCATGGATGTGGCCAGAAATTCCGCTTCCTCATCTGTTTCCGC
Organism: Mesobacillus thioparans; assembly: GCF_965138835.1. Taxonomy (NCBI): domain Bacteria; kingdom Bacillati; phylum Bacillota; class Bacilli; order Caryophanales; family Bacillaceae; genus Mesobacillus; species Mesobacillus thioparans. Next base: position 71,353 of record NZ_CBCSFH010000002.1, on the reverse strand, counting down.
AGCAATCACATTTACGCCAACCATTGCATATGGCTGGTCCAATACATCAGAAGGCTGGAAGTTCCTCCGGTAGAGCTTGAGAGCTCCTAATGTATTCTCCGGTGAAAAGTGGCTGGCGAAAGAAAAAGGCAAGCCGAGTTGTCCAGCAAGCTGGGCACTATAACCACTGGATCCCAACAGCCAGACCGGTATGTTCAAGCCCTCACCCGGAATTGCGCGGACACTTCGGAATTGTGAATCAAGTTCCGGGTTAAAGTATGCACGGAGTTCATCTAATTGCTCAGGAAAGTCCTGGCCATCATTGCGCCGTTCGCGCCTTAAGGCATAGGCTGTCACCTGGTCGGTACCAGGGGCGCGTCCGAGACCAAGGTCGATCCGCCCTGGGAAAAGAGATTCCAGTGTCCCGAATTGTTCTGCAATCACAAGCGGGGCATGATTCGGCAGCATGATACCGCCTGAGCCTACCCTGATCTTCGATGTTCCTGCTGCTACATGTCCAATAACAACCGAAGTCGCAGAGCTGGCGATTCCTGGCATATTATGATGCTCTGCCAGCCAGTAGCGTTGATAACCCCATTGTTCCGCATGCCTGGCAAGATCGAGCGTGTTTTGAAGTGCATCTGAAGCTGTGCCCCCTTGAAGGATAGGAGCAAGATCGAGCACAGAAAATTTGATATCGTTTAAACGTTTGCCGTCCGTCATAATTACATCTTCCTTTATTGAATGATATTAACTTACAGGATAGCTTTTATACTATTCCCAGCGTTTATACAATCCAATAGTAACAATAATCTTTCGGCAATCAAAATAAAATGACTTGAGGCACGAGGAATGAAGGGAGGGGACAGTGAGTAGGGGTTTACCTTAAGCGGGAAAGAAATTCATATATTTCCCTTAGGTTTGTGTAGCCATGTTCATGTGCTTTTTCAATATAAAAACTCCAAACTTTAGCGGTCATCATTGAATCTGAGAGAGCATGATGCCTCCCGCTAACTTCTACTCCGCATTCATTGCATATTTCCTCAAGTTGCAGGGTTGGAGCTGCAGGCTGGAATAATCTAATTAAGAAAGAAGTATCTATTACTCTGTGATCAAAATTCATCCGCAAGAGGCTACTTGATAATTTTTTCATGAATGCCTGTTCATGCCTAGCGTGATGGGCAACTAAGACAGAACTCCCAATAAATTTATAAAAATCCAGTAGGACTTCAGACGCTGAAGGAGCTCCTGCTAACTGCTCTTCAGTAATGTTTGTCAATCTTGAAATATATTCAGGAAGGGGAATTTCCGGGTTTACCAATGAATAGAAGGTTTCCTCTTCATTTATTATGGAACCAACCATTTTCACAGCCCCGATTGAGATGATCTTATCACCTTTATCCGGGTTGAACCCCGTCGTTTCCAAATCAAAAACGACTATGTTCAATTTCTCCAACGGACAATCAAGGATATTAGTTTGCTTCATTTCTTTTTGTAATTGTCTTAAAAACGAAATTTGCTGCGGATTGGACTGAGTTTGGATGCCTCCATATATATCTGATCCTAATTTACCAGTCATTTCTCTAATGAAACGAACCATATCATTCATACCCATACTTTCACATCCCATTAATTAAATTCCTGATTTTTTCATAAAACCTTTCTGCGGCCTTAAGGATTTCCTTGAGCGTTTTTTTATCTTGTTTCGTCAGATGACCAACATGGATATAATGGCCGGATTCATAATCCCTATGATCACTGTGGTGTAGGCGGAATTCCAAAAGGAGAGCGAAGGACTTGCTGAAATACTCCTTTTCCTCAAAGGATAAACACGTATCTCCTTGTTTGATACGCAATAACGTTGTAGTTTCCTTGTTTTCCTCGATGAAGGAAATCAGCCTTGATGCGTTTACAAATGGTAAAAAAGCGGTTTCCTTCAAATTGATTGAACCTGAAAGCGAACCATGGGTTTCAACTAAAAACTGACCAAGCAAACCGACGCCTTTTTTGATATGCATAGTATTTTGAAGCATTCTGGTGTACAGGTTCGATTGCTTCACCGCCTCGATTGACCGCTCTTTTAAAGTGGCAATCAGGTATGACTCACCATATAAAGCTCGTGCATCAGCGAAAATCAACAAATGACGAATCGATTCCCAGGAGGATTCCCTGACCCAAGAATCAAGCTGTTTCTCCCACTGTTTCAAGGATTTACACCAGAGGGGATTGTCAGCCATTACATTACCTGTGCACCTCTGGTAGCCTGATTGTTCAAGTCCATTAGAGATTTCAATACCGAGCCTGAGAAAATAATCCTGTGCTTCTGATGTATCCGCGGTAAAAACCATTCCATGATCCTGGTCACTCCATAGAGATTGTTCCTTCCTACCGGCACTCCCCATAACAAAGAATACGAATGGAGAGGGGGGAGAGCCGTATTTCAGTGATGTATTTTTCAGTGCCATGGAGATAATCCTTTGATAAACTGAATCATGAAAAAGATTTAATGTCTCATTGTCCTGGGCATCGTCATTCATATTCAGCAACCAAATTTCGTGCATTTCCGAGTATTCATTCGCCATGATGCATTCCTCCGATCCTATAAAACTAAAAGATGGCTGCCCCTATTAATATAGAGGCCGCCTAATAATTGGTCTATTGCTGATATTTCTTTAAAGTACTAATTAGCCGTGTTAATTGAATGAGGGGAAGCACCATTTACAGTGCCGGCTGACTCAACTTCTCTTTTAACCAATTCGGGATATCCGTAGCTCCCATGCTCACTAAGGTCAAGACCGATGATTTCTTCCTCTTCAGTTACACGCAGGCCCCTCATGGAAACCTTTAGGATCGATAAAAGGATAAAAGAAACGATAAAGGCGAACCCACCGCAAACCAATACTCCGAGAGCCTGCACGCCCAATTGTTCAAAACCTCCTCCATAGAACAAGCCAGGTCTGCCAACTGTTGCAAGTTCTTTGGTAGCAAAGAAACCGGTAGATAATGTTCCCCAAACACCTGCTGTCCCGTGTACAGAAAGTGCAAAGATCGGGTCGTCAATTTTTCTGTTTTCAAAGAAACGTATACTGTAAAATACGAGGATTCCTGCTACAAAGCCAATCAGAACTGCGGCCCAGGTGTCGACGAAGGCACAGGATGCGGTGATTGCAACAAGCCCTGCAAGTGCACCGTTCAACATCATCGGTACATCTGCCTTTCCAACTACAATCCAGGAAATCAGCATCGCTGCTACAGTACCGGCTGCTGCGGCAAGATTAGTATTAAGAGCGACAAATCCGAAAAATGCACCATCTGCCGATAAAGTGCTCCCGGCATTGAACCCAAACCAGCCTACCCATAATAACAACACACTTAATGCAGTAAACACCTGATTGTGGCCTTCTATATTATTCGGTGACCCATCTTTGTTAAATTTCCCGATTCTCGGCTTCAGAAGGATCGTTGCTGCCAGTGCGGCCATTGCTCCTGTAAGATGGACTACCGTAGAGCCGGCGAAATCCTGCTTCCCTTGCTCAGCAAGCCAACCGCCTCCCCAAATCCAGTGGGCAATAAAAGGGTAAACAAAAACGGAGAACAGCAGGGCGAAACCTAGATATACAGATAGTTTTGCTCTTTCAGCAAAACCGCCAAAGGCAATCGTTAACGAGATGCCGGCAAAAGCTAATTGGAAAAGGAAGAAGACGGGCCCTGAAAGTCCTAATCCTTCAACTTCATAGCCTGAATAAAAGAAATCCGAGAAGCCCAGAATAGAATTTCCTTCACCAAAAATCAGCCCATAGCCTATAGCCCAGAAAACAATCGAGGAAATTCCGAAGGTTAAAATCGTTTTGCCAGCGATATGTCCGGCGTTTTTCATCCTTGTTGATCCTGTTTCAAGTAAAATGAAACCACCAATCATCAAAATCACCAATACTGCAGAAATCATCACCCATAAACTATTCAATAAAAAAACAGTATCCATTTACTCAACTCCCTTGTTGTTTGAATGTTATATGTATTTTGTCATCTAATCGGGAATGAAACTACATATATGTAAGGTAACCTTACATGCTTTTTTGAAGCAAAAGAAAAAACCTTCTCTTTAAGAAGGTTCTGCCATCATTTTTTTCGAATACCAAACCTGGCATTTATTTGGCCCTGAATCATTTTCTTATGTTCTTCTGCTTCATTTCGTTTCTTTTGTTTCGCCATTTCCTGCCGGATCTCAAACGTCTGGACACCGTCTTCGATTTTATTGGCAATCTCCACTAACAGCTCTACATCTGCAAAAGAATATCTTCTGCTTCCGCCTTTGGTACGATCGGGAAACACTAATTTTCTTTCTTCGTAATACCGTATTTGCCGTTCTGAAAGTCCAGTAAGTTCACTTACAATCCCGATCGTAATGACTTTTTTATCTTTATAGGATGAATCGGCAGCCAGGATGATCACCACACTCTTATTATTTATATGTTATATTTTCTCACATGAGATAGCGTGCTGTAAATAAAAACAGTTTCGATTAACACCCATTTAATAAATTCTTCAGTTCAGTCAGTGTGAGTTTCCTTAATTCCTTTTCATCTTTTTTCGAAATTCCTGAATTTATCAAATGCTGGATATAATGTTCTTTCAGTTTATCCACGGCAGTCCGCAAATGTAATGACACAGAGAATCCCTCCTTAAAAATAGTCATTTTGAACTTCACGCAGAATTTCTAAAGCCCTCATGCCTTCTTTTTTCAAAAGCTGCTCATACAATTCATCACAAAAAAGATCGATCATGACAATCAAGTGCGCTAAATCCTTTTGGCTCTTTCTGTTCATTGAACTCTCCTCATTCCTTTTAGTTGATTTAATTTTATTCATATTAGCTCATAGCTCTAGTGCATTCATTAAGTTCGGAAGGATATCTGACAGGATTTTTAACGTCAGAAGTAATGAATTGCGCACGAACCGGAAAACCTATAATGATCATTTGTCCATAAGGAGGAGTAAGGATGGAACAGAATATACAGCCCCAAAATCGAGGGTATATCATAAATGAATATGATGTACTGAAGAAAGTCATTCTTTGCCAGCCACAATATATGACCATCCGGGATGTCATTAATGAAACTCAGAAACACTTTAAAGATGAAGGCATACATATTGACGTTGCCTTGGAGCAGCATAATCAGTTTGTGAGCACTTTAAAAAATCATGACATAGAGGTCATCCTGCTCCCGTACCATAAAAAATTTCCAGAGCAAGTCTTCACGAGGGACATAGGGTTTACCCTGGGTGAAACTATTTTTGTAGCAGATATGGCCAGTGAAGTCCGTAAAGGCGAAGAGGATGTCTTGAAACAGTGGTTAGAGGATGAAGAAATATCCTATTATAATTTGCTGGGGGATCAGATTGAAGGCGGAGACGTAGTCATTGACCAAGACACAGTATATGTAGGTTTGAGCAATCGTACCAACCAGCAGGCGGCTGATCATTTACAAGGATTGATGCCGAATTTTAAGGTCCGGGCCATTCCCTTCAAAGCTGAGTACCTTCACCTTGATTGTGTTTTCAACGTCGTCTCACCGGAAATCGCTTTGATTTATCGTCCTGCATTGACAGATGAAGACATCCAATTATTCAGCTCACGGTATGACCTGATCGATGTAAGTGAAGAGGAACAATTCACACTGGGGACCAATGTCCTGGGAATCGGAAACAAAAAGATCCTCAGCCTTCCAGTGAATAAAGGAGTCAATGAACAGCTCAGCAGTAAAGGGTTTGAAGTAATAGAAGTCGATATTACAGAGATTATCAAATCAGGAGGCTCATTCCGCTGCTGCACATTGCCGATTTTACGCGAGAGGAATGTACAATAGTTTTTCCTTTCCCTAAATTATGAGAAATCCTGAAGCAGGTGACCGCCGTCATTTGCTTTTTTCATATTTACTATGGCTGCTTTTGACAGCTTTGGTGACTGCAGGGGAATAGCTGTTTGAACTTGGAGCTACTTCGGACAGATTTGGTGCTTACAATCGAAAAGCTGTCTGAACTAAGGGTGACTTCGGACAGATTTGGGGCTCACAGGCGAAAATCTGTCCGAACTTGGAGCTACTTCGGACAGATTTGGTGCTCACTGACGAAAAGCTGTCCGAACTCAGGGTGACTTCGGACAGATTTGGTGTCTACAGGCGAAAAGCTGTCTGAACTTAGAGCTAATTAGGACAGATTTGGTGCTTACAATCGAAAAGCTGTCTGAACTTGGATCTAGTTTTGACAGCTTTGATGCTCACAGACAAAAAGTTGTCCGAACTTGGAGCTACTTCGGACAGCTTCGGTGCTCACAGACAAAAAGCTGTCCGAACTTGGAACTACTTCGGACAGCTTTGGTATCCAAAGTCGAAAAGCCGACCGAACCAATGTCCCAGCTAATGCTGTCGAAATCTGTACTTGCAACAGTACAAAAAATAGTTTGCTGTTTAATATCAATTTTTGATTGTCCTTTGAGTTTAATTATCTTATAATTCAAAATAGAAAGAAATCAAACAAGTAAAGGAGGATTCATTTGGAAGCTTTTATTTCTTGGCTCAATGGGATTTTGTGGAGTAACCCGGTCATTTATATCATTCTTGGTATCGGTCTGCTTTTTTCAATCCTGACACGTTTTTTGCAAGTTAGACTCTTGAAGGACATGGTTACGCTTATGTTCAAAGGGAGAAGTTCCGATGCGGGGGTTTCATCTTTTCAGGCCTTATCTATCGCTTTATCCGGCCGTGTAGGAACTGGTAACATCGCTGGCACCGCCACTGCGATTGCAATGGGTGGTCCTGGTGCGGTTTTCTGGATGTGGACGATTGCATTCATCGGGGCAGGAAGTGCCTTTGTAGAGTCAACATTGGCCCAGATTTATAAGGTTAAGCAAGATGGTCTTTATCGAGGCGGTCCTGCTTACTACATTGAAAAAGGTCTTGGTATCAAGTGGTTTGCAGTAGCGTTCGCCATCGCGGCACTTCTGGCAATGTCCCTGCTGATGCCGGGAATCCAGTCGAACTCGATTGCACTAGGCCTTGAGAATGCCTTTGGTGTAAGCAAATCTGTGACAGGATTGGTTGTCATCGCTCTGCTGGGCTTGATCATTTTTGGCGGCGTGAAACGGATCGCTACAGTTGCTCAGTATACAGTTCCTTTCATGGCTGTTGGTTACATTCTAGTTGCCCTTGTCATTATCGGCATGAATATCGCCGAAGTCCCTGCGGTTTTCGCTTTGATTTTTAAAAGTGCATTCGGTGCTGATTCCATGTTTGGAGGAATTCTGGGCAGTGCGATTGCATGGGGGGTAAAACGCGGGGTTTATTCCAATGAAGCAGGACAGGGTACAGGTCCTCACGCAGCTGCTGCGGCTGAGGTTTCCCACCCGGCTAAACAAGGTCTTGTACAGGCATTTTCCGTTTATATCGATACCTTATTCGTATGTTCCGCTACGGCATTCATGATCCTGTTCACAGGCATGTTCAACACGGTTGGCGCTGACGGAGGTTTCATCGTCGAAAACCTTAAAGGTGTCGAAGCAGGTCCAGGATATACTCAGGCTGCCGTTGATTCGGTCCTTCCAGGATTCGGTGCTGAGTTCGTTGCAGTTGCTTTATTCTTCTTCGCATTTACGACAATCATGGCTTACTATTACATGGCAGAAACTAACATCGCCTATCTTCTCAGAGGAAGAAACGGAAAGGTTCCGATGTTTATCCTTAAAATTGTCATCCTTGGGGCAACTTTCTATGGTGCTGTAAAAGAAGCATCACTTGCATGGGCACTTGGCGATGCAGGTCTTGGATTGATGGTATGGCTCAACCTGATTGCCATCGTCCTGCTTGCGAAACCGGCACTGATAGCCTTGAAGGATTACGAGGAACAGAGGAAGCAAGGGCTGGATCCGGTCTTCAATTCCAAAAAGCTGGGCATTAAGAATGCTGAGTACTGGGAAGAAGAATATTCTTTCAATCATGAAAAAGAAAAAGTATCATAAGATGGATCATTATGAAGAGCTGCCTAAACATAGGCAGCTCTTCTTTCAGTCCAGACGGTTTATTCATATTGTTTTGGTGGAATGGGAAGGATGATAGTATCAAGGACGTAGCGGGGGAATATCATGAAGTTGTTATGCATTGACGGTGGCGGAATTAGAGGAGTTTTCCCGATTGCCATCCTCCTTGCGATTGAAGAAGAGTATGGCAAGCCTGTAGGCCAGCTTTTTGATGTGATCTCAGGCACCAGCACCGGGGCTATCATTGCTGCTTCGGTAGCATTGAATACTTCAATGCAAGAGTTGATGGAAAAGTACGAGAATTATGGGGAAAAGATTTTTGTCAAAAAATCGAAGGTAGGCTTTTTCAAAAGTGTATACAGTGACCGTTATTTGCGGAGGCTGTTAAAGCATGCTTTCAAAGACCTTAGCCTAGGGGAAATTAAAAAGCCTTTATTGATACCCGCTGTTGATATCACCCATGGAAAACCTTATGTACACCGTACTGACTTTGGTTATTCGTCGGAAAGTGAACTATCCATCAAGTTGTGGGATGCAGTGCTATCATCCTGTTCTGCGCCAATCTATTTTCCTCCCAACAATGTAAACAACCAATATTTATCGATAGACGGGGGGTTGTGGGCCAATAATCCTTCATTGGTTTGTGTGACGGAGGCATTGCACCATTTTAAGATCAGTTTGGATGAAATTCATATTCTCTCAATTGGAACTGGCCAGCAGAACATCGACTTTACGATTCAGGAAGACAAACATTGGGGCATTCGCCAGTGGCTGCCATTCCATTTTCCATCGATGAAAGTGACCCCAAAGCTTTTGGATCTGGCAATGGACTTATCTTCTGAATCTGTCTCATACCATTGCAGGCTTTTGCTGCGCGACCATTACCTCCGCTTGAATACAGAGTTATCGGAGGAAGTGCCATTTGACGATTTTAGCTATACGGCGAAATTAAAGGAACTGGGAAAACAGGTTTTTGAGCAGAACAAAGAACAAATCACAGCTTTTCTTTCCGAGAGTTAAGCCATTTGTTTTACAGAATGAGCATCTTCGGGAATAATATATTTATTAATTAGAGGAGGAATCCCAATGGAAAAAATTGAAGTTGGTGAAGTTTTTACAATTAGCGATGAAAACGATATGGAGCAGGAGGTCGAAGTAATCGGAACATTGAACATTGACAGATCTGACTATGTAGCTGTCAGCTTTGTTGACGACCTGCAAACAGAATCTGATGAAGATATTGATATCTTTTTCCTCAAGATCGATGAAGAAGGAGATTTCGCTGCCATCGAATCTGATGAGGAATTCGAAAAGGTTTCTGCAGCTTTTGATGAAATGATGAATGAAGAAGAATAGTGGGGAGGAGGGGAGGTTAAGCTCCTCTCCTTTTTTGGTATATATACATATGAAGTATATTCGTAAAAAAGTGGTAAATAGAAGGAAATCATTCGCGACTGTCGAATAGACTTTTAAAGGAGTTGATACCATTGGATAGCGTCATCCTCGTAACCTTTAAAATCAAGGGAATACCGATTCCTATTAAAATAGCATCTACTACGGAACCAAGCAGAGAGCAGATCCTCAAAAAAATCACTGATTTGGCTAAGGGATATGATCTATCTGGCGAAATCCAATTCAAGAAGCTCCTAAAAGAGCATGGCCACAAAATGTATATATATGAAATTGGGGATAAAAAATGCATGGTGGTGGTAGAGAGACTTGAGAAGATAAAAGAATTTGAAGAGATAGGTTCATAGGACGCTAAGACAATCGGTTTTATTTTACATTTTCATCATTCGCGATCGGTTCCGTTGCCAACAGTAAGGTATTCTCAAATACTGAGTTATTAAAATGTAGGTAACCGATCGAGTTTTTTGTTTCAGCAATGGTGCCGCCATCGAATGAATAGTAGTTAATCGTTTCTTCCCAGAGCTTTTGCTTCGGGAGACCTGTTTTATCTTTGGTAAGGCTCAGGCTATAGTTAGTGCTGCAGCTGCGGTACAGGGATTGATCCTTTCTTTTTTGAGCATTGAGCCACATCATCGACTTCTTTAGAAATCCCCACATTCCTGTAAAACTTTTATTTTTGATGGGGCTGCTTGTGAACTGATAGAAAGAAAGCTTTTTACCATCATTTAGTTCGACTTCTGATTTTACCGCTGAGGAGAAATGGACGTCTCCTGATAGCAATATGACGTAACTTGGGTCCCAGCTGGAGACTCTTGAAAGGAAGGCATAGAATCCTTTCCCGTTATACTTCCAGCCATCAAAATCAAAGGACGTCTGGACAGGAAAACCTAATACTTTGAATGGATATACATATTTATGGAGGAAGGATTCGATCAGGCCCATTCCATATACAGGGGTAGGTGAGACAATATTCAAAGGAGTATGCTTGTTCCAGCCGCTCTTTAGAAGTTTTTCGGTCGTGCTTTGCCAGCCTTTTTCAGAAATCAGCAAAGGTGTCCTGGATGTCTCCTCAATCAAACTGCCAAACTTAACTGTTCTCGGCATTGGATCGAATTCACGATGTGTACGCGTATCCAGGAAAACGGTTTTAGGAACGGTAGGAGCAATGAAATGCCAGGAATGATAGTCCCATAAAAAATCCAGTCCTTCTTTATAATCCAGTGATTCCACGTTACCGGACCTGAGATATTTTTCGATTTTATTTCGGAAAGGTTCGTCAAAGGTTTCAGGGTTGTTGCCCCAGCCTTGGAACAGCCAATAAGCCGCCAATCCGTTGCCAATGATATATTTGCCCAGCGGTGAGTTTCTGACCGTTTCTGTCCACTTTTCGGATATATTCCAATCGTCCGTCAAATCATGGTCATCAAAGATCATATAGGTTGGTATGTTTGCCATTAATCGTCTGATTGCGGAAATAGAAACTATGAATTCCCTTATCTGTTCCATTTGTTCTTCATATCTGGCTTTCAGCATGGAAAGCTCCTTTTCCCGCTTTTGCGGTTCCCCCTCGAATTTCAAGTGCAGCTGTTTGTCATCAATCATTTGCCTGAAGGAATGGATTAGATCGTTTTCCTGGATGGATTCCCAAATTTCTGGGCTCCAGCTGATTAAATACATAGCTGCATATTCTCCAAATGTAATCAAATGGTTATCACCTTTTCCGGTCGAAAAATTTGCCAGGTTTTCAATCAGGAATTGGCGTCCATTTACCAAAGGAAGCCGCGGGTACAATACATCAGGAATCAAATCAGTCAATTTACTGTGATCACTATGCCCGATTAATTCCGAGCCAAGCACAGACAGAATCGGGAACAGAGGGTCCCCAACATCATCAGCATAAATCTGGTCACCCATAAAAAATAATCCATTGGGCCTTTGTGAATGATCCAGATGTTTCTGCTCCACAAGCGAATCTGCTGCAATCAAGGCATCATCCCCAACGCCATGGGGCTTTCGGCAGGAGCCATAAAGCAAATTTGTCGGCAGGCTTTCATGATCGATATAAAATGCTGGATACTTGAGGTTCCCGTATACAATAGATTGGTTAAACTCCTTGGTAAGAAGGCCATAGCTTCCCAGATCACGGACCACCTGGCCTTTTTTAAAAAATAAATTATAGCCCAGGAGAGTGCAGGAAGGGAAAGGAGCCTTGCTCGGTGAAATCTTAATCAGGTAAATATATAATTGATTGCCGGCTCTGAACCTTTTTGTCTCAGTATTAATTTCCAAAGGGATATAGGTATCCTCATCGATTTGAAATAATTGAGCGTCCATCTTGACATCGCGGCTCAAAGCAATCCAAATGAAAATGGATGTCGGTTCAACCCTCCTGAGGATTGGACCGGATAAAATAAAAGGTAACTTCATCGCACGCACCACCGTTATGTTCTTTACTGCTACCTTATTCAAGCAGGTTCGGAACGGTGTCCAGCAGTATAAAGCAAAAAAAGCCCGTATAAGGCTTTTTTCACTTTCTTGTAAAGTAACGAGCGTCTTGGTGCTCCACCAATTCATTAGCAATCAGTTTGGCTGCACTCTGATTTCCTTGCGCGTCAAGCCCTGCTTCCCATAGCATCATGCCGCCTAACTGCTCAGAAAGAGCGAGGTCAGTCTTCTTTTTCAAAGTAGAATGGCCATTATAATGGTATGTGGTTCCATTGATATTGACCTGATCCTTGCCCGCATTTTCAAGGATATGATCAAGAAGTGCTTCATACGAGATTTGCTTTGCCGAAGGGTCCTCTGGCTGTGCATAAAGAGGGACTCCAAGGACAAGTTTCTCCCTCGAAAATCCATGTGAATCAAATAGAGAGGTCCAATAGTTTACGATATTGGCTGAATAGGAGAAAGGAGACAGATTCGCCGCGTTATACTCTCCATCCCACTGACCATCGTATGCCATCAAATTGACATGGTCAAAATACCCGAACATCGCAGGCTCAAAAACAACAGAATGAATTTCAGTCCCTGTTACACTGTGCACCTTGGCGTTTACAGCTATCGATAGTTCTTTGCCCATTGGTTGCAGCTGTTCACTCATTTCTTTAGAGAACTCAGCCAGAAATTGGGCATCATCTGCAGATCTGGGATGCTCGAAATCGATGTCAATCCCATCGAGGTTCTCCCTTTCTGCAATACTAACAAGCTCGTGGACTAGTTTTTTTCTAGAAGCCGGAGTTGAAATGGCCGCCTTGAAATAATCATAAGATTCTCCACCATTGATATGGTACCAGCCACCGATTGCCAAAATGACTTTTGTCTCGTGCTTCCTGGCATTGTCCACGATTGCCCTCAGATTTTTGATTGCCTGGTCTCCATTCAATAGAATCCTGCCATCAGCAGTTGGATGCGCAAACGAAAATATGACATGGGTCAGACTTTTGTAATCGATTTCCGCAGGATTACGGAAGTCCTGTACATATCCGATCAATACCTTTGAGTCCTGTCTTTTCTCAGGTACTTTTTTCAAAATGGATGATTTGGCAGACAATGAGGCAGGCGTACTGGAGACTTTCTCATTGTTATGTGGTTTATTGGCAAATAATGAGCCTGATAAAAAGCCCCCTATGAAGGTTAGCATGATAATCAATATGGGCAGGAAACGTTTTCTCATTTAGGAATCCTCCTGAGTTTAGTCAACTTCAAAATTGTAACAGAGAAAGCGTCATAAGAGCTGTGGTAATATCAGGCTAAATCCTAAATTATCTAAGCAAGAGATTAGTAACTGGGTTTCAGGGAATAAACTAATTAGTATAAAAGATTGGAGCGAATGCAATGAATACACAAAAAATAAAGGCAGCAGACACAGAAATTAGTTTTTATGACGAAGGAAAGGGAAAACCGATTGTCCTTATTCATGGTTTTGCCGGCGGGAAAGAGTATTGGGACAAAATCATTCCTGTTCTGGCTAAAGAGAATCGCGTGATTGCCGTGGATCTCCATGGACATGGAGAATCTGGCATGGCGAAGGATCATTATTCGGTTGAGGATATGGCAGGAACGATTAAGGAACTTATAGATCATTTAAGGCTTGAGGAAGTGACAATGTTTGGCCATTCACTTGGCGGTTATATTACTCTGGCTTTTGCTGAGCTTTATCCTCAGTACTTGAATGGGTTTTCATTGGTCCACTCCACGGCAAATGCTGACAGTGAAGAAGCTAAAAAAGGCAGGGATGCGAATTCCGAAAAAATACAGGAGGAGGGTCCTGGTTCATTTATCGATGGACTATCCAAAAAGCTCTTTTCGCCTGATAACCTTGAGTTGAATATGGATGAAATTGCGGAGACAGTCAAAATCGGCCTTAAGACTTCTGTGAAGGGACTTGTCAGTGCACTGGCTGCGATGAAAAACAGACCGGATCGGAATTATGTACTGGAAGAGACTGAACTTCCGGTGCTATTGATTGCTGGTGAACTCGATCAAATCGTTCCACCAGAGAAAACATTTACGGTTGATAAACCAAATATCCACAAATACATTATCAAAAACAGCGGACATATGAGCATGTATGAACAACCAAATGATCTGGTGAAAGCAATGCACGACTTCCTTGCTAAACTATAAAAGCGTCTAATAGCCTGCCCATTTTGGTCAGGCTTCATCTTTTAATCTTAGTGATGTTTGATGAGTTAGAAGTGTTGTATTTGGTTAAAGAAATCGTTTTAGATGGCTATCCAATAGTACTCAGTAAATTTGAATCGTTCATTGAAGATGGTTTTCGTTTTGTCTCAGTTGAATTCCCTGTGACTACCGAAATCTACCATGATGTCACTACATTATTGTATAAAGGCGAATTTCAGGTGAGGATTTCCGGTTACCCAGACTTTCTCGGAAGAATCGTGGAATACTCTACTTCTGTTACAAACCTGTATGAAAGCGGACAGGTGGGCCAATTCAAGTTAGCATTGATGGAGGTGAAAAACTAAACGATGAAATTAAGCATTCTTGATCAGGCACCGGTTTCCAATAACCAGACAGCAAGAGAGGCATTGGAGCAATCTGTCTTGCTGGCACAGACAGCAGAGCGATCAGGATATACTCGCTACTGGATCGCTGAGCATCATGACCTGCCTGGATTGGCCTGTCCAGCTCCTGAAGTGATGCTCCCATATATAGGTGCGAGGACAAGCAGGATCCGTATTGGTTCCGGTGCTGTCCTGCTGCCTCATTATAGACCATATAAAGTAGCGGAAACTTATAATATGCTGGCAACCCTATTCCCGGACCGGATCGATATAGGGATAGGCCGTGCACCAGGCGCCTCCGCGGAAGTGACAAATGCATTATCTGGACATTTCCTCCAGAATGTATGGAAGATGCCTGAAACGCTGAAGGATTTACTTCATTTTATCCATGATGATTATCCTGAGGAAAGTGAAAACGCTAAAATCAAGGCTTCGCCACTTCCAGAAATCCCTCCCGAACCGTGGCTTCTAGGGACAAGCAAGAAAAGCGCACTGCTGGCTGCAGAGCATGGCCTGGCATACGCATTCGGGATGTTCATGAGCGACAAGGATGCCATGGAAATATTCAATCTCTATAAAGATTCTTTTCAGCCAGGGAGCATAGAAGCACCGAAAACGATCCTGGCTGTTTCGGCCGTATGCGCAGAGACAACTGAAAAAGCGGAAGAAATCGCTCTAAGTTCACTCTGCTGGAGCCTCCAGAGGAAAAACGGAGGGGGACTAAGTGGCGTGCCGTCCATTGATGAAGCAAAAGAGTTTATTCTCTCATCCAGCGAAAAGGAAGAAGAGCTAAGAATAATGAGACAAAAGATGATCATCGGAGATCCTGCTGATGTAAAGGCAAGACTGCTTGAATTACAGAAACAAACGAAAACAGATGAAATTATGATCATAACCATTACATATTCTCCACAGGACCGTCTGAATTCTTATTCATTAATTGCAGAACACTTATTGGAAGGTTAGCGTCGTATCGAGATCACTCATTAAGATATTAAAGTATGCATACAGTATTTATGCAGTACAGACTAGCCTGGCTCTCTCCTAAGGTGGATTCTTAGTTCAGTCACTAAAATCCACCTCTTAGCCGGCGATTGTTTTCTATTAACAAATTGCCTTTTTAAGGTATAATATTATTTGAGAAAAGCTGCATGGCTTATATTTTAGTATCTTCAGCTTGCAGTTAACTGATATAACTTGAAAGAGAGTGGAATATATGGGTCGTAAATGGAACAACATCAAAGAAAAGAAAGCATCCAAGGATGCAAATACCAGTAGGGTTTATTCTAAATTCGCCCTGGAAATTTATGTTGCAGCCAGGCAGGGGGAGCCAAATCCGGAATCTAACCAGGCTCTGAAATTCGTCCTCGAGAGAGCGAAAACATATAATGTACCAAGAGTCATTATTGACCGGGCTATTGATAAAGCCAAAGGCGGAGGAGAAGACAGCTATGACGAACTCCGTTATGAAGGCTTTGGTCCAAACGGTTCAATGATCATTGTAGATGCACTTACAAACAACGTGAATAGAACCGCATCCAATGTGCGGGCTGCTTTTGGCAAGAACGGCGGCAACATGGGCGTGGCCGGGTCGGTTTCCTACATGTTCGATAAAACAGCGGTAATCGGCTTTGAAGGAAAGTCAGCCGATGAAGCTCTGGAAATTTTAATGGAAGCTGATGTGGATGCACGTGATATCCTTGAGGAAGAAGAATCAGTCATTATCTATGGTGAGCCTGAACAATTCCATGCGATCCAGGAAGCTTTCAGGAATGCCGGTGTAACGGACTTTACTGTTGCTGAATTGACAATGCTTCCACAAAACGAAGTAGCCCTTGATCCGGACTCACTAGCCCAGTTCGAGAAGCTTGTAGATGCTCTGGAAGATTTAGAGGATGTCCAGCAAGTTTATCATAATGTTGAATTGGATTAATATGAACACCCCATTCCTATGGAATGGGGTGTTTTTGCGTAAATTGGCTGCCACATTCCAAAAGGGAAGGGAGCCTATTTTGTGAATACTGTTCGTGAGCACTTTTAATCCGGGAAGTTTAATCCCTTTGATTTTCAGGAATAGACAGATATATTGAAATGACAGGTGGTATACATGGTAGATACTTTCATCAAGGACATCTCACGTGAAGAGATCATCAGACTGGCCATAATGCTGGTGATCATCATCCTATTTAATTGGGGAATCAAAAAGCTGGCAAAGTTTTCTGCGGCAAAAAAATCACAGCTATTTCAGAAAGCTTTGCCTATCATTGATTCTATTGCAGATTGGATCACCTTTTATGGCATCATCATTTTGTTATTGCTGACCATCCCTAAAACCGAATGGCTTTTTTATACCATATACTCTAACCGTGAAGTTGAAGTGACAATCCTGATGATTGTAATAGCCTTCATGATTGTGTCACTTGCGCACAGATTAATTAAGCTATTCAATAAGTATATTTTGTCAACCGTCTACGATCACTACGGAGTGGACAAGGGGATAGGATTTACCTTTAATCAAATCATCTATTATATTGTCATGTTTGCCGCAATTGCAATAAGCCTGACAAGCGTCGGAATCAATCTGACGGCCCTTGGTGCAGTATTCGGTGTTCTCGGTATCGGAATTGGCTTTGGGATGAGGAACGTGGCTGGCAACTTTATATCAGGCATTATCATTTTATTTGAAAGACCAATTGAAGTGGGGGAAATTATCCAAATCAATGATAAAGTGGGGCGTGTCGAAAATATACGCTTAAGATCAACCGTCATCCGCACTGCCAAGGAAGGGACATTGATTGTGCCCAATCAGTACTTTATCGAACAAATCATCAAAAACCGGACAAGTGCATCGATGATGGCTGAGGTTAACGTTAGTGTGGCTTATGGGGCAGATACCAAGAAAGTGCAGGCTCTTCTCGAAGAGGCGGTAGCGGAAATCAAGTTGAATGAAAAGGGAATTCTTGATCAAACACCTTCTGATATCCGTTTTGTTGATTTCAATAATAAGGCCATGGAATTCCTGATTGAAATACCAGTAGTTAATTTTGAAATCAAAGAGCAAATCGAAAGTAAATTAAGGCATAATATTGCCGCCATTTTCATAGAAAATGATATCCAGCTGCCCAGTATGACGTTTCAGATGGATGAAAGTAAGTGACCTTTAGACCAAAAGATCTCTCAGGGCAGGGGATATTGTAACAATGAACTTGTAAGGAGAAAAGAATATAACCCACAAAAAAGAGTTTACCAGGCTGGTAAACTCTTTTTCATATTCTGTTTATAGGGTCTTTAGTGCTTCTTCCACAGGTTTATCACCGGATACTACATCGAAGGATTTCCTGAATGTTTTCTCTTCATTCAAGGATGACAGGATGGTCCTTGCTACATCATTTCTTGGGATCGAGCCTCTGTCCAGGTTTTCGGCAACTTTTACTTTGCCGGTTCCAGCTTCATTCAGCAATCCCCCTGGCCTAATGATGGTATAATTCAAACTGCTTTGCAGCAAAGCCTGGTCTGCATAGTGTTTTGCAACATAATAAGGTTTGATGGCATCAGACCAGTTTTCGCGATTGTGGGCTTGCAGGGCACTGACCATGATGAACCTGTCGATTCCAGCCTGTTCTGCAGCTTCAACTGTTTTAACTGCACCATCCAGATCAACTAAAAGTGTTTTATCCTGCCCTGTATGTCCTCCTGATCCTGCCGCGAACACAACCGCATCACAGCCCTTTGCTGCTGAAGCAATTTCTTCAACCGAACCTTCAAGGCTCGCAATCACCGTTTCAGCACCTTTTTCCTCAAAATCTTTTGCTTGTTCAGGTTTTCGCAGCATTGCTTTGACATCGTGCTCGCTGCTTTCAAGAAGCAGCTCGACAAGCTGTTTCCCAATCTGTCCGTTTGCCCCTACAACTAATACTTTCATTTTCGACCTCCTAAAAAATATATTCCTATGCAAATGAGCATCACCATTATAATCTACCCTTAAAAATAGATTGTAAAATGATTGGCTGCAGAAATCGGATTAGGAATGATAAATGACAAAAAAAAAGCCGCCCTTTGAAAGGGCAGCTGCTGATATCCTACAGGGAAGGTGCAATTATGCTGTTACGTTTTCTTCTATTTCCACCTCTCCAAATGTTTCACCTTCAGAGCGGGCGACATAGACAGCGCATGCAGCATCTCCAGTTATGTTCACTGCTGTCCGGCACATATCAAGGAGACGGTCAACCCCAAGCACTAACGCAATGGCTTCAACCGGCAGGCCTACTGATGTTAGCACCATTGACAGCATGATCAATCCAACTCCGGGGACACCGGCTGTTCCGATACTTGCAAGCGTCGCAGTCAAGATGACAGTCAATAATTGACCCAGTCCTAGTTCCGCCCCATATACCTGGGCGATAAAGATGGTCGCAACCCCTTGCATGATCGCCGTTCCATCCATATTGATGGTCGCTCCCAGCGGCTGTACAAACCCGCTGACACTTTTAGAGACTTTCAGGTTATTTTGCAAAGTTTTCATTGATATCGGCAGGGTAGCAGCACTGCTAGAAGTGCTGAAGGCAACTACCATGGCAGGGGAGAACTCTTTAATGAATTTGATAGGATTCAGTTTACCAAGCACAGATACTGCTGATCCGTAGGTAATGACCATGTGAAGCAAAAGTACAAATAATACGACAAACATGTATTTGCCCATGGCTGCGATGGCCTCTAATCCCTGGCTGCCAATGGCTGTAGCAATCAAACCAAAAGCTCCATAAGGGGCAAATTTCATGACTGCCTTAACAAGATACATCATGACTTCATTTGCCTGTTCAACCAGCTTGATTAATCCCTTTGCTTTTTCTCCGACTCTTGCTATTCCAAAACCAATGATGATCGAGAATGCAATCACCTGCAGCATAGAGCCCTCGACCATGGCACCCAGGGGATTGGCTGGAATAATATTTAACAATGTTTCAATCACCGGAGGAGCTTCGGCTGCTTCAAAGTTTGCGCCGTCCAATTGGAAGCTGCCTGAACCAGGTTGGACGAGAAGAGCCATTCCAATCGCCAAAACCAAAGCAATACCGGTAGTGATCAAAAAGAATGCAATCGTTTTGCCGCCGATTCTGCCAAGCTTTTTTGGATCACTGATTCCAGCTGTCCCCAATATCAGTGATACGATGACAATCGGAACAACAAGCATCTTAATCAAATTGACAAAAATCTTTCCAAGCGGTACAAACACATAACCATTGACGGTTTCGAACGCTCCAGGCATGGCCAAGTTAAAAATAAGACCAACAATGATACCGAGCCCCATACCATAAAGGATTTTACGAGTTAATGACATTTCATCTCCTCCTTTAAAAAATAAAAAATGAAAGCGCTTACTAAAATAACTGTTAATTATAAATATTTTGTTACATTTAAAGTATGACCAAAAATGATAAAGTTTTCAATATATTTTCTGAATATTATAAAAATATTTTACGATTTTGAGAAAGATTTTATATGGTATATTCGTGTTAAATCCAATTTCAGGAGGCAAGGATATTTAATGGACTCTCAAGAAAAATGGAATTCAAAATACAAGGATCGATTGACTAAGAAATTATCACCTGAACCAAATAATAGATTACTGAATCTGTCTCGATATTTTGGCGAAGGAAAAGCGCTCGATATTGCTTGCGGTCTTGGCGGCAATAGTATTTTTCTTGCAGAAATGGGTTATGAAGTGACAGCGATTGATATTTCGGATGTGGCTGTTGATTATGTTCAAGAGCAGGCAGCCGACAAAAAGCTGAATATTACTGTTAAAACTGCTGATCTCACGAAGGAAGCATCTGTTTTTACAGACGTGAAATATGATCTGGCCGTGATGACCTACTATCTCGATCGTTCATTGTTTCCACTGATGAAGGAATTGATCAAAGCAGATGGATATTTGTTCATTGAAACCTTTTTTCAAAATGGATCTTCAGGAAACCAGAGTGTTTCGAATCGATACAAATTGGAATCGAATGAATTGCTGAAAGAATTCGGTGACTGGAGAGTTCTCTATTTCGAGGAAAATGAACAGGAAGGACGTCAGACAATTTTTTGCCAGTACCAGCGATAAACTAAAAATCTATAGTAAGAAAAAGCAGAACCAGTTCAATCCTCTGTTTCTGCTTTTTAAAAGAAATACGGTTATATAGTTTCCGCCATGACTCTTCGTTCCAATTTTAAAGCAACAAACAAGAAGGAGAACGCTGCAGCCATCCTGAATAGAGAGATAAGATTCATAGCAGCAGCCATGCCCAGGCCATTAAGAAGCATGACACCCAACTGTGGGGCAATAAATCCGACGATTGAAAGCAGGAAGTTATAATTGGCAATATAATTCGTGCGGCCTTTTTCTGGTGATGCCTTAAGGAGCTGGTTGAACAATAACAGGTTGGTTCCTGAGACGAACAAGCCGATCCATAGATTGATCAATGTTAAATAGACAAGATTAGCAGAAAGTATGGTTAAAGCAGGTGCTGTTGCCATACCGGCTGCGGCGATGAATAATACAAAGCTGTTTCCCCGCCGGTCTGCTGCATTCGCCCACCATTTTATACTGATGATTTGTGCAAGCTGGTTCGTGACAGAAAACAGGCTTAACCATAAAGCCGTCGCGTTTGCCTCTTTAATTTGATAGATACTGAATAGCGACCATGCCATCTGTGCAGTAAAATTGAACAGCAAAGCGGATACAACGAATGCTAAAAACGGTTTATGTTTAAAGAGGTGAAGTGAAAACTTCTTTCTTTTTTCTTCTACAATCTCTTCATTTTTTCTTTTTTCAGGTTCCTTGTGTTTTATAAGAAAATAAACCTCTGCTGCCGCAAACAGAAAGGCAGCAATAAACAGTACCTGGTATGGAAAAGCATGACCTTTATCAAACTGTTGCAGAAACACTCCTGTACCAAAAGTTACAGCCATTGCGGCAATCGTGTTATATCTATTTCGTGAGCTGAAAAATTCTCCTCTCCGCTTTTCGGGCACCAGGTCACCGATCATGGATTGCCATGAAAGACCTGATAAGGCACCAGGGAAGTTAAGCAAAGCGATTAGAATCACCAGCGCCCATGCTGCATACGGACTACCGAGAAATGGAACGAAAAGAATCAAGCTGAATAGCAGGCG
Source organism: Mesobacillus thioparans (assembly GCF_965138835.1). NCBI lineage: Bacteria > Bacillati > Bacillota > Bacilli > Caryophanales > Bacillaceae > Mesobacillus > Mesobacillus thioparans. The sequence continues at coordinate 49,748 of NZ_CBCSFH010000002.1, read as the reverse complement.
GGCAACGAATGTTGAAATGACCGCAAAATTCTTTTTACTTTGCACTTTATTCAGCCAAATTGCCCCTGGAATCAATGCAAGCATTCCTATAATTGAAGGAAGGGAGACAATCAGCCCTATTTGCTGGTTTGTGGCTCCAAGAACACTAATGGCGAATAAAGGAATATAACCGTTGACCATATTGGCAGCTGCGGTGGAAGCAAGTCCGTTATAAATGCTCCACTTCTCATTTCCATGAAATTTCAATCTATTTTTCCCCTCTCAAAAAAATCACACGAGATGGATTGTACGATTTTGCTTCTCAATAGGCAATAGAAGCATGTAAAAACAGTACATTCAGCATACCTTCTCAATAAAGAACAAAACTCCAGTTCCTTATGAAATACAGGCTTAATTCAAAAAGAGAATGAAACGATGAATGGTTAGAATATAATAAAACAATGTCAAAGAAAAAGAGGGAGGGGAGCCATGTACAATATCCTTTTGTTTACGGATTCCGGGGTGGATGATTCGCTGGCCTTGATGTACGCTTTGCTTCATCCGCAGCTGAATGTTGTCGGTGTCGTAACTGGGTATGGAAATATAACAAAAAAACAGGCAATCAATAATACTGCCTATTTGCTGCAGCTGGGAGGAAGAGAGGAAATACCGATCATCGCTGGTGCTTCAGGCCCCTTATCCGGTGAACTGGCAACCTTTTATCCGGAAATCCATGGGCCAGAAGGTCTTGGCCCAATAAGGCCGCCAGAGGATATGGGAGAAGTTAAGGTATTCGATATTGATAAAATTCTCGATATTGTGAATGAGTACCCTGATAATCTGGTGATTGTTGGTGTCGGAAGGCAAACGGAACTGGCTATCCCATTTATTCTCTATGGAGAGGATGCCTTCAAAACAGTTAACGCTTTTTATATCATGGGAGGTGCATTCCTTGTACCTGGAAATGTTACAGCAGAAGCCGAAGCTAATTTTTATGCAGACCCTATTGCTGCCAACCAGGTGCTGGAGAAGGCAAGAAATGTATTCCTGCACCCATTGAACATCACCAATCAAGCGATTATCCCCCCGGCTGTAATCGATTACCTTGCAGAAAATAGCCATTCTCCTTTCAAAGATCTGATCAAGCCTGTATATGATTATTACTTTGAAGCATACAAAGAGAATGTACCTGGCATCCAGGGAGCGCCGTTGCATGATGTGATCACTTTAAGTGCCCTAGTGAATAGAAACCTCGTCAAATATCTGCCGAGAAGAGTAACCGTTGAGCTGTTCGGCCGCGCCAAAGGGAAAAGCATGGCGGACTTCAGGCCTAAACCAGAGCCTGAACCGGAAGAAGACCTGGACTGGATCGGCATGGAGGCTGACATTCCAGCTTTCATCGAAGATTTCACCTTTGTTTTCATGGGAAGTAAGACAACTAAAGAATAAATTAAAAAACTCCCTTGCAGAAAAGGGAGTTTTTCGTGTGGGATCATAAGCTTTGTTTTACTTCTTTATACTTCCTCATGCTGGCATTTGATACGAGGATCACCAGAATGCTAGAGGTGATCAATGTTCCATGGAAGACCCAGACCATTTTTGCCAACGAAAGAGCCTCCAGCAGGATAGGTGCAACCACAAATCCCAGCGCAAATCCCAGTGACTTTAATAGCATGCCAACTCCAAATATTCTCCCTCTAATATAATTATCTGTTTTCTGAAGGATGGTAGCATGCAGGGTGGTGAAGCATGCATCAAAGATTCCCGTTAAGAAAGCAAACATCAGGACGATCCAAATATTTATATTCGAGAGAAACGTTATGAAGCCAGCTGACATCAAGATTGCTGAAACAAAATAGGTACGATACAGGTGATTTCCCTTGATAAAATTCACCCTAGGCAAGAGCAGGGTGGCCAATACAGAGCCTATTCCCCAAACGCCCCAGATCAATCCGTATATTAAGCTTTGTTTGCCAGAATCTATAGCGTCAGCCAACAAAGGGATTCCCAGGTTATGTGAGGCACCAGCGAAAGACCCGATGAGAAAAATGATGTTTACGTATAACAACATCGGTACAGATAGAATGAAAGAATATACTTCTTTTAAATCTTTGCCGATCTGAGAAAGTTTTTCTCCCACTCCAGACGCTATATGCTCTGTAACGACTGGCGAGGTGGTTTGCCATTTGATTTTGATCAGTACGGCTGCTGATAACAGATAGGTGGCTGCGTCGATGATCAAGGTAACCTGGTATCCAAGAAAATCGGTAATCACTCCAGCGCCAATGAATCCAAAAACGAGACTGATCGATGTCAGTCTTGAAATCAGCGCGTTCGTTTCAAGGACTTTATCCTGGCCGAAAATTTGCGGAATTTCAGCACTGTAGCTTACTGCAAAAAAGCTGCTTGTTAACCCGATCAGGAAGCATACAATCAGGATCATAACCGGATTAGGGAAGGGAATTAAGCTAAGGATGATGACCGCCCGAAAAATATCGGTCCATATCATGATTTTCCTGCGGTCAAAACGATCTGCAAGGACACCCGAAAATAAGCTCGATAACACCCCGCCTAAGGTGCGGAATGCCATTGTCGCAGCAAGCCATGCGGGACTTCCCGTAGCGATATACATTAAAACATTGATTGCAATTAAATCCATAAAAGTACCGAGATCCGAAAATGCTTTTACATAAAGAAATATTTTACGGTTCATAAGAAGTCTCCCTTAATCCTGTTTAGTCATTCTGTTTAATTTTAAAGATTTTGAATATACTTCGCAATACGAAATTTCAGTTTTTTGTTATAATAGGATTAAAATCTGGCAGTGGGTTCTCTTAAATCCAGACAGGGAGGAAGTTAGCTCATGATTCAAAGAATCAATCAAACTGTGATGCATAGTTATCCAGGGATGGTGGCACTTGTAACGGTTAGTCATAAGGGCGTAAAGAATATAATGGCAGCCGGCTGGCATACTTATATATCCTATGAACCGCCAATTTATGGCGTAGCAATCGGACGTGAACGTCATACGTATCAATTGGTAAAAGAGGCAGGTAAATTCGCCATTAACTTTGTCCCATTTGAAAACGCAGCGCTCATTCAGCAAGCAGGTGTATATTCCGGATCCAACATAGATAAATTCGAGACAATGAATATCCGATTTGAACATGGATCCTTAACAAATTCACCAATCCTGAGTGATGCATACATAGCATATGAATGCGAAGTCATTGACCGTAATAGCTATGGCGACCATGATTTGTTCGTTGCGAATATCGTACAATTTTACAAAGATCAAAATCAGTTTCTTGAAAATGGATTGCCGAATTTCAAGAAATTATGTATTCCGCTTTATCTGGGAAGATCTCAATATACGAGTGTGAATGGTAAAAGTGAATTTATAGCACATAAAGTCGAGGAATAGTGAGCAGTATAGTCGGGATAAATGCCAGTTTGGATTAATTTATCCTGATTACTTTAAGAAGGGTGAGAGGAGAAGTGTTATTGATTGTTAACAAAAAATATTTTATCTAGTTTACATAACATAAATTCTCGGAAGTTATATATAAAATCCATAATCACATCTCAATATCTAAGTATACTTAAATCAGTGAGACGGAGTTAAAAATTTCAAAGGTTTTTGTATTATGACTTAAATAATAACTTATCTTTTTGTTTCAAAATTTTTATCGAGTTTTTGTCGCACTCACATTTTAGATCATGTCATTTTTCACAATGATTTAATTCTTTATATTTTGTTCATATTGTATACGTAGTTGTTTATTAATTCTATATCTTAATGATTCTCGGCATTAATCTTTTTCTTGATTTTATTAAAATTTAGTGAAAACCTTGAACAAGGTTATTCCCAGTTGCTCTTAACATCCTCATAGCTACACGGAATTAGGTTTCTTATTTAATTAGTTTACATAATATAGTTATGTTGAAATTAGCCTTCTTTTCCCTTCAATAATGAACAACCAAAAAAACACAGGTCTAAACCTGTGTTTCTGTCATTCTCGTCGTATTAACTTTATTTAAATAGTATCTTGGTGTTCCATAATAAACGATTTCATTGAACTCCGGGAAACTGGACGAAAATTTCACATAAATTGGTGCGTCCAGCAGCCATGGATGATAGGTGAAAAAGCTCCTATCTCCATAAATCATTGCTGTCAATGCTAAATCCAACTCCCGTTTGAATATCATATACCTGATGCGTGACATGTTAAGATCATATTCCCCGTTGCTGACATATACGTTTGCGAACAGGATATATTCACCGTTGATGGTTAGCCAGTCAGCCAATACTTCATCGCGCATTTTATAGTTAATGGCTTGATAATCATAGACATTCCCTATAGCTAAAAACAACTCTCCGCTAAGGTCCGAGTGCGTCAAAGTATATTTTCTGCTGTCAATTGGCATGTAAGCTGTTGCCGGCGGAATATAACTTACCGTCAATTTCTCTGGATTGAATTTGCTCATGGCAGAAGGCTCCTTCCTGAAAAAAGAATCCTTTTCCAATAGCATATGCCATACAGATTTGATTCGTGACATTCGCCTATTTAACGGGAAAAAAGATTGATTACATCTGCTTTCAAGAGTTTCCATTTACCATTTTCATATAACCACGTTGATTCCAGATTTGCAATTCCATCAGCATTGTATGCTCCATTTATTCGCTGACTCCCAATTAACCCATATTGTTGATCATTGACTTTCACGGGCTTTAAAGTTCCAAATGGAAGCACCATCAATTCAGTAGGTTCATTCAATTTTCCGTTATGATAAAGACCAAGCCTGTCATAATCCGCTTTCCTATCGCTTAAGTCAAAAGTATAGGACTGCCCTGTTTGCTCAATTCGAACAGTAGCTTTATAAGCTTCTTCGAATTGACTGCTCACCGTCAAGGGTTCCGGCACAGTCAGATTGACAACCTTAAAGTCTTTTAATGTATATAAATAAAAATTCAACAACCCCCCGCTTCCGCCAGTGGGAACGCTGATAAAGATATCTTTTACAGAATCATGATTAAGGTCTTTATATTTGGTAGACGGGTCGTATCCCCCCTCAAGCTCGATCTTATATGTTTTCCCATCTGACGCTTTTATTTTTAAATAGATTTCTTTAAGGAACTGTGTACCTTCTTCGAATGGCACACCTTTTACATAAATTACATCCTTCTTTCCATCACCTGTGATATCAACTTTTTCTTCTGATACTGTCACCGTCTTCTCATTGGAATCCCCTGCATAGGCGCCAGTCAAGGCAGTCAATGACATAAAAAAGAATGCGGTGAACGTGATCAATAGTTCCTTTTTCATTGTGCATCCCTCCGATATAGTTAATATCTCTAAAACTGGAAAAAAGATACATAAAAAAACCCCCTGATTCTTCAGAGGGTTTAAAGTAATTATTCCTTAATTTGAGCTTTCTCTCGATAATCCCATGATTCTATACCGGTAAGACCTTCAATCGAATCAGCATAGAAAACAGGGTCCTTCCCTTGTTTCCGCTGTTCCCTGTAATCCTTTAGTGCTGCCATAGCGATCTTGGCGAGCAAGGTAATGGCCACCAGGTTAATTAGCGCCATGATTCCCATGAATAAATCCGCCAGATTCCATACAATCGCCAGATCGACGACTGAACCAAACAGGACCATTGCGATGACAGCAAGTCGATAGACCAATAATGTCGTCTTGCTATCTTTGATGAACTCAATATTCGTTTCACCATAATAGTAATTCCCGATAATTGAAGTGAATGCAAATAGGAAGATGGCTCCACCAATGAACGCTGGTGCCCACGAACCTACATGGGTTGTCAGGGCTGCCTGGGTTAACTGAATACCATCTAAATCAGCATTCGTGTATTCTCCAGACATAATGATAATGAACGCTGTTGCTGTACAAATCAAAATTGTATCTGTAAATACGCCAAGTGTTTGGATTAATCCTTGTTTTACAGGATGAGTCACGGCAGCAGTAGCAGCTGCGTTTGGCGCACTTCCCATTCCGGCTTCGTTTGAAAACAGACCTCTCTTGATTCCCATCATGACTGCCGCTCCCATACCGCCGCCCATCACTTCCTGAAGTCCGAACGCGTTTTTGACAATCAGTGAGATCATGGCTGGTAATTCACTGAAATTCGTGATCACAATGAACAATGCAAGAATTAAATACAGGACTGCCATGATTGGCACAATGATCTGTGATACAAACGCTATTCTTTTGATCCCGCCAAATATGACAACAGCTGTCATAACTGAAAGGATGATTCCCATCCAAAAACGATCAAATCCAAATGCCTCGTCAAATGCCAGAGAAATGGTGTTGGATTGAACAGAGCTGAAAACCAATCCGAATGTGAAGACAATGATGACGGCAAAGAGTATACCCAGCCACCTTTTATTCAACCCGCGTTCCATATAGTAAGCCGGACCGCCGCGGTATTCATCCTTGTCTTTCACCTTATAAATTTGCGCAAGGGTGCTCTCAATGAAGCTGGAGGCTGCGCCTACGAACGCAATTAGCCACATCCAGAAAACGGCACCAGGTCCACCTGCGGAAATTGCTGTCGCCACTCCTGCAAGATTACCTGTACCTACCCTGGAAGCAAGACTGACCGTGAACGCCTGGAACGAAGACCGGCCCCTTTTTCCTTCAGAAGAGACAGTTGCCGGGTCCATTAGTACCCTTATCATCTCAGGAAAGTATTTAAACTGAACAAATCTTGTTCTAAAAGTGAAATATGTACCTAATACAACCAGGACTGCAATTAAGATATAGCTCCACATATAGTTGTTTAATTCCGATATGATGTTGTTGAGAACCTCCATAAAAAACTCCTTTGCTCCTTGGTAATAAGTTATTATGATATAGCTTTTAATGTACCAAATGGACGCCCGCATTACAATGGTACATAGTTTCCAGTATCCCTTTTATCTGAGATAACTGGGAAGTCCTTTTAGCATATACCCTGAAGATAGAAATAAAAAACAAAAAACACAGCTAAATTGCTGTGTTTTTTTCTGATAATTATTCTGTTGCCTGATTGGTTTCACTTTTCCAGGCGATTACAAGCTTACCAGTTTCGCTTTCATCAATTATGAATGATCCGTTTGTATAGCGATCACTATTCCTCAGATCTGCTGCTTTCAACGAAACGATTTGCTGTTTCTCGGTTAGGAAAAAGATTTCATCTCCACTACGCACTGCTTCAACACCAATAATACGATGTGGATTCGCCTTCAATTCACGCAGCATCACGACTCCACGTTTTGCACGTGATGTTTTCTCGAATTCGGAAAGTTTCATTTTCTTGACCGCACCACGCTGGGTTGCAATGACAATGGATGGATTTTCGTTGGCATCGATGACTTTGCCGCCAATAACAAAGTCTCCATCCTTCAGGTTCATTCCCTTAACTCCGGCTGCCCGGATCCCGATAGTACTGACGTCTTCTTCGCTGAACCATAAACCGTAGCCAAAGTGAGAGACAAGGAATAAATCCTTTTCTCCATTTGTTAAATGGACATCGACAACTCGATCATCACCTTTGACATTGATGGCGGTTAATGGCTTCGAATAGCGCTGAGCTTTATAGAGGCTCAATTCGGATTTTTTCACCATACCATTCTTCGTTACAAACACAAAGAACAGTTTTTGTTCGAAATCGGTAACTGGTACCGCTTTGATGATTTCTTCATCTCTATCAAGCGGGACGATATTGGCCACATGCTGACCAAGGTCTTTCCAGCGGATGTCAGGGAGTTCATGGACTGGTAAATGGAGATAGCTTCCTTTGTTGGTGAACAACAGCAGGACATCCTTGGTGTTCATATTCAACTGGGATAACAGCCTGTCGGTATCCTTCATGGCGAAATCCTGTCCATTGGAGGCTCCAAAGGATCGTTGGCTCGTCCGTTTTACATAACCATCCTTCGTTACCGTGACAATCACATCTTCACTCGCAATCAGCACCTCAAGGTTGATTTTGATTTCCTCAATTTCTTCCTCGATTTTCGTCCGGCGATCATCTGAGAAGCGCTTCTTGACATCCTTCAGTTCCTTCTTGATGACTGAAAAAAGCTTTTTCTCGCTTCCAAGAATGGCGGTTAGTTCTTCGACCTTCTTGGCCAGCTCCTCTGCTTCGGCCTGGAGCGCAGTAATATCAGTATTCGTCAAGCGATAAAGCTGGAGGGAAACAATCGCTTCGGCCTGGACTTCAGTGAATTCGAACTTCTGGATCAGATTATCTTTTGCATTTCGTTTATCTTTTGAAGCACGGATTGTCGCAATCACCTGATCCAGGATGGACAATGCCTTCATTAAGCCTTCGACGATATGCTGTCGGTCACGGGCTTTTTGAAGGTCATACTGTGATCTTTTTGTAACGACATCCTTCTGATGGCCGATGTAGGCATCAAGAAGTTCAGCAAGCCCCATCAATACTGGACGTTTCTTATTGATGGCAACCATATTGAAGTTATAGGTGATTTGCAAATCGCTGTTCTTGTAAAGATAGTGCAAAACACCGTTTGCATCGGCTTCCTTCTTCAGTTCGATCACAACACGAAGGCCCGTGCGGTCAGTTTCATCACGAACTTCTGAAATCCCTTCAACTTTCCTGTCCAAACGGAATTCATCAATTCTCTTGACGAGGTTGGCCTTATTAATTTCATAAGGAACTTCCGTGATGACGATCTGCTGTTTGCCGCCGCGGATATCCTCGATTTCCGCTTTGCCGCGGACAATGATTTTACCCTTGCCAGTCTTGTAAGCTTTGGCAATGCCTTCGACACCCTGGATGATTCCGCCCGTCGGGAAGTCCGGTCCTTTGATCACTTTCATCAGATCTTCGACCGTGCAGGCAGGGTTGTCCATCCTCATGATGACCCCATCAATCACTTCCGCTAAATTATGTGGCGGAATATCTGTGGCATATCCAGCTGAGATTCCTGTCGAGCCATTCACAAGCAGGTTAGGGAACATAGCAGGAAGTACGGTAGGCTCACTGGACGTGTCATCAAAGTTCGGGATGAACTCGACTGTCCTCTTTTCGATATCCCTTAAAAGCTCGCCAGCAATCGCTGATAATCTTGCTTCTGTATAACGCATCGCCGCTGGAGGGTCACCATCGATGCTTCCGTTATTACCGTGCATGTCAACAAGGTAATTCCGCACTTTCCAATCCTGGCTCATACGGACCATTGCTTCATAGACAGAAGAGTCACCGTGCGGATGGTAGTTACCAATGACGTTTCCGACTGTCTTAGCTGATTTACGGAAGCCCTTTTCACTTGTGTTGCCTTCAACATGCATGGCATACAGAATCCTGCGCTGAACAGGCTTCAGCCCGTCGCGGGCATCCGGCAGGGCACGTTCCTGGATAATATATTTACTATAGCGGCCGAATCGGTCGCCTAAAACGTCTTCTAAAGGGAGGTCACGAAATTTTTCTACTGAACTCATTCGCCTTCAACCTCCTCAGCAACTGAGATGTTTTCATTTTCCAGAATATTGCTGTCTTCCTCGAGGCCGAAAGCAACATTCGATTCAATCCACTTCCTGCGGGGCTCTACTTTGTCACCCATAAGTGTCGTGACTCTTCGCTCCGCTCTTGCAGCATCGTCAATCCTGACGCGAATCAATGTCCTTGTTTCAGGATCCATTGTTGTTTCCCAAAGCTGATCAGCATTCATCTCGCCTAGACCTTTGTAACGCTGGATGATGTAACCCTTGCCGACCTTCTTGATGGCCCCTTGCAGTTCTTCATCACTCCAGGCATATTCAATGATTTCCTTTTTGCCAGTACCTTTGCTGACTTTATAAAGCGGCGGAAGGGCTATAAAGACCTTGCCTGCTTCAATGAGCGGCTTCATGTACCGGTAAAAGAAAGTCAGCAGCAGCACCTGGATATGGGCTCCATCGGTATCGGCATCTGTCATGATGACAATCTTGTCGTAGTTGATATCTTCCACATTGAAATCGGACCCTACACCCGCACCGATCGCGTGGATGATCGTATTGATTTCCTCGTTTTTGAAAATGTCCTGGAGCTTTGCTTTTTCGGTGTTGATGACTTTTCCTCGCAGTGGCAGGACGGCCTGGAACTTCCTATCCCGGCCCTGCTTGGCTGAACCGCCGGCAGAATCCCCCTCGACAAGGTACAGTTCATTTTTCGCCGGATTCTTCGATTGAGCCGGAGTCAATTTGCCTGATAGCATCGCATCCGATTTCTTTCTCTTTTTCCCGCTGCGTGCATCCTCACGTGCTCTACGGGCAGCTTCCCGGGCCTGATAAGCCTTGATCGATTTTCTGATCAGCAACGTACTGACATCCGGATTTTCCTCAAGGAAATAAGACAAATGTTCAGAAACGACCGAATCGACCGCTGACCTGGCTTCACTTGTCCCAAGCTTACCCTTTGTCTGACCCTCGAACTGAAGCAATTCCTCCGGGATTCGGACAGAAACAATTCCTGCAAGTCCTTCGCGAATATCCGCTCCATCCAGGTTCTTATCCTTTTCCTTGAGCAGACCAACCTTACGGGCGTACTCATTGAATACCCGGGTCATCGCAGTCTTTGCGCCTGCTTCATGTGTTCCTCCATCTTTCGTCCTGACATTGTTGACGAAGGACAGAACGTTTTCTGAGTAACCATCGTTGAACTGGAAGGCAAACTCAACTTCTATTTTGCTGTATTCGCCTTCAAAGCTGACCACCGGATTCAGGACATCTTTTTCCTCGTTCAAATATTCCACAAATGCCTCGATGCCTGTTTCAAAGTGGAAGACATCTTTCTCATTATTGCGGTCATCGATCAGCTCTATTTTCAAACCTTTTAACAAAAAGGCCGATTCGCGGAGCCTTTCAGACAGTGTGTCATAGTTATATGTCAATGTAGAGAAGATTTCAGCGTCTGGCTTGAAATGGATCGTTGTCCCTGTCTGATTGGTCTTGCCGATTTTCTCAAGAGTTGTCACCGGTTTTCCGCCGTTCTCGAAACGCTGCTCATAAACAAAGCCATCGCGTTTGATGGTGACAACAAGCCATTCAGATAGAGCGTTTACGACTGAGGCGCCGACACCATGCAGTCCTCCGCTAGTTTTATAACCGCCCTGTCCAAACTTCCCGCCTGCATGAAGAACAGTAAGGATGACTTCAGGAGTCGGCTTTCCAAGCTTATGCATTCCTGTAGGCATACCACGCCCCTTGTCCTGGACGCTGATTGAATTATCTTTATGGATTTTGACGATGATGTGATTACCGTATCCGCCAAGTGCTTCGTCAACGGAGTTATCAACGATTTCATAGACGAGGTGATGAAGACCCCGGGTATCTGTGCTGCCAATATACATACCAGGTCTTTTACGGACCGCTTCAAGGCCTTCCAGTACCTGAATGGCATCATCATTATAATCAAAAGCTTGCTGATTTCTTGCCACGAACATACCCCTTTCATTTCTTGCAAACAACATTGACGGTTTTTATGTATAGTGTCAATGAATTCCTTAAGTATTCCTCTTTTTTGTCAAAAGAATATTAAAAAAATATGCATTTTACCAATACCAGAACAATTGTTCTCTTTGTTTATTTTACCATAATAATGGCGTCTATGCTTAATTGTAGCGATTAATTGGGATTTGGCAAACGGATTTAAAGAATTAATTTCGAAATTTGTCATAAAAAACAGGATTTTTGGTTACTTGTGAACAGGAAAAAGAGAATATTTTGCATTTAAAAATTCGTTACATGCTTATCAGTGACCCAAATTCAGCAGAACGAATCTGCCAGTGATTACCGCCGTTAATTTCACCTTTTGTTCTGCAATATAAGAACAAATTCTTTTTTTGGAGGGCTTTTATTATGAAAAGCACGAAGGTTTTCTTCCTTGGGGCATCATTAATCCTCGTTCTTGCCCTTACTGCAGCCGGAGTGTTCAGGAATGAAACTGTTCCCAGCAATCGGGAAGGTCCGAAAACTCAATCTACCGGGCCGCGAATCATGAAGATGCATTCGATGGCAAACATCAATAATGTTGATATGGGCGAGAAAATCAAACGACAGCTCGATGCCCAGGAAGAAATCACACTTATTTTCCATAACAAGAAAGATAAAAGCCATTATTATGACCATGAGGCCGCTGTTGATTTCATTACAGAGCCAAGTGCTGAAGAAATAGATGAAATTACCCGCGACATCAAGGGCTGGGTCATGAAACACCTGAATTCCGTCTATGTCTTTAGGTCCACTTTCATGGAAACACCGCAAATGATTGAATATTTTAACCAGAGGCAAAATGTTGAGTATGCCGAGCCGAATTTTATCTTGATGCAAAACGAAGTTACAGCGCCGAATGATTTACTTTACCAGGAGAATTATCAATGGAATTTGCCTGCGATCGGAACGGAGGAAGGCTGGAACATTACAAAAGGAAAGGAACAAATTGAAATAGCCATTGTTGATACAGGTGTTGACCTGGATCATCCCGAGTTAAAGAACAGGATTGTACCAGGCTATAATGTGATCGATGAAAAACGGGAGCCGGACGATGACAATGGCCACGGAACACATGTTGCAGGAATCATCGCATCGGAAACAAACAACCGCGAAGGCGTTGCCGGTATGACCTGGTTCAGCAAAATCATGCCTGTCAAAGCGATGGGCGCCAAAGGCTATGGTACCACTTTCGATATCGCAAAAGGAATCGTCTGGGCCGTCGACCATGGTGCGGATGTCATCAATATGAGCCTTGGCAACTACCAGCCATCGAAGGTCCTGGAAGAAGCAGTCCGTTATGCTTATGACAAAAATGTCGTCATGGTATCCGCGGCAGGTAATGACGGATCCAATCAGCCTACTTACCCTTCGGCTTACCCAGAGGTATTGAGTGTGGCGGCCGTTGATTATAACGGCAACAGAGCAAACTTTTCAAACTATGGGGATTATATAGACATCGCTGCTCCTGGCGTCAATATACCAAGTACCTTTTTCAATTCACAATATGCAGCCCTCTCAGGGACATCCATGGCCGCTCCCCATGTCGCGGGTCTGGCTGCCTTGATTAAATCAGCAAATCCAGACTTGAAAAGTTCCCAAGTCATCAACATCATTAAAAGTTCCGCAATCGATCTTGGTGACCAGGGAAAAGACATTGAATACGGAAATGGCTTGATCGATGTGAATTCTGCCTTGCAGGAGGCGAATAAAGAACAGCCTGCCAGAAGAAAATTGCAAAAATCCATCTTCAACTGGCGTAAATGAATACAGGAAACAAGCCGCCAAAATGTTGGCGGCTTGTTTTTAAAGGCTCTTTTCTCAAACTTTGTTGCTATTGGCTACAAAATAGGATTGATTTAGCTAAGATTGTTCACACAATTCACGACTATTTTGAGAAAAGAGCTTGCCAACTTAGTACCGACATACACAATGGCCGTTAACAGCCTTTTTAAATGGCTTGATATAGCTGCTCATCAACCTCAGTTAAAAGCGGGCTGAATTCTCCTCTGGAAAGAATATAAAGTTCATGCATAGCCCTCGTACAAGCTGTATATAACAATTTCCTTTCCTCATCTCTTGTGTAGGATGATGAATCGAAAATGATTACGGCATCAAACTCTATCCCTTTTGCCAAATATGTTGGTACGACATTGATACCATTTTCAAAGGTCAATGTCCCTTTTTCAATCAGTCTTGCATCATGTGATTCCCTGATAGACTCAAAAGCATCTTTGCTTTCCGCTGCTGTTTTACAGATGATCGCAATGTTTTTATGGCCTTTTTCCTTTAGGTCTGCAATCAGTTCGATTGTTGTTCTGATATGTTCAATTTGTTCACAGGAATTTACGATTCCAGGCTTGGGACCATTACGATTGAAAGGCTCGATCAAGTTGCCTCCTTTAATCAGCTCCCGGGTGAATTCCACGATTTGCCTTGTTGACCTGTAAGTTTTTGTAAGCTTATAAGTTTCTTTTTCACCGAAGTCAAGCGCTGCTTCGGCAAAAATCGTGGGTGCCCCGGTCGGCCCAGAGTAAATGGCCTGGTTTATATCCCCAAGCAGAGTCATCTTGCTGTAAGGGAACAGCATTTTGATATATGCAAACTGGAATGGAGTATAGTCCTGTGCCTCATCGATGAAGACATGGCGAATCGACGTGTTCGACTTCCTGCCTTCGATCAAATCTTGAAGGTATAGAAACGGCGTTGCATCCTCATAACGGATAGACTTCCTTTCCAAAGAACTGACAGTCTGGTCACAGATGGAAGACCAGTTAGCAGGCGTTGTTTCTGCCTGGATACTGACATCCTTGAAAAAGTTGATAAAAATAGCCTTGTTATTTATGAATTTCAATTTTTTCACCAGATTGAACAATGGCTTGAATCGTCTTTTTACAACCAGTTCAGATAGCCATTTTTCTTCGCGTTCATAGTCGTGGAAAGTATCATCCGCTTCGCCCTGCTTTTTCTGGCTTTGTTTATATGACTCAAGATAATCCTCTTTATCAAGAAATTGTATTTCTTTTTCTACCCACTCCTGAGATTGTTCCGCTTTTGCTTTTTTCTTCAGTTCCTTGAGCAGCCATTCCTTAACCATCTGAATCCTGTTCGGAATGGAAATGTTCTTTTCGAGTGAATCATAGTAATGAGCAATTTCATGCTTCGATATGATCATTCGTTTCTTTAACGTCAGGTTTCTAAAGACAAGTGTATCCCTGGATAACCTCTCAGCATACCGATCCAGTAAACCTTTAAATTCCAGGCTGGCTTTGAAGCGGATACCTTCAACCCTTTCTTGGCGGCTCTCATCCTTTTCTGCAGCAAGCAGGTACTCCATCTGTTCAAACGGATCTTCCAACTCGTATTCAGCACCGAACCGTGACAGGAGATACTCCTGGAAGGTGGCCTGCTGCATGTTTTCTTCCCCGAGTTCAGGCAAGACCGTCGCTACATAGCTATTGAAAAGCGGATTAGGAGAAAACAACATGATATTCTCTGATGAGATGATGTTCCTGTACCTGTAAAGCAAATATGCTATCCGCTGCATCGCTGCAGACGTTTTGCCGCTTCCTGCTACTCCTTGCACAACGACGAGGCTGCTCGAATCATTGCGGATGATCTGATTTTGTTCTTTCTGAATGGTCGCTACAATGGTTTTCATTTGAGTGTCAGCATTATTTCCGAGAACTTCCTGAAGCATTTCATCCCCAATGGTAACCCCGGTTTCGAACATCGCCTTGATTTTTCCGCCTTTAATGACAAATTGGCGCTTAAGCTCCATCTCCCCCTTGATGGTCTCTGTTTCAGTCTCGTATTGGGCTGGACCAGGAGAGTAGTCATAATAAAGACCTGAGATCGGCGCTCTCCAATCATATACCAGGAAATTTTCTTCCTGCTCGTCCATTAACGAGGCAATTCCCAGGTAGATTTTCTCAGCTTCGCTTTCACCGACTTCTTTAAAATCCACTCTGCCGAAATAAGGGGAGAACCTTAGTTGAGAAAGGGTCTTAAGTTGTTTCACCATTTGCGACTGTGTACGTTCACGCTCTGATAAAAGTGCAGCCTGCTGTTTGATGCTCGTAAAGGTTTCCGCTACGTCATCAGCTTCATCAAAGTTAACGGTGACATCCTCCCAAAAGGTCTTCCTGAGCTGAAGGGCATCTGAACCGACGTCACTTGAGCTCGCTTTCCATTTCGCGGCCTTCCTGTCGATTTCCTCGATAATGGAATAAACACGTTCCTGTTCCGTTTTTAAATTCTTAAGCTGATTTTCATCCATGTATTTCACTCCCCAACTCAATGCTCTTAACTTGACAGTTCAGTTCTTTTGTGTTATTGTTATAATAGAAATTATTATGTTTAGGAACAATTCAGCACTGCATCAACATCTATTTTACTATTTACATATTCCAATTTCAAATACATTCACAGTATTACACCTTAAAAGGTGTTTTTTTAGTTTTTGCAGATTCCTTGTTTATATTTATTCGAATTCCACCTATTTTAAACATCAAAAAACCGCGTGCTGCCGACTTCCAGCATCGCGGTTTTATTTTTCACTTGCTTAACTTGATCAAAGACGCTATATTCGCAGCAGTATTCCTTACATACGTACTGGCATTTTCTAAGGCATCATCAAGAGTGATTGCACCTGGTACCACGCTGAATAAAACGTCAATTCCATGTTCGTGGACAATCTCACTGTCCTGTGCGACATGGCCAGCGATTGCGATTACAGGTATGCTGTGCCGTTTTGCTGTCTTCGCTACCCCGATTGGTGTTTTGCCAAAAATTGTTTGACCATCGATTTTCCCTTCTCCGGTAATGACAAAATCAGCATCTAACAGCAGCTCTTCAAGCCTTGTTGCTTCAATTACAATCTCAACGCCTCTTTTCAACTCAGCTGACAGAAATGCCAGCAGACCGCCGCCTAGTCCTCCTGCAGCTCCAGCCCCTGAAACCTGTTCGATATCTTTACCAAGATCTTTGCGAATCATTTCTGCGTAGTGATGAAGATTGTTGTCCAGCGTTTCAATCATTTCGGCTGTTGCGCCTTTTTGCGGACCGAAAATGCGGGATGCGCCTTTAAGGCCTGTTAGGGGATTATCCACATCACAGGCTACCTCGATTTTTACCCTGGCTAAGCGGTTGTCTGCGTGCGCCATATCGATGAAAGCCAATTCACCAAGTGATCCACCGCCCTCGCCTATCTCATTTCCATCAGCATTTAGGAACTGGATTCCCAGTGCTCTCGCCATTCCTGCTCCCCCATCATTCGTAGCACTTCCGCCAATCCCGATGATGATTTTCTTCACACCAAAGTCAAGAGCAGCAGCAATTAATTCTCCAGTGCCGCGCGTAGTGGTGACGAGCGGATTGCGCTTCTCCCTTGGTACAAGATGAAGTCCTGAAGCTGCAGCCATCTCGATGATCGCCGTCTTTTCATCACCCGACAGGCCGAAAAATGCCTCAACTGGCTCGCCAAGCGGGCCTGTTACTGTTTTTGATATGACCCTCCCCTGAGTTGCATCAACTAGGGACTGGACAGTGCCTTCACCGCCATCCGCCATCGGAATCTTTACAAAGATTGCTTCCGGAAGAATTTTTTTCATGCCTGCCTCGATTGCAGTAGCTGCTTCAAGTGCGGTCAGACTTTCCTTGAAAGAATCTGGAGCAATTACGATTTTCATACTCTATTTCTCCTCTCATTAACTAACGGAGTAGTGTGTAAGGAAGGGCCTGGATTATTCGTTAATCCAGACCACTTATGTTTCTTTATAAAATGTTCCTGAAGAGATTTAAACAAAAATTATCCAAAGAACTTAAAGATTCCAAAAATCAGGGTTGATACAATGGCAAGTATCAAACCTACAGCTGTTTCATACGGAATCAATTTCAAACGTTCTTTGATCTCCATATTGACACTTCCGCCAGTTGCGTGAAAGAAGCTTCCGTGCGGGAGGTGGTCAAGCACAGTTGCACCTGCATGCACCATCGCAGCACCCGCAAATGCAGTTACGCCCATCTCCAATATGGTAGTTCCGAACACTTGTGATGCAACGGCTGTACCGGCAGTAGTTGACGCCGTTGCAGCAGACATGAAGATACCGGATACAGGTGCAAGAACGAAGGCAGGAAGTCCGAGTGCATCCAGACTATTGATGAGAACATCCTTTAGGCCTGAATTTGCAATGATCCCAGCCAAAGTACCTGTACCAAGAAGCATGATAGCTACACCGGACATTTTCCCAAGGCCTGATACAGCATATTCATTAATATGCCTGACCCTTCCCATTGCCAATGCCCCCGCAATTCCGCCGGCTGGCAAGGCTATCATTGGATCGATGTTTATATCAAACAATGGTCGAAGGGCAAGCAGAATAATCGTCACTAATGGAGCGACAATCGCTGGCACAACAAGCGGGAGCTCCCCATTAATTTTCGTTTCGCTCTCCTCTGCTGAAACGCTCGAACCTTTATGAACTAGTTTTTTCGCTAAGATATACGTTACTGTAAGTCCAAATGCCGCCGGGATGATTCCTGCTGCCATGATTGAAGTCAATGGCACACCGAAGGCATCAGCTGCTGCGATAGCATTGGGATTTGGTGACATGATGTTGCCGGCTTTACCCCCGCCAATCATCGCAAGCAAAATCGCTGTTTTTGAGATGCCTGCTCTGCTGGCAATTGCCAGTGCGATTGGCGCGACCGTGATGACAGCCACATCAATGAATACACCAACTGTCGTAAGGATCATCGTTGCAATCGCCAATGCTAGCAATGCACGAGTTTCCCCGACTTTTTTAACAATCGTCTCCGCAATGACCGCTGCGGCGCCTGATTCAATCAAGACCCCAGCCAGCACACCTGCAGCCAGGATGCGCAATACTGCTGGAATAATTCCTTTGGCACCTTCCATCATCAAGGTCACCGTATTTGTTACATCGACTCCGCCAACTAGACCGCCAATCAATGCGCCAGCGATCATTCCGTATGCAGGTGAAACTTTCTTTAGGATTAAGAATATAGCTACGATAAGGGCTACTATTGCGCCGAAAGCGCTTACTTGAATATCCAAGATGTGTTCCTCCTTAAATCATTGATTACATCAATTGTAAGCGCTATCTAAATCTAATTCATTGGTCAAATCATCAAAAAAAGACCTGTATTAATACAGATCTTTCGTGCATTTGCACAATCCTGCAAGTTCATTATTGAGAAAAGACAAGTAAAGATGGAGCAAATCTGTTGTTTTCCGGGGATCCATGCCCGTAATTTCAGTTATTTTGTCTAACCTGTACCTAAGCGTGTTCCTATGGATAAAAAGCTGTTTGGCTGCATTGTTCATGTCACCATTCGTATCGATCAACGCTCTTAAAGACTCAGTCAATTCCCCTTTAGAATCCCTGGCTTTTAACGTTGAATAATAAGGCACTAAACCATCAGTCAGGCCCATATTTGAAGCAGTAAGCAGAAACACTGGAAGATAATAATCTTCATAGACGAAAATATCATTGTCAAACGCTAATTTCAGACCAGCTTTCAAGGTATGATCAGCCTGTTGATATGACTTGGCCAACCCTTTCAGTCCAGGGTGGTATTGTCCGATCCCTATTTTTATGTACACATCATAACATGATTTATAAACGCCGACCCATCCTTCTGCCAGCTTTTTAAGCGGATTGGCAGTTTGGGTGTGAGGCATCCTTTTTAAAATCACAATCTTGTCATGCTGCATCAGCAAGAGATCATCATTATCAAGCCGGCTCTTGAGGAATGCGAAGGTTTTCTTCCTGTCATGTGTCAATATGACCATCGCAGCCCTTGGCAAATCCAGATCTATCCCCAAACGCATGGCCCTTTCAAGGAAAAGCGTGTCCATCTCCCCCTCATAATGAATGATTTGACTGACAAGTTCTTCCTTCAGCCTCTCGTCCCATTGGATTTCGTTCATTAGCACGGCTTGCTGAAAACTCAGCTCCGCCGCCATCCGAACAAGTTCACTAAAACTTCTGATTTCCTCTGGAGGACCCGTGATCCCGATAACACCGACAATTCCTCCGTCGAAGTAAATGGGAAGGTTGACGCCTGCCTTCACCCCATGGAGATTTTGCGCTTCTTTTTCGGTAATTTCATAGCCTGATCCATTTTTGATGACATTGAGAGCACCTTCATGTATATCATCGATACGGTTCTGGTCCCCTGACCCAATGATGACACCACGATGATCCATCACATTGATATTTTTCCCGATGATCCCCATCGTCCGGTCAACAATCTCCTGAGCCAGCTGATTGTCTAAAAAATCCATCTATTATCCCGCCTTGCAAAACATATGTACTTTTAAAAACAAAGACTACCTTGTGAAATTTAGCTGAAGTTGATACTGGTTCAGACAAATCAACGGCAATTTCTCCTGATTTTGTCCGAAGTTGTCCCTGGTTCAGACAAATCAACGGCCATTCCACTAGATTTTGTCCGAAGTTAATCCAAGTTCAGACATTACATTAAAGCGTGAGGAAACAGTCTCATCCTCACGCCATCATTTTATTTGGTTAACGCATGCTCTACCTTTATGCACCGGTCCATGATCACTGTGTAGCCTTTTTCCTTCAAAAAACGGTAGGCTTCTTCATTTTCAAGGCCGAGTTGTGCCCAGTAGATATCCGCATCGATCTCCGCGAATTCCTCGGCGACTCCCATCAAGTGTTCAGATCTGCGGAAGACATTGACTATATCTACATGTCCTTCGATTTCCTTTAGTGACTTAACGGCTTTGACACCAAGAACCTCTTCAACAGCAGGGTTCACCGGGATGATTTCATAGCCTGCATCCTGCATAGCCTTGGATACCATGTATGAAGTTCTCTGCGGGTTGTCACTTAAGCCTACAACGGCGATCCTTTTTGACTTTTTTAAAATCTTGCCGATTTCCTCACGGCTTGGATACTTCATTTCCATTTTCCATCACTCCAATGTTTAGTTTCTTTATTTTTATCCTACCCTCAAAAAGAATTATTTTAACTACTAAACTGAAGAACTGTATACCTATGAAGCCTCTTTAAAAGTCTCCATTTTCCTTTTCCTGGCTGAGGTGAATTGGTCAGTTACTACAGCAATCAAGGTACCAAGTATCAATCCGTTATTGAGGATTGAAACCAGCACCGGCGGGACGCTGCTGAAAGCTGCTGCAGGGACAAACATGGCTCCGACACCTGCAAACAGGGAGGTGCCAATGACTACTCGAATTCTATGTTTGTCATCTTCACGGTCGAATTCGGTGAAGGCAATGCCAATCATATTGGCAAAAATGACAAATGTGACAGAATAGCCGACTGGTGCGGGAAGTGCGGCAAATACAGACATGACTTGGGGCAGCATGCTCGCTCCGATTATCAACAAAGAACTTATAATGAATGGCAAAAGCTTTGTGATCCCGGTCGTTGCGATAAACCCGGCTGCTCCTGAGATCGGCACAGATCCAATGGCCGAAAATATCCCTCCAAGCATCTGATTGATTCCCGCAGTATATCCGCTGGCACGGTAACGGTATTCACTATGACCAGCGCCGAGATCATTCAGGACTTGTCCTGTTACCCTTATACTCGCGAGCATATTGGTAATCAGCAAGAAGGTGATGAAAACAGACGTTACCATCAGCCCTGAATCAAAAACAGGCATGCCGAAAGCCAGAATATCCGGGAAGGCAAATACAGGTCCTTTATAACGATGAAACGCTTCTCCAAGGCCAAGTAATGAATATAACAGCCACCCTGCACCCAAACTGATCAATATTGCATACTGACTGATAACGTTTTTATGATGACGAGTTAAATAGAATGTCAAAACAACTAAACACACGCTGAAAAGGGCGACTGGAAGGTTCACCTCGGTTTTGCCTCTCCCAATCCCCATCATGCCATTAAGAAACGAACCGCTTAGTTGGATGACAAGCAGCAGCAGATAGATTCCACTGACAACAGGTGTGAACAATTTGGCCAATTTTTCAATCAGCTTGAAAAGGCTTAGCACGAAAAAGACCACTCCGCTTATGATCATGGCCCCCTCCAGAGCCTGCAGGGTCTCAATGTTCGAAGTGAACAATGCTGTACTTAATCCGGCATAGATCGTGAATACTCCCCACCATAAACCCGCAGGACCTTCATTAATCGGCAGGCGGTGTCCAATCAGTGCCTGCAGGAGACTTGATATCCCCAATACAAACATAGTCCTTTGAACCAGGCCCGTCGTCTGTAATTCATTGAGATGAAATACATCCGCAATCGCAATTGGCGCCACAATGGAACCGGCAATGATAAACGCCATCCACTGTATGGCAGAAAGAAAATTTTTCATGTGAAGCTCTCCGTTCTAATTATTTCTAGATGTATTGTCGAGGGTAAAAACCCCAGTGTATTTAGTCTATAATAATATTTTAATTAAAGATATATGTAAGGTGGATTAGTTTTTTTCAATGGTGATTCATCAGGTTTCAAGCCAGGAACTACAAAACAAAGAAAGGACACCCTGTCGAGGTGTCCTGTTGTTTAATAGCTTGTAAACCATAATATCCTTTGAATCCAGTAGATAATATATTTAAATGGTGTCATATTATCCTTGTTTTTTTCATAATCCTCGGTGTAAATTGCAGACTGGTTATCCCAAAGCCGCTTAAAGTATTGATCCACATCCTTGGTGATCTTACTGTCTGAAGGTGCGATTATTTTCATGTTGGTTTCAAGATTAAGATCGACTAGATTCCTTCTGGTAAAATTAGCTGATCCACCCAGGATCACATCCTTGTCCTTGCGATCAAAGTAGATCATTTTGGTATGATACTGCTCTTTACCCGTGTTGTACCATTTAACTTCAATGTTTTCACTTCCAAGATTTTTAATTTCTGCCGAGACCGGTATGTTCGGAAGTCCGGCTTTTTGATTCCCAAAGGCATTTTTATTAGGATCGAGAATGATCTTTATTTTCGCGCCACGATCGGCAGCTTTGTCGATTTCGTCAATCACCGTTCTTTCAGCAAGATAGAACATTCCAATCCAAACTTGGTCACCTTTTTCACTTTTCTTCAATTCAGAGAGGACATGCTTGAGAATCTTGCTTTCCGTCAAGATTTGGACTTTAAAAGGTCCAGTTTCCTTTTCACGCTTATATTCAGGAAGCTTCGGTCCCCCTGAAAAATCGGCTACTGCCTGTTCTGATTCCAGGATATCTCCTATGATGTTTCCGCTCGTCTCAAGGGCGATATTGGAATGGAAACCACTCTCATTATGAGGATTAGCGGATGCAACGATCGCTGTTTTTTCAGTCACGAATACTTTCCGATGATTCGCCTTGAGGTTCATCAATTCTAGATACGAACGGATGGTTACATCAGGAGCATTCTTTGCCATCGGATTCGGGAGCCAGCCTTCACCTGATTGACCGAACCACTGAAAAAAAAGCCTCCAAACGGCAGAATAGAGCGGGTTGGAATCACGCAAAGGATCCAGATTGGTAAAGACAACCTCTATGTCATTCTCCCTCAATTCTTTTAAAAATTTGGATTTATGGGAGCCGTATGTCAAATTGATTTCATCGGTAATGAAGACAATTCTTAGATTGGGATGTTTTTTCTTTTGACTGATCAGTTTATCGGTGATGTTCTGGCTTATTTCAGGGAAACCAAGATCCTCGTTATAGTATCCATTGAACAGGAACATATCGAGCACGATGAAATCCTCTGCTTCTTCAATCCTTTTCAAGACGGTATCGAAAATTTCCTGTTCGACTTTTCTTTTGTCATCTTTTCCTTTATAGGTGAGATCGTATAAAAAGCGCACATCCTTCGCCTTATGGACTTCTCCTTCGTACGAAAGGCCTGGGGGCAAGTCTTTATGAGTATGATAGTATGCTGTCAGGAAAACTAATAACCCGATGACCAGCAAGAATATAATCTTTTTACTTTTTAACATATTTTTCAATTTCACCATCGGGCAGAGCTCCTTAAAATTTGATAGTATACTTATTCACTTCTTAAGCAAGTTATAAACTTAGCAGGCATGCAGCTGGGAAATATACTAAGCCGGCTGACACCTTTGTTGCAAGAATTGCATGGAGTTTTCAGGAGAACGTGGTAAAATAAAAGAACCGTAAAATCTTTAAAGGAGAATAATTCATGGCATTAAACGCATTTATCATTATTCTAGCTTATCTGATTGGATCGATTCCTTCTGGATTAATCGTGGGGAAAGTATTCTATGGCAAAGATATCCGCGAACATGGAAGCGGGAATTTAGGCGGCACTAACACATTCCGGACATTAGGAGTCAAAGCGGGAATGGCCGTGAGTATCGCTGATGTGCTAAAAGGCACCCTTGCTGCGAGTCTTCCTATGCTACTCCATGCTAACGACATCCACCCACTGCTGGTTGGTATTTTTGCAGTAATCGGGCATATGTACCCTATATTCGCGGGTTTTCGCGGCGGAAAAGCTGTCGCTACCTCAGGAGGCGTTTTGCTGGCTTATGTACCGGTTCTATTCTTGGTCATGCTGATCTTTTTTTTCATAAGTTTGTACACAACAAAATATGTTTCTCTCTCTTCCATTCTGACTGGAATCGGAGCTTTCATTTACTCGCTTTTCACCCAGGATCTGCCCCTTATCTTGGTGGTTGCGGTCCTCGCGACCTTCGTTATATACAGGCATAGGGCAAATATCCAGAGAATCCGCAATAAAACAGAACCGAAAATCAAATGGCTCTAAATATTAAAATACCGGCTACCCCTATTAAAGGGATTGCCGGTATTTTTTATTTGCGGACGACTCCAAAGGCCTTCAATGCCTGCCCCAAATTATTGTACATCTTCACATTATCGAACGTTATTCCCAGAGTTACAACCGAATGGGCGAGTTCAGGACGCATACCTGTTAGGTTCACTTCCACTCCAGTAAGCTTCAGGCTGTCGATGATCTTGAAAAGCTCCTGGGCGACCATGGTATCAACGATGAATACACCTGAAAGATCCATGATCAGGCAATCAACTTCCTGGCGATTTGTTTCGTATAAGGCATGTTCCCTAAGGACCCTGGCTCTATGTGTATCGATGTCACCAATGATTGGGAGCACTGCCACTCCATCAATAATTGAAATGACAGGCGTACTGAGCTCATCGATGACTGCTTGTTGAGCTTTTAACCTTTTAGTCGCCAATCCTGTATAGGAAGCAGAGAAAATAAGGATCAAATAATCAATGAATTCGTTGATGACTTTTCCCTGCTTCAAACCCTCGCCTCTGGAAAGCTTTTCATCCTTCTCAGCAATACTGATTAAATCATCCCACAGCACATCCCTGATGATATGAAAATACTCAATAGATTGACTAAGTGAAAGTCCATGCTTGACTTTATCCTCACTTACCCTCCTTCCCCAATCATGAATGTCCTGATCCACAGGCTCTCCCGAGAGAAAACCTTCCAATAAATGCAGTAAATTGCCTAACTGTTCTTTATAAGTTCCTGTTTGCGGTTTACTTGTTAGCTTCAGGAAGGGTTCCGGCTGTTTTTCATGGATTGCCTCATATATCTTTTCAACTAAATATTTTCCTCTTTCATTCAGCATTTCAGTGAATACACTTTTCATTTTCTTGCTCCTTTGTAGATTCATTGATGTTCTTTATAAAAATATTGTTGTTCTTTATAATGAAATAAGTGCTATTAATGGTATAATTCAAATAAAAATGTCATATATATCCGAAAGATATCGAATTTAGCTGTCTAATTTGATTTGATATCCCTGTTGAAATTACCCAAATCCTGATTGATTCAAACAAGCATAACGAAATGAATTCTTTTAAAAAGAAGGGATCTCTATGACAATGAATAATCCTTCCGCTTCCTATAGTTTTCGCTCGATAATCGAACCTGATACTCCAGTAAACCCTGCCTTCGCATCCAGGCATGTTTTCCGTATTCTGCCTGTTGGCGCAGACATTCCTTCTGTCACTGATTACAGGTCAATAGATTTTCGCAAGATGACATCTGCAAAGGATGAGTTAACCATTATGAGGGACAAAAAGAAGGATGAGCTGGAAAGAGAACTTCAAAATCTCAACCAGGAAATTCTTGAAAAGCAACAAACCCTTAAGCTGTTGAAAGAAGTAATAAATGACATGTCCAGAGAATATCAATCCATTTCTTCAAGCGGACTGGCAGCCGGACTAGCCCATGAAATTAGGAATCCATTAACTACGATCAAAGGATTTATCCAATTATTGAAGCCTGATCTTCAATCCGCAGGCAAGCAAGAACTGGCGGATGTCGCTCTCGAAGAAATCAACCGGGCAAACAGCTTACTAACTGAATTCCTATCTGTTTTAAGACCTAATCAAGATGTCAAAAAAAGGCTTTCCGTCAACCATTTGGCCAAAGATATGAAAAACCTTTTCACAAGTGAGGCAATCCTGAAGGGAATCGACTTCAGCGTTGAATTGGCGGAAGATGAACTGTTCATTATGGCAGAAGAAAATTCGCTTAAACAAGTCCTCGTCAATTTTTTAAAAAATGCCATGGAGGCTGTTGAAGGAACCGGAAAGAATGATGGAGCCATCAAAATGGTCGTCGCAAAGGATGAAGGTTTTGCCTCGATATATGTCATTGATAATGGCAGCGGAATTGATGAAGCCTGCCTTGAAAAAATCTTCACGCCTTTTTATACAACAAAGGCCGAGGGAACCGGTATCGGACTGGCAATCAGCAAACAAATAATTGAAAATCATGGCGGAGTAGTGTGGGTCAGTAGTGAGCGTTCGAAA
This sequence comes from Mesobacillus thioparans, assembly GCF_965138835.1. Taxonomy (NCBI): domain Bacteria; kingdom Bacillati; phylum Bacillota; class Bacilli; order Caryophanales; family Bacillaceae; genus Mesobacillus; species Mesobacillus thioparans. The sequence continues at coordinate 23,460 of NZ_CBCSFH010000002.1, read as the reverse complement.
ACGATTTTCAAAATCTCTTTTCCCCTGCATTCATAGAGGTATCTTTCCGATTAGTCGAAAAATTGTCAAAGTTGAATCCGGTCCAACTGCCTGATTGTTGATAAAATTAAGAAAAGAACACAGGAAAGAAGGCGGACATTTATGGAAGATGTTATGAAGCTGACAGACCAATTTGTTTATACTACTTCAACAGCTGAAGTAACGACTCCAGATGACTTTATAGTTGAATTCCTGGCTGATATGACCGAACAGAGCGATCCGAAAATTATCAAAATCAAGAACCTGGATGAATTATTGGATTTCCTGGATATAATCGATAACGAATAAAATGAGGCTCCTAATAGGAGCCTCATTTTCACATCTTCAGCAGCTTGAATTTCCCCATCCCAAAAACATCCCTGATATAATCGAGCTTGGTCCCATTAAAATAAACCGCATCACGCTCATGGATCAGGATGTCGACATCGTCGAAGGAATGAATTTGATCATGATTTAAAGGCCGCTCTTCCAGAGCAACTCTGAGCTGAGGTCCTCCTCAGCCAATACCCATCGTAAGGCGGATAAAGAGTTTTTCCCCATCGCTGCTTTCTTTCCGGATAGCATTTCCCAGTATATTTTTGGCACTCGCCGTGATCGTGAACAAATTGACCCTTCCTCTCTTCCATGCTTTTTCTTACATATTCTGAGTAAAAGACACGAATTTTGACAAAACTTCGAATATCCTCATAAAACATATATATTTAAAATTAATCTTATACTATATTATCTTTAGGGGCAAAAAAATATAGAAGCCTCATCATATACTGGGGAGATTTATATGAGAAAAAAGAAGAAAACTTTTTTTGGCCTGACTGCAGTTACTGGATTGGGCATTTTAGCTGGCACGCTCACGTTCCAGATGTATCACGAAGCGCAGGCAAAAGAGCCAAATTTGACTGTGATTGAACAAAAAAACCATTCGGAGCGAAGTATGGATGTATCCGGGAAAAGTTTTGAAGAAACCGTGAAATTAGGGGCAATCGGTGACATTTTGATTCATGACACGGTTTATCAAGACGCACTCACTAATTCAGGTTATGATTTTAAGCCGATGCTTACCAATGTTAAACCGCAATTAACAGAACCTGATCTCCTTTTGGCCAACCAGGAAACCATTCTTGGCGGAATCGAAATCGGTTTGTCCAGCTATCCGGCGTTCAATAGTCCTGTTGAGATTGGGGATGCACTAATCGACGCAGGCGTAAATATTGTTTCCAATGCCAATAACCATTCACTGGATCGTTCTGAAAAAGGCGTCCTGACCTCAACACAAAATCTAGAAGCTGCCGGACTGCCATATGTAGGTTCATTCAAGGATGTTGAGGACCAGAATAGGTTAAGGATCTTGAATAAAAACGGGATTCATATTTCTTATTTATCTTACACCTATGGTACTAATGGAATTCCAGTTCCAATTGGCAAAGACTATCTTGTCAACCTGATTGACCGCGAAGCAATGAAGGCAGAAATCCGCCGTGCCAGAGCGGAGTCGGATGTTGTTGTCATGAGCATTCACTGGGGAAATGAATACCAGCGCTTTCCCACAGATGAACAAAAGGAACTTGCCCAATTCCTGATCGACGAAGGTGTGGATATCATCTTTGGACATCATCCCCACGTCCTCCAGCCAATGGAATGGTTGACCGCCGCTGACGGCAGGCAAGGTCTTGTAGTGTACTCTCTTGGCAATTTCCTGTCAGGACAAATGTGGGATTACAAGGATATCGGCGGCCTCGCTACGGTCGAAGTTACAAAACGTATCACTCCTGGCGGGACTGAAATCACTTTGCATAATCCGGAATTCCTTCCTACCTTCGTTTCCAGCAGCAGACAAAGCCATTACAGGGTTGTCCCATTGAAGGAAGCCGGGAGATTCGGTCTTGCAGACGCAGGAAATAAATATAACGAAATCATGCATCATATGACTCAATACATTAAAAAATAATCCTGTCAGTGCCCGGCAAATGATGACCGGGCATTGCTTATGTTATAATCGGGGCATCTGGTATGGAAGGAGAACGATATGGAGATTACAATCAATGACGATGCAGCAGCCTGGTATGAAAACGAAATGGACCTTTCCGCCGGAAGCTATTTACGCTTTTTTGTACGGTATGGAGGCTTCAGTTCGATCCAAAAAGGTTTTTCACTTGGTGTTTCGAAGGAGGAACCCGATCATATCGGCGTGAAAACAGAAAAAAACGGAATCACTTATTATATTGAAGAAAAAGACATTTGGTATTTTGACGGGCACGATATGGTTGTGGACTTTCACCCTGTCGGCCAGGAACCTGAGTTTAAATTTGAAAAGAAATAAAGGCGGGCGCATCTGCGCCTGCCTTATTTTTTACCAAGAGGATTGATAATGCCTTCCTTTTCTAATACCTCTTCTTGTTTCATGCCAAAGAGATCGAAATGCGGGTATTCAGGTTTTCTTTTGTCAATCCATTCAGGACTAAGACCGTATTTCCTTCCCCACTCTGCCAGTTTCCCGATGTCCCTGCACCCTGCTTTTGTTACCGTTTTGCAGCCAGGGAAACGTTCATCTATCCAATAGTGAGTGAGAAAAGCTATCTCTCCTTCGCGGATTTTCGCTTTCCACTCTGCTAGTTCGTGCCTTTTAATCCCGAAAGCCACTCAGACCTGCTCCTTTTCATCCTCGGGCTTTTTCACAGCCTCCAGATAAGCTTCATGCCAATCCGGATACGTCCTTTTCAATGAAATTGGCCGGAAACTGTCCTTTTTAACACAGACATGCTTTGAACTTCCTGTAAGCGCAAGCTCTCCTTCACTATTGAAAACTTCATATTTATAGACAGAACGGATGCCATCATATTCCTCCACCCAGGTTTTGATGGTGGCTGTATCCCCATACCGCAAAGGTTTTTTATATGAAGCCTGGATATCGAGGACTGGAGAGATAATGCCATCCTTCTCCATCTCAGCATAATTAAAGCCGAGCTCCTTGATCAATTGCGTCCTGCCCAGTTCCATCCAAACCAGATAATTTGCATGGTATACGACACCCATTTGATCTGTTTCCGCATATCTAACTTCTATTTCTCTCGATGAAATCTGCATCCTCATTCCCCTTCTGCAACCACATTGTTTTTAATGAAGATTTCCAATTAAAATCTTCTGAATTTTATTATGACAGTATTTTTGTCAGCGCCGCTTCGAAATCCTGTTTCTCCAAGTATATAACATCCTGATCAAGGTTCTCTACCGATTCGCCGCCCATCAGGCGATAGGCTTGCGACTGTATGGTTTCGTCCACCAGGTTGGTCGCAAATCGTCCGTTCCCCTTAATTTCTGTATCCGACAGCTTTTCGGATAAAAATTCAATGGCCTGATCATTGATTTTATACTGATATTTTCCAGCATAGTTCCTGATAATGAGCAATAATTCATCGACCCTATAATCAGGGAAGTGAAAAAACTTCTTGAAGCGTGATCGAAGGCCAGGATTGCTTTCCAACAGCATATCCATCTCGGCAGGATAGCCTGCCAGGATAACGACAAGGTTTTCATTATGCCTGGTCATCTCATCCACTAGTGTATCGATGACTTCTTTTCCAAAGTCACCTGAGCTTTGTCCTAGCAATGAATAAGCCTCATCTATAAAAAGAACTCCACCTAGTGCCTCACGGATTTTTTTCTTTGTCTTGATGGCTGTTTGACCTACATAACCTGCGACAAAATCCGCCCTGCTGCTGGTGATCAGGTGTCCCCGCTTTAACATTCCGCAATCCTTCAACAGTTCAGCGTAAATCTTCGCGACAGTCGTTTTACCGGTCCCGGGATTACCGGTGAAGACAGAATGCAGCTGGATCGGAACAGCAGGCAGCCCTTTTTCCTTTCGAAGATGCTGCATCCTTACGAAAGAAATAAGCGAGGTGACTTCGGATTTCACCGTATCCAAACCTACTAATGCCTGGAGGCGATCAAGCGGTTTTTCTGCTGAAGGCTTTGAAGAAGTTTCGAAATCCGCTTTTTCCAACAGCGTATATGTTGAAAAATCATCATCTTCAATCTTCCTTGAGCCTTTCTTGAATATTGCTTCCATTACAAGGTTACGCACTGTCCGTGCATTGCCAAATGTATCATCGACTCTTTCCTTCTCGATCCGTTCCCTAAGCTCAAGCTTTGCAGGTTCGGTCATGGCGTAATCATTATCCCGTGCTGCCTGCTCGGCAATCTCCATCAGTTCATCTTCCGTATAATCAGGCAGATGAATGAAATTCGATTGCGGAAAACGAGATCTTAAACCAGGATTACCATCAAGGAACTGGCGCATTTCTTCGGGATATCCAGCAAGGATCACCGCAAATTTCCCGCCATATTCACTTCCGGTCATCAACGAAACCAATGTATCGATTGCAGTTTGGCCATAGTCATTCCCCGTCTGGCCTTCACGTTTGAGACTATAAGCCTCATCGATGAATAACACACCGCCAAGAGCTTGTTCAACAGTCTTCCGGACGTTTTCCTCAGTTTGCCCCACATAAGCGCCGACTAACTGTGAACGGTCAGCCTCGATGATTTCTTCTCGCGGCAAAACACCGAGTTGATGATATATTTTTGCCAGCAACCGTGCCAGCGATGTTTTCCCTGTACCAGGATTGCCTGTGAGCACCATATTAAGGCTTTGGTCATCCTTTGTTTGCAGCCCAAGTTCTTTTCGTTTTTGCTGATATTTAAGGAACCGATAAAAATCGTTCACTCGCTCTTTGACAGATTCAAGGCCGACCATCTGATGGAGTTCAGCCAAAGGATCCCTTTCTGACTGATTCTGATTCTCCATTTCTGCGGCGAATTCTTCTTCCCATTGAAGCTTGACCTCATCCAGGTTATGAAGCCTTTTTTTCATTTCCTCAAAATGGATAGCCGTATGGAAGACGCCAGTCACTGATTCTTCGTACAGCTTTGTTGCTTTCAGGAGGGCAGCAGTTTCTTCAATGGCCTGCTCCAGTAAATGTGTCAACTTGTCGAATTTCCCGGTAAAATCAGAGCCATCACCTGGCGTCTGGTCTTTTAGCTCATCCAGCATTTCCTCGGCATGTGAAAGGAATTGCTGGGATATAGCAATATATTGCTCTGCGGTTTTCTTTTTGAGGGCGCGGTTGTCTGTTTCCCGAATCCGCGGGTAGACCAGCCCATCAAATAGATTCCCTTTGTCCTTCCACTGGTTAGCTGCCACCAGTGATTTAGCTTTGATGTTTTTAGAATCTTGTTCAACCGCTGATTTCAGCCACTCGAGAACAACGGAATCAAAACCGTTCCGTTTAGCTCTTGATTGAGCTGCCAGAGTTAAAACCTGAGACAGTTTTTTCTGTTCCTGGCTTTTTGTCAAAACTTTAATGGCCGTGATCAAAGCGGCCTCATCACGAATGAACCCCTTAGAACGAATTTCTTCCTCCCAAAGTAACAGCTGTTCATCTAAAGGAATTTGCTTTTTGTGTTGCTCCATCGAAATCACTTCTTTATCTATAAATTAACGAGATCCTTTTTTACATTACATTCCGTATATTATCACATTTTCATACAAACGAAAAAAGACCCGCCTTTTTGGTGACGGGTCTCTTCCATTACTGCTGTCTGTGCGCTTCATCCTTGATTTCTGACCTGAAAGCATCAATGCTTTCACGTCGGCGCTCATTTTTATCCTTGATCCTTTGCTGGTCTTCAGGACTCGAATTGACCATTGCAGCCTCAGCATCTTCCATGTTTTCAATGGTGTGATGGATCATGGACTGCAATTTTTCCACATTATCACTGCGATCATCTGGCTTTGGTGTTTGGTTTGCCATTGTCATGTACCTCCTTTTAAAAAGTACAACAATAGTATGTGATGATTGAAATTGAATATAAGCGGAAAACAGTGGATACTTTTTTGTCTTGGATTTTACCTTAGGAATATTGCTATCCGACCAAAGCTTTACCAAGGCATGTAAGAATTTTAACTAAAATTAAAAGCCCGCCATCAAGTTCAGGCAGGCTGGCTTCCACAATTTATTCACCTTTAGTCTGGATTACCTGTGCATGTTCTCCAGATTTATCATTCATCTTCTTGCCCTTGTTCCCGCTGAAACCGCGTGGCTGGGTTCCAAGGTGGCTCGGAACGTGGTGCTTGCTGTCCCTTTTCGGATTACTCATGACCATCCCTCCTCTAGATTAAGTTTTACCTGAAGAAGAGCTAATCATGAATGGTAATGTATGAAAGTTACTCTGCTTTTCCTAAGTGTTTTTGCTCTAATTTCGCCTCGATTTTTTCGAGTGCATCACGGTCATTCAGAAGTTGACGTTTATTTTCCATTACGAGCTCTTGAAAAGAACGTTTTCTAGGTTTCCTCATCGTGTTCACCATCCTTTACCATCATTCTAACAGTTATTATGTCCGGAAACGGTTGCAATTATTACAACTTTTTGAAAATTTAATCGTATTTTATTCTTACCCGTATTTTCCATGTCCTCTCCAAGCAATTTTTCCCATAAAAAAACACCAGGAGAGACCTGATGTGTTATTTTAACAGTTCTTCCATCTGCTCATAGCTCATGGAACCAATATGCTTTTTTAATATTACTCCCTTTTCGTCAATAATAAAGGTAGTCGGAATTGAAATAATCTGGTATATCTGCTGTGTCGTGCCAGATTCGTCAAGCAGGATGGGAAATGAAAGCTCATTTTTTTCAGCAAATGCTTTTACATCATTTTGGGGATCCAGATTGATGGCGAGAATTTCAACATCGCCTGAGTGTCTTTTGTAAAACTTCTCCATTGCAGGCATTTCCTCTTTACATGGCGGGCACCATGTCGCCCAAAAGTTGAGCATAATTTTCCTGCCCTTATAATCCTTAAGAGCAATCTCTTCCCCTGCAAGGTTTTTTAAAGTAAAAGATGGCGCCATCAAGCCTATATCAATTCCAGAAGAAGTGGTCGAAGCCTCGATGGCTTCAGGACGGTCCGCCTTGTAGAAATGCTGAAAAAAAGCAAACAGCAGCAATCCAGAAAGAATCCCTGCACCAATTGTCTTTTTAATCATGAAACACCCTCCTTTATATCAGTTACAAGTAGGTTATCCCAAGTATACTAAGATAATGAAAGTGGTTAAGTCAGAAAATATGATGATTGTGTGAACAATATCAGCAAAGAAAAAACCGGGGATCAAATCCCCGGCGGTCATCCACTTTAATTTTCAAAAAGATGCGGAAGTTCCTCGCTGTAATTTCCGCGCATGACTCCTTTTTCGGTGATGATGGCTGTTATCAAATGATGAGGCGTGACATCAAAGGCTGGATTGAAGACTTTGACTCCCTCAGGGGCAGTGGATTTTCCGAATCCTGCCGTGATTTCTTCTGCTGCTCGCTCTTCTATTGGAATGTCTTCACCTGTTCTGGTTTCAAGATCGATGGTTGATAAAGGTGCCGCCACGTAAAACGGAATATTGTGGGCTTTTGCCAGTAGAGCAACGCCATAAGTACCAATTTTATTTGCGACATCACCGTTAGCGGCAACACGGTCGCAGCCAACAATGACTGCCTGTACCTTGCCTTGCTGCATCACCATGGCCGCCATGCTGTCCGTTATAAGGGTCACATCAATCCCAGCCTGCATCAACTCCCAGGCGGTCAGACGGGCTCCCTGAAGCAATGGACGCGTTTCATCGGCAAACACCTTGATGTCCATGCCTCTTTCCTTCGCCAAATAGATCGGAGCAAGAGCCGTTCCGTACTTTGCGGTCGCAATACCGCCTGCGTTACAGTGAGTCAGGACTGTCATCCCATCTTGAAATAAACTTAACGCATTTTCACCAATGGAGCTGCAGACATTTTCATCCTCCTGCCGGATTGTGTGAGCTTCTTCGATCAGCAATTTCTTAATGCTCGACACAGGTTTCCCGTTTTCAGCCTTCGCTCGTGCATCCATTCTCTTAAGAGCCCAGAACAAATTGACTGCAGTCGGCCTGGAAGTGGCAAGATAATCTGCCTTTTCCTTGAAATACTCATAAAATGCCTCGAAGTCTGACTCAGGTGCATCTTTGATACCGAGAGCCAGTCCATAGGCAGCCGCAATGCCAATTGCTGGCGCACCTCTGACTTTTAGCTGTTTAATTGCATCCCATACATCCTCTATATCCGTGATTTCCAGGAATTCTGTCACTTGTGGAAGTTTTGTTTGGTCCAAAACATATAACTTTTCACCGTCAAATTTTACCGACTGTAAAAATATATCTTCCATGCCGCTCCTCCTTCTGCCTTGTACGACAATTCTGAAACTAAATATCATTTTACCAATTTACAGGTTTTGAGCAAGTGAAATATATTTGAAAGTAGCTGTTTTCGTTTATATCAGGTCCATTCACTGATTGCTATGATTCACTAATACCCAGCCGCTGTTTCACCAGTTCAATGAAATTACGTGCTGGCCTGGATAGATGGTGCTGTTTCAACCAGATCAACCCCATCGATGAAGTCAGGGTCGAATCTGTTATTTCTCTGGCATACAAATTGCTTTGCCTATATGATCGGAATACCGATTCAGGAACGATGGTCGCCCCAATCCCTGAAGAAACCAGCTTCATCAGGACATTCATATCTGAACATTCACAGATGATCTGTACGGTCAGCTGTGCCTTGTTTATTGCCTCGTTGATGATATTATAGCTTCCAAGTCCCTCTGTCGAAGGTAGAATGAGCGGGAAACGGCTGATCGTTTCTAGTGATATGCTGTCACCGATTTTCTCCCTGCAAACAAATACAAATGGCTCATTGTATAAATGAAGATAACTTAAATCTTGATTGGACAACGGCAGTCTGACAAGCCCCAATTCAATGGATCTATTTTTAACAAGCTCTGCCAGATAGGCGGAGTCATTTTGAACAATGCGCAAATAAACGAGAGGGAACATAGAGTGGAATTCGTCTAGCCATTCCGGGAACTGAGGTACAGACAGCGTGTTGATCCCCACTGATAGATTCCCTTTCCTCCCTTCATCCGTTTCTTGAAGTTCATTTTTCACTTCCTCGAATGAATGGACAATATTTAGTGCATGTCTGTAGAGCAATTCTCCTTTATCTGTCAGCTCAAATTTCTTTCCGTGCCGTTCAACGAGCATTACTCCTAGCTCTTCCTCCATTTGTTTTAATTGAAGGCTTAACGGAGGTTGGGACATATGAAGTCTATGAGCAGCCGCCGTGATATTTTTTTCCTCCGCAATCGCTATGAAATAACGCATCTGTCTGATATCCATAAAACCCCTCTATTTAAAAAAGATATGATTATTATATAAATTATATATTTTCAATATACCGATTGTCTATGTTACGATATTTTCATTCGTTTCAAAGCGGAAAATTTATCTATATAAAGAGAGAGGAGAACACATGGATAAATTATTTCAATTAAAAGCACATGATACAACAATCGGAAGAGAGTTTTCAGCTGGTCTGATCTCCTATATAACTGTTGTATATATCATCATTGTTAACGCGACTATTTTATCAGCAGCCGGAATCCCGCTGGAAGCAGGGATCATCGCTACCATTTTGACCGTATTCGCAGGCTGCCTGCTCATGGGTTTTTGGAGCAATACACCCATTTTAGTTATTCCGGGAATGGGACTGAATGCGATGTTTACATACACAATCGTGCAGTCAGGCGGCTTCGCATGGCAGGAAGCCCTTGCAATGGTGTTTGTTTCTGGAGTCATTTTCATGGTATTAGCTTTCACGCCACTGGCAAAGACGATTGTCACATCCATTCCTGACTCCCTGAAGGAAGCCATCACTGTTGGGATCGGCATCCTATTAATCCTGATCGGTTTCGATAATAGCGGAATCATTACCAATTCTGATCATACATTGCTTGCAATCGGGGACCTCAGCAGTTCAACAGCACTCATCACTTTGATCGGCCTGGTTGTCACTGTCGTATTATTCATTAAAAATGTACCTGGCAACCTATTGCTTAGTATCGCATTTACTGCCACACTTGCCTTTCTTTTTGGTGACTTCAGAAGTAATGGAGCGTCATGGAGCATGCCTTCATTCGGAGGGTATATGAGTGTGTTTGGTCAAATGTCATTTGCGAAAGCGGGTGATTTTGTTTTCTGGCTAACTGCTTTTTCATTGGCAATGGTAGTTATTTTCGAAAATATCGGTTTGATCCATGGACATACAAAGATGTTAAACCAGACACATAAATCCAAGAAAGCTTTACAGGCAAATGCAATTTCAGTAGCAACAGCCGGTATTTTCGGCACTAGCCCGACCGTTGCCTCTGTCGAAAGTGCAGCAGGGATCGCAGCTGGTGGCCGGACAGGATTAACAAGCATTGTAACTGGACTCCTATTCCTGGCTTCCATTGTCTTAATCCCTGTGATAAAAATAGTCCCGGAAAGTGCTGTATCTCCAGTCTTAATTTTAATTGGCGTACTCATGCTGCAGAATATCACGAACATCAAACTCGACGATTTACTGGAAAGCTTCCCTGCACTGCTGATCATTGTGCTGATACCATTGACTTACAGCATTGCAGATGGAATGGCAATTGGTTTCATCCTTTATCCTTTAATGAAGCTGCTAATGGGTAAAGGCAAAGAAATCCAGCCGGCACTTTATATGATTGCCCTGCTGTTCCTTGGTAATTTTGTCTTGCAGTATGCACTATAATCATATTAAAACAGCCCTGGATACCAGGGCTGTTTTAGTTTGCTCTTTTTAGGATATAGGATGACGCATTCGTATGAATGCCAGGAATGAATTTTGAAGCCTCCCGCAGCAGATGGACTTGAGCTGCCTGTGCCTGGTCAACTGTCCCCATTCCATACATCTTCAATGATTTCTCAAAAACAAGCATCGTTTCATGTCCATTAACATAATAGAGACTTTCACCTGAGCCGGGATAATAGGATTCAAGAGGTTTCCTGTTGGAAATGACGTGATATTGAGCTTCCCCTTTTTGAGAATAACCCGCCACCACTGCCTCAAAAAGCCGGCCATCTGCCAAAAACATCGGATTGTTGATTGATGACTGGATTGATTCAGCAAGTTCCTTTAGACTGAAACCTTGGTTAATAAGAGTTTCAGCAGCATCAGCGGCCATTACCGCATATTCTTCATCACCACAGAATGCAATGAACGCTGTATCAGGGATCAATTCCTTAAACCGAATGTCATCGGAGAACTGCTGTATACCCAGATCAGTAACCAATGAAATGAAATTCTTTCTTGCCACGATCGATACAAGGCCCATAGAAACCACTCCTTATGTTCCATCTATCTTAAACATACCTCTTTGACAGTAATTATCAATAGGAGAGTTTGTCGATTTTACAGAAGTTTTCGTTAATTTTGTAAGTTTTGTTAATAAAAAGAGTAACCAGGTTAAAAAAGTGAGAAGTTATGAGGATTGAGCCAGAATATGCAGGCTCTTCCTCTCTCATAAGGGTACCATTACGGCTGAAAGATGACCTTATGCAGGTTCTTCTGCCCTCATAAGGGTATCATTACTGCTGAAAGATGCCCTTATGTAGACTCTTCTTCCATCATAAGGGTACCATTCTCGCTGAAAGCTGCCCTTATGTAGGCTCTTCTTCCATCATAAGGGTATGATTCAGGCAAAAAGCTGGCTTATGCAAGCACTGTCCAAAAAAATCGAAAACTGTCGAAATCAAACTTTGATACTCACAGATTTAATCACAAAAAAAGCGAAAAACCCCCTCGTCCGTATAAGGACGAGGGGGTTCTGTATTTCATATTATGCTTTTAATTTATCACGAAGGACCATTTGCAGGATGCCGCCGTGACGGTAGTAGTCGATTTCGACTTCTGAATCGAAACGTACAAGAACTTCGAAAGTTTTCTTGTTGCCTTCTTCATCAGTAGCTGTCACAGTGATGATGTCGCGTGGGCGAACCTTTTCATCAATCTGGACGTCGAATGATTCTTTGCCTGTCAGGCCAAGAGTTTCTGCGTTTTCACCAGCTTTGAATTGAAGTGGCAGTACGCCCATCAATACAAGGTTTGAACGGTGGATACGCTCGAAGCTTTCAGCGATAACAGTCTTGATACCTAATAGGTTCGTACCTTTTGCAGCCCAGTCACGGGATGATCCCATACCGTAATCTTTTCCTGCGATAACCATCAGGCCAGTGCCCTGCTCTTTGTACTTCATGCAAGCATCAAAGATGGACATGACTTCGTTCGTTGGCCAGTAAGTTGTGAAGCCGCCTTCTGTGCCAGGAGCGATCTGGTTCTTGATACGGATGTTTGCGAATGTTCCGCGCATCATGACTTCGTGGTTACCACGGCGTGAACCGTAAGAGTTGAAGTCGCGTGGCTCTACACCCTTTTCACGCAGGTATTTTCCAGCTGGTGTATCTTTGCCGATTGCACCTGCAGGAGAAATATGGTCAGTTGTTACAGAGTCACCGAACTTGCCGACAATACGCAAGTTGTTCAATGGAGCAACTTCCCCAGCCTCTGGAGTCAACCCTTCAAAGAATGGAGGGTTTGCGATATAAGTTGAATCCTCATCGAAAGTGTAAAGCGGATCGCTGTTTGTTTGAATCTCGTTCCACTTTTCGTTGTCAGTGAATACAGTTTCGTACTCTCTGCGGAATAGTTCTGGTGTTACAACACGGTGAACGACGTCGTTCACTTCTGCAGTTGACGGCCAGATATCCTTGAAGAATACGTCGTTGCCGTCTTTGTCTTTTCCTATTGGGTCGTTCTGAAGGTCGATGTCCACAGTTCCAGCTAGAGCATATGCAACAACCAACGGCGGTGAAGCCAGGTAGTTTGCTTTTACAAGCGGGTGGATACGTCCTTCGAAGTTACGGTTACCGGAAAGGACTGAAGTAACCAGAAGATCACTTTCAGCAACAGACTTTTCGATTTCCGGCTTTAATGGACCGGAGTTACCGATACATGTCGTACAGCCATAACCTACAAGGTTGAAACCAAGAGTTTCAAGATAAGGAAGCAATTCTGAATCGCGAAGGTATCCAGTAACAACCTTAGATCCTGGTGCCAATGATGTTTTAACGAACTTAGGAACTTCCATTCCCAGTTCAACAGCCTTCTTGGCTACAAGTCCTGCCCCAACAAGTACGTATGGGTTTGATGTATTTGTACAGCTAGTGATCGCGGCGATTGCGATTGCACCAGTCTTCATTGTTGTTTTGTCGCCATTAGCGAACTCAACAACGGCTTCTTTGTCAATTTCCTTCTTGCCAAGGCCAAATCCCTGGTTTCCTGCTGGAGCAGTCAATGCTTCCTTGAAGGACTTTTGCATTGCTGAAAGCGGAATCAAGTCTTGTGGACGCTTAGGACCAGAAAGGTTAGCTTCGATGTCAGAAAGATTGATTTCTACAACATCAGTATAAACTGGCTCTAATGCAGGATCGAAGAATAATCCGTTTTCCTTGCAGTATGCCTCAACCACTTTAATGTGGTCTTCTGAGCGGCCAGTTAAACGCATGTAATCCAATGCTTCTCCATCTACTGGGAAGAATCCGCAAGTAGCGCCGTATTCTGGTGCCATGTTGGCAACAGTCGCACGGTCAGCAAGCGGAAGTGTCACTACGCCAGGTCCGAAGAACTCGACGAATTTACCCACAACACCTTTGCTGCGAAGAACCTGTGTCACTTTAAGTGCAAGGTCAGTTGCAGTAGCGCCGTTCGGCATATCGCCTACTAATTTAACACCTACTACTTCTGGTACTGGGAAGTATGAAGGCTGGCCAAGCATTCCAGCTTCCGCTTCGATACCGCCTACGCCCCATCCAAGAACGCCAATACCGTTGATCATTGTAGTATGAGAGTCAGTACCTACCAATGAATCAGGGAATGTTTCGAATTCGCCATCCGCATTTTCTACAGCGTGGACAACGCTTGCAAGGTACTCAAGGTTCACCTGGTGAACGATCCCTGTTGCCGGCGGTACAGCGCGGTAGTTGTCGAATGCTTTCTGTGCCCAGCTCAAGAACTGGTAACGTTCAGCGTTACGTTCGAATTCCAGTTCCATGTTCACATTAAGTGCGTCAGGAGTGCCGTACTTATCAACCTGTACAGAGTGGTCAATAACTAGATCAACCGGCTTTTCAGGGTTGATTTTGTCTGGGTCTCCACCCATGTCTGCCATTGCTTTCCTAAGTGAAGCAAGGTCAACGACTGCTGGTACACCAGTGAAGTCCTGAAGAATGACACGTGATGGCTTGAACGGCACATCCACTTCTTTTACTTCGCTGGTTCCCCATTTTGCTAGATTTTCAACATGCTCTTTTGTGATCACAAAGCCATCATGCTGGCGGAGCACGGATTCAAGCAATACCTTAACAGAGTAAGGCAGTTTTGATACATTGCCGATTCCAGCCTTTTCTAATGCTGCCAGGCTATAGTAATGATAGCGTTTCCCGTCAACTTCAAATGAACTGCGGGCGTTAAAAACATCTTGGTTTGACATATGTTTACCCCCTTCTTCTACGTAAACATCATAAACTAAATAAAAGTAGTTGTCGAAAAGTTTGAATCTTGTATTCCATCCTAACTTTTCTTACAATTTCATATTAATATAACCTTGTATATAAGTAAATAACAAGAAAGTTATTGTGCATGATAAGTTTTCCTTATTATAAAAATCATTACCATGATAAAAACACCTTTAATGGGATTTTACCGAAGAAGAAATCAGTTCCATTTTTCATCCAATCACCCCAAAAACTATTTTACAAAAACAAAAAACCCGGATTGTTGACTGTGTTATGGGAAAAAATATGCCGATGGAGGTGAATACTGTGGTAAAAAGAAAATCAAATCATGTCATTCCCGGCGCAAATGCTGCAAAAGCCCAGGGAAATGGTGCAGGATTTAACGAAGAAATGGCAAATGAACCATTGACTGAACTAGAAAAACAAAATAATAAGAAGCGTAAAAAGAATCAGTAACCAAAGCTGGTTCTAATACATGCCTGGCATATGAAAAAGCGGAAGGCGCGCCTTCCGCTTTCTTTTTATTCCATATTCACTTCATTCACGATGCTCCTGAGGTCCTGCTGGAATCTTTCCAATTGTCCCCTTTGATGTTCAGATGCATTCTCAAGGGCGTTTTCAATTTGCTGAAATGCTTCATTCACTTCATTTTTAAGATGCTTTAACTGGTGCCCATAGCTTGCTGAGTCACGGACAATTTCCGAATATAGGCCCTGTGCGTCTTCAAATCCTTGCTGAGCTGCCTGGAAGGCTTGTTGTTTATCTTTATTGTAAGGCATATGTGTTTTCCTCCTGATGTAGTTAAATCTTTACCGTTAAATTGCACATATATGAGTTATTTATTCAGTATAAATTCAAGAGAAAATCTAATCCTAAAATCAGGAGGGATGAGCAATGAACAAAAACGATTCTAAAGATATGCATAAAAACGCTCCCAAGGGTGACCAAGACAGCCAGCCTGCCCCACTAAGCGGGTCAAAAAAGGTTAAAAACCGCAACCATACTCGTCAAAAGCATAATTCAGGGCACGATATGTAACAACAAAATGGCTGCCAAATACACTGGCAGCCATGATTTCTATATCAATTTAAGGGCATCCAATAACTGTTGTTCCTCTTCTGCAGAAACGGTACGGAGATCGACTTGCACCACTTCTTTATGAATTCGGACAATGATGGCTGGAGAATTTTCAGTCCTGAGCTTTCTCGCAATATGTTCAGCACTTAATTCAGGGTGGCTGATGGAGACTAGATAGGTAGGGAGCTCGACATCCGGCATCGTCCCCCCGCCTACCTGGCTGCTTCCTTCCGACATGTTTGCGACCAGGTTTCCGCCGAAAGATCGAATTGACTGGACAAAGTTTTCAGTCCTTGCTTTCAATTCTGACAATGGCACAAGTAAATCCCGAAGAGTCGGGATATTGTTCATCCCCTTTTCTCCTTTTAAATAGTCCATTAATGTTGCTTCCAGCGCCGCGAGGGTCATCTTATCCACTCT
Source organism: Mesobacillus thioparans (assembly GCF_965138835.1). NCBI lineage: Bacteria > Bacillati > Bacillota > Bacilli > Caryophanales > Bacillaceae > Mesobacillus > Mesobacillus thioparans. The sequence continues at coordinate 7,432 of NZ_CBCSFH010000002.1, read as the reverse complement.
TACGACCCTGGCTAGTTGATGCTTCTTCAGTTTATCGATCAGCACTTTTTTCCCTGCAATGATGCCAGCCTGTGGTCCACCCAGCAATTTATCTCCGCTGAACGATACAATATCCGCTCCCATTTTAAGCACCTCACTGACAACTGGCTCTTCTCCAATACCATGTCTTCGGAAATCATACAGAACCCCACTGCCAAGGTCTTCATAAAAAATGACATCTTCGTGGTTATTTGTCAGTTGTGCCAACTCATTGCTCTCTACTGCCTTTGTAAAACCAAGGATTTTAAAATTGCTAGTATGGACCTTAAGGATCATGGACGTCTGATCGGATATGGCATTCTCATAATCGAATAAATGAGTTTTATTCGTGGTACCCACTTCAACCAGTCTTGCTCCGCTTTCCTCCATAATCGAAGAGATGCGGAAAGAACCACCAATCTCCACGAGTTGTCCCCGGGAAACGATAACCTCTTTATCCCTTGCAAGCGCACTAAGGATGATAAAAACAGCAGCTGCATTATTGTTGACTACCATGGCTGCTTCTGCTCCTGTGATTTCCTTTACCAATGCTTCCACATGACTGTGCCGGGAGCCGCGTTTGCCCTCGTCAAGCTTATATTCGAGATTTGAATAATTCTTTGCCGTTTCCACAACATGCTTTATAGCATTCTCACTCAGCCGTGCCCTGCCCAGATTAGTATGTAAAATGGTACCGGTAGCATTGATCACGGTTTTAAGTGTATAATCCAATCGTTCAGCCGCGGAATGACCAACTGCTTCAAAGACATGGTCGATAAATGCTTCTGTGCCTGGCTCCGCCCCTGTCCAATTTCCCTTAAGGAGATCAATCCTTATTCTATCCATTTCCGATTTCAGAACATCGGTCAAATAGACCCCATCTATATCAAACTGCTCGATAAGATCCTTAAACCTTTGGTCTTTCTGCAGTTCATGAACTGCAGGCAAGGCTCTCAACAATTCCTTCATTTTCACATGCCCCCACAAACAAATCTACATTGTTTCATTATATCATTAATAACCATTCGAAATTTTTTCAATCAGGTGAAATGTGAGTTCATGAAGTACTTATTAAAGTATCAAAAAATGCCTGGCAGCAGCCAGGCATTTTTTATGCTTCTATTTGCTTGATCATTTCGTCGGTATCCGGAAAAACACCTGTATCAAGTTTGGAATACAGAAGTTTCCCATTTACCGTAACTTCGAATGCTCCTTTAGAAGCCGGTATCAGTTCCATCTTTTCGATTTGGCTGCGAAAATGTGTGAATAAATCTTCCGCGAGACTCGCGGCTTTTGGCGCGTAATTTCACATCATGCAGAATTCTACGGTGACATGATACTTTTCCATGCAAAATCCCCCTTGTTAAGCTCTTAAATATATATTTACTGTAATTTTAGTGTAAAGTCTTTCCCTGTGCAAATAATAGTAGCTTAAGGATGATTTTAAAAACAAGAAGGAGTATACTTTCTGTTGAGGTGATAAGGTTGAGTGAACATGAAAAAATCCGTTTGACTTCAATGTCAACAAAAGCTGGCTGAGGATGCAAAATCAGTCCCGAGGACTTGACGCAGGTTCTGCGTCTATTACCTGAACAGGAACCTGTTCCTGAATTGCTTGTCGGACATGAAACATCCGATGATGCAGGTGTATATAAACTGACAGAAGATATTGCCCTGATCCAGACAATTGATTACTTCACCCCCATTGTGGATGACCCTTATATGTTCGGCCAAATCGCTGCGGCGAATGCACTGAGCGATGTGTACGCAATGGGCGGAGAACCAAAAACAGTCCTTAATATAGTTGGCTATCCCGTCAAAAAGCTCGGTCCGGATATACTTGCCGAAATATTAAGAGGAGCAAGTGACAAAGTGAAAGAAGCTGGCGCTGTTACGGTTGGCGGACATTCAATCGATGACCAGGAGCCTAAATTCGGCTTATCCGTTACAGGACTCGCGCACCCCGAAGCAATCTGGAAAAACGTCGGCGCACAAGCCGGTGATGTTCTGGTCATTTCAAAACCAATCGGCGTCGGAATCATGACCACAGGTATCAAGCGCAGTGCAGTAACGGCCGAGCAGGAACAGGCAGTAACCGAAACAATGGCCTTATTGAACAAAAGCGCTGCTGAAGCGCTTAAAAACTTCAATCCTCATGCAGTTACGGATGTAACAGGATTCGGCCTTCTCGGCCACGGAAGTGAAATTGCACGCGGCAGCAATGTCAGCTTTGAGATTGACCTGTCTAGTGTTCCGGTTCTTGAAGGTACTTATGAATTGGCAGCTAAAGGCGTTGTGCCTGGCGGTTCTAAATCCAATCATAAATGGCTGGAGAACGATGTAGAATATCAGGACATTTCTCCTGATGAACAACTGGTCCTGTGTGATGCAATCACGTCAGGCGGACTTCTCGTTTCACTGCCAGAGAATGAGGCTCATCAATATGTAAAAGCACTCAAAGACAAAGGCTTGAACCATGCAGCTATCATTGGCAAAGTCACAGAAAAACAGGATAAACTAATCTATGTAAAAAGGTGAAATCAAATTTGATTTCACCTTTTTTCTTCATTATTATAATTTAACCTTCAATTTTTCCAGCATATCGGCAGTCATACTCCCCAGGTCATACTTTGCCTTGAATCCCCATTCCACAGCAGCAGCTGATGCATCGATCGAATTCGGCCAGCTATCGGCAATTGCCTGTCTGACAGGATCCACTTCATAAGTTAGTTCAAAGCCAGGGATGTGCTTCCTGATTTCTGCTGCCAGCTGTTCAGGATCGAAACTCATCGCCGTTACGTTAAAAGCATTGCGATGGACGAGCTTAGAAGGATCTGCCTCCATTAAATCAATGATTGCACCAAGCGCGTCAGGCATATACATCATGTCCATATAAGTCCCTTTGTCGATATATGAGCTATACTTGCCATTTTTGGTTGCTTCATAATAAATCTCTACCGCATAATCAGTAGTTCCTCCTCCTGGAGGAGTAACATAAGAAATCAATCCAGGGAACCTTACTCCCCTGGTGTCAACTCCAAAGCGGTGGAAATAATAATCCGCCAGCAGTTCACCGGCAACCTTGTTCACTCCATACATCGTCGTAGGACGCTGGATCGTGTCCTGAGGAGTATGGTCTTTCGGTGTGTTCGGTCCGAACGCCCCGATTGAGCTTGGTGTGAAGAATTGCAGATTCAATTCTCTTGCGGTTTCAAGGGCATTCATCAAGCCGCCCATATTCAGGTTCCATGCAAAAACCGGCTTCGTCTCTGCTGTTGCTGAAAGCAGTGCGGCCATGTGCATGATCGTGTCAACATTGTATTTTTTTGCTAACTCCGTCATCCTATTGGCATCCATTACATCGAGAATCTCGAACGGGCCGTTGACAGCTGCTTCTGAATTCGTCTGTCTGATATCAGTAGCAATGACATTGTCCAGGCCATAAATATCACGCAGTTTCACTGTTAATTCGGAACCAATCTGGCCAAGTGCACCAGTAATCAATATCTTTTTCATTCTATGTATTCCTCCTGGTTTTCCTTAAAACTATGCCGGCTTGTCAAACAAACCGGCATATCCACTTAAATAATCCCTAGTTCTTTTCCTGCTTTTTCGTAAATAGAAATTGCCTCATCCAGCATTTCTTTCGTATGCGCAGCAGAAGGCATATTCCTTACCCGCCCTGTTCCCCGCGGTACTGTTGGGAATACGATTGATTTTGCGTAGACTCCCTCTTCATATAAACGCTTGCTGAATTCCTGTGTTTTTACTTCGTCTCCAATGATACAAGGAGTGATTGGCGTCTCAGAATGTCCAATATCAAATCCTAGCTTTTGCAGTCCATCCTTCAGATAGTTCGCATTTTCCCAAAGTCGCTGGTTCAGCTCTGTGCTTTCCATCAGGATTTCAATGGCTTTAATGCTGGCAGCGACATCAGCAGGCGTAAGGGAAGTTGAGAACAGGAATGGACGGCTTCTCACTTTCAGCCAGTCAATCAGGCTCTGCTTACCCGCGACATATCCTCCAACTACCCCGATAGCTTTCGATAATGTCCCTATCTGGAAATCGACTTTATCTGAAAGGCCGAAATGCTTGACCGTTCCTGCACCTTCCCCAAGTACTCCAGAACCGTGCGCATCATCAACATATGTAATCAAATCGAACTCTTCTGCGACTTCAACGATTTCTGGCAATTTGGCAATATCTCCATCCATAGAGAAGACGCCATCGGTGATGACCATGATTTTATTGTATTGCCCTGATTCCTTTGCTTCTTTTGCCTTTGCGCGTAAGTCTTCCATATCAGAATGGTTGAATCGGATGATTTTCGCCCGGGATAGACGGCAGCCGTCAATAATCGAAGCGTGGTTCAATTCATCCGAAAGAATCGCATCATTTTTATCCATTACCGCGGAAATCGCGGCCATATTGCACATGAAGCCAGATTGATAAGCGATGGCTGCTTCTGTTTTCTTGAACTTGGCTAGCTTTTCTTCAAGTTCAACATGTAGCTTGAGTGTCCCATTAATCGTCCTAACGGCACCTGCTCCCACTCCGAACCGTGAAATCGCTTCATCCGCAGCTTTTTTCAATCTGTCATCTGTAGCAAGTCCGAGGTAATTATTAGATGATAGATTGATCAAATCTTTTCCGTTAATCGTAATGACTGGTCCATTAGGACTTTCAAGCGGGTCGATCACATTATAAAGACCTTTCCCTTTTAAATCCTCCAGGTTCTCATTTAAAAATTGATCCAATGTTTTGCTAGACATCGAAATCCCCTTTCTGCCGATAATCGGCATGTCATTAATACGGAAACACCTGTCTTTTTGGAGAGGACAATGTGTTAGTCCGCCAAAGCATATATAATCTGTTTTTATAAAATATACTTTAACACAATTCTTAATTTTGTACATCTATGAAGGACAGAAAACGCTTACTTTTTATATTTTTCCCTCTTTGTCTTCAAAAAACAAGAATTTGTTGAAATCAGGTTTGAAAAATTTTTAAAGGGTAAATAGAAGAGGGCCAGTCTGTCAGAAACAGACAGTCAGGAGAGTGCTGTGAAAATCTTTTCATCTTCACTTCCTTCTGATTCAAATAGAAATAGAAACTCAGCACGGGAGGTCAATTTTATGGAAAATCCACTTAATATAACTTCAGAGATTGGAAAGTTAAAATCCGTCGTCCTGCATAAGCCAGGCAAAGAGGTCGAAAACCTGACACCAAAGTATTTGGAAAGGCTTCTTTTTGACGACATCCCTTATCTTCCAGCAGTCCAGAGAGAACATGATTATTTCGCTGATGTTTTAAGAAACCGGGGCGTCGAAGTCCTTTATCTTGATAATCTGATTCAAGAGGCATTACATACTGATGACTTAAGGCAGGAATTCATTAATCAGGTGCTCAATGAAAGCAAAAGCAATCTGAACGGTTCAAGAAGTACTGTTGAAGAGTACCTCCGTTCCTTTTCCACTGATGAGATGATCCGAAAGGTGATGTCCGGAGTCTTAAAATCAGAGATCGAGAAGGAGAAAAAGGTACATTTACACGAACTGCTGGACGACTACTATCCTTTTTTCCTTGACCCAATGCCAAACCTCTATTTCACGAGGGATCCGGCGGCTGTGATTGGCAATGGGATATCGCTGAACAAGATGTGTGAAGGAGCTCGGAAAAGAGAGTCACTGTTCATGGACTTCATCATGAAGCACCATCCGAGGTTCGCAGCCCACGATATCCCACATTGGTATGACCGCGATCAGTACTATCCTCTTGAAGGCGGGGATGAACTGGTGCTTAGTCCAGAAGTCATTGCCATCGGGGTAAGTGCGCGAACTTCTGCACAGGCTATTGAAAAATTGGCTAAACGGATTTTCTCCACTAATAATGAGATAAAAAAGGTCGTTGCTGTTGAAATCCCCAAATTGAGGGCCTATATGCACCTTGATACCGTCTTCACCATGGTGGACCATGAAAAGTTCACCATCCATCATGGAATTGAAGGGCCTAATGGCGATATGAAAATCTATATTCTTGAAAAAGGATCAGACCCTGACAGACTTGACATTACGGAACGATCCAACTTAACAGAAACCTTGAAGGAAGTCCTACACCTGCAGGACTTAATCTTGATTCCTTGTGGAGGCGGCCATGAAATCGCTGCTGCGCGCGAGCAGTGGAATGATGGCTCCAACACGCTGGCAATCGCTCCCGGAGTCGTCGTCACATATGATCGAAATTATGTATCCAATGATCTGTTAAGAAAAAATGGCGTGGAGGTAATCGAGATCCCAAGTTCCGAACTCTCACGAGGGCGCGGTGGTCCTCGATGCATGAGTATGCCGATTTATCGGGAAGATTTGTAAACAATAAAAAGCAGTCCTCATACCAGGACTGCTTTAAATGTATACTCTAGTTGGCAGCAAGATAGCTTTGCAATTCTTTAATCAATTGTTCAGCTCCCTCTTTACTTAAAACGATTTTCCCGCCAGCAAGCGACATGTTGTCATTGCTGATTGTGCCGGTTAAAAGGCAAGTCAGGTCAGGCTGGTATTTCTTCAGGATGATCATATCCTCATCAACGAAGATTTCCAGCGGGTCATTTTCACCGATACTCAGCTTCTTCCTTAGCTCCATCGGAATGACCACTCTGCCCAGCTGATCCGTCTTCCTCACGATTCCCGTAGCCTTCATATAGCATCCTCCCCTTCCTATATGGGAACTGGATGTCTGTACTGTGAAAAAATTCTAGCCCAATACAATTATAGCAAAACGAGGGATTATTTTACATTCATAATGTGTCGGAAATGGTTCTAAAGATGCAGGTCAAAAGCGCAAGCGCCTTGTCCAGTCCCGACAAGCGCTGGAGGGCCTTACAGTGAAGTCGTTCTTTGACTTCATTGACCAGACCGAAATCGAAAAGTATAGACGACTGCCCAGAAACGCAGAAACTGGAGACTCCGACAAAGAAGCGCTTTTTGCTTCTGCGGGCGGAGTTGAAGTTTCGGAGTTTCTAGGAGGCGACACTAGACAATTCGAAAAGCGGAGGCGACTGCCCAACTGCGACAAGCGCTGGAGGGCCTGGCAGTGAAGTCGTTCTTTGACTTCATNGGCAGGACCGAAGCGTCTCGAGGAGTTAGGAGCCGCAGCTAGACAAGCGTCTCGAGCTGCTCAAAGCTAACGCTTATCGCAAGATACTCGAGGGAGTTTATTCAGGGGAGAAAACTGGCTAGGCGCTGGAGCTAGATTAAGACACCCATATGCAATTATCAGCACTAAAATGCTTTTATAATTTCCTGGTGTATGAAATACTGATTTCAGACACAAAAAAAGTCCCATGACTATGCTACGATTGAGATACTTAACCAAGTTTACTCAATCACCCACCCAACCAAAGGAGGTCATAGTCCAT